>DATHRW010000001.1:0-2056 GCA_035464955.1 Gemmatimonadales bacterium
CGAGAGTGAGTTGGCGGCGCGCCGCATGCCCAAGGGCTACGGCCTCGACTTCGTGCGGGGAAACCTATCCCGGAGCAAGCCGTTTTGGGAACCGAAGCTCCGGCCTCAGCCGGGGCGTCCCATCGCGGCAATCTGGGCTTCGATCTCGTCGACGAGCGGTTGGAGCGAGGGATCAGGTGTCTTCCATTGGGCCAACGCCAAGCGGTATTGCTCCTCGGCTTCCGCCATCCGGCCGAGCTCCTGGTAGGCCAGGCCGCGCATGACCCGAACCCGACCGATCATCCCCCAGCGCGGATCGAACCGGTCGGTGTTGAACTGGGACGGCTCGAAGTTCCGTAGCAAGTCCAGCGTCGTCCCATACTCCCCCAACATGTAGCGCGCCTGCGCCGCCAGCGGCACTCGATAGTGCTCGGCCAGGTACATCTTCTCTTCTTTCGCCGTCGCCAGCGGCTCGCTGCCCCGTACCGGCTCGTTGAGCACCTCGCGGGCCCGGACGGGGTCCTTGCGGCTCAGGGCCAAGAGGGCGCGGACCTCCCGCGCCAAAGTATGCTCGGTCAGCGCCTGGAATTCGACCAGCGCCGAGGAATCGGCGAACGTGGTGAGGAAGACGCCGAGAGCGGCGGACGCGCCTGACATTGCCACCGCATGGCGTACTTCCCCCGGGGCCAGGCGGGCCGTTTCCGCGACGGCGTTCCACACCTGCCGCTGCATCGCAACCGGGGCCTCGGTCGCCGCGTACAGATTGCCCAGCATGTTGCGGCTCCACCACTCGTCAAAGAACTCGGCGTTTGGCCCGCCCTCTTCGAAATCCAGGGCGCGACGAACATCGTCCGCCAACTGAATTGCCTTCGCCGCAGTCGAGATGTCGCCCAGGTACGCGAAGACGTTTGAGCTGGCGGCCACCAGGTTCACCAGGTCGAAGTGCCGGTCCAGTACGCGGAAGTCGTCCGGGGCGATCGAGTCGAGCGCAGCACGCAACACCTCGGCCGCGCGGTCCGTATTTCCCGCCGCGAGATACACCCGGGCTTCTCGGAAGGGAAGGTCCGGTCGCGCCCGCCCGGACTCGAGAGACTGGGTGATTTCGCTCAGCGCCAGCGGATATTCCCCGCTCAAGATGTAGGCGTCGATCAAGGCGTTGTGGGCCCGGTCGACGTCGGGCTGGCTTGCGACCCACGTGCGGGCCCGTTGAACCGCGTTGCTCCGGGCCCGTGCGATGGCCCGTGCGAGTTGGGTCGAGTCGAGCACCCTGCCTTGGGCGGCGTTGTGAGTCGGCGCCAAGGAGTCGCCCGGCATCAACGCGATCAGGCTGTTGGGACGGGCAGCATTGGCGAGCAACCACATAATGTGGTCGAACGCCAGTGCATACCCCGGATCGAGCTCCAGCGACCGGGAAAAGGCTCTGAGAGACTTGGTCCAACCCGCCGGGCGGTCTTCACCGGGCTGATGGAACCAGGAATCGCCAAGTCCGTACCACGCATCGGCGTCCGCGGGATTCTGGGCCAGGAGTTCCTCATACAGTCGCCGGGCGCTTGCGTTGTCACCCTCGATGAACGCCCGGTAGGCTTGGATGACCTTGCGCTCGTGTGCCGGCAGATCGCTCGAATATCGGGTCGCATGGACCATGGCCCGATTCGAAATCGAGTCATTGGTTCCGAGGCTCCAGCCACGGGCGAGCGCCAGCTTGTAATACGCCAGGCCAAAGGTGCTGTCGATCGTGACTGCCTGCGCCAGGTCGGCGATGGCTTCCGAGAGCTCCCACTTGTTGAGGTGGTGCACGCCATTCAAGTAAGCCCGGTACGCCGCCACGGATTCCGTCGTGGCCTTGGCCAGGTCGGCTTGGACGTCGGTCGGGGCGCCACTCAGGTTCAAGAGCCGGGTCGCGAGTTGATCGAACGTGGAGCGAACGTCGTCGCCGATCGGCGCGGTCGACTGCACCTGGTCTACTCGTGCGCCGGTGGCGACGTCGTACACCCTGGCCGTGAGGCGTAGCGAGTCCTCAGCCTGCTCGAACTCCCCGGTGACAACGGTCCAGACACCGGCGTCCCGCGCCAAGCGG
>DATHRW010000002.1:0-14671 GCA_035464955.1 Gemmatimonadales bacterium
GGGCTTCGCGACGAGGATCCGGATGGGACGGGCGGGAGCCTTGGACGAGGAGGCGGAAGCCATCACAACTCTCCATACGCGAAAGGGCCAACGGGCATGCTCTCGATCACACAGGACGCCGATGCCATCGGTTTACCGAAAGCGAAGCAGTCCGGCGATGCCATCGATCTGCCCTCGGGCGGTCGGGTCATGCACCACGTCGACGGGCACGCGTTGATTGAGCGCTTCTTCGATCGCGTCGTCCACGGCGTCCAGAATTGGAATTGGCTCACCAGCGCCCCGGCAATCCCTGGGCTCGAGCACCACCGCGCCCGAGTCGGCGCACCGGAACCCGGGGATGCTGGCTTCGGCGTTCACCAGAAGGGTCCGGACCTGGCCACGTGCCAGGGCCTTCAGCGTATCCCGGACGCCGTTCACCGCCCATCCTTCCCCCAGTGCACCGTCCATCGAACTGACGAGGGCGCGTTCCGAGGCCCGCTCGTGCTCTTCCCTCACGGCGAGGGTTGCAGTATGGACTTCCGCGGGGGTGGCCTGTTTGGGAGAGAGCTTGAGCTTTCCGATGACCCGTTCGGCCACATAGGGATGGAGGAAGGGCTCCAAGGCGCCAGCCGTCGTGCCAACGCCGGCGAGCACGACACCAGTAACCGGCTGCCGTTGGTTCAAGTCGAACAGGCGGCGGGCAACGAATTCGTAGTGCCGCTGCTTCTCGTGTTGAATCCGGTTGTTGTAGGTCCGCTCGCCGAAGCCGCCCATGCTTTGTCGGCCGAGGCTGAACTTACCGCCACTCGACAGGCTGTCGCCGCGCACACTCCTGAACTTGTGCCCCCGGGTGCTGTCCGCTCGGATACTGGCCACCTCGGACACCCCGAAGGCCGTGACCTCGAAGAGTCTCGCGCTGGTCCGGTCCAAGAGCACCGTCACGATCCGGCCGATCTCTTCCTGCAACGCGGCCAATTCCCGGACGAGCGGCGTGCGGTCGACAGCCAACCGCGAGCGGAACACGCGCGGCAACGGGACGACCTCGAATAGTCCGATCGGTCCACAGAGAAACAAGGCGACGCCCTGCGTCGAGGGCAGGTTACTCGTCTTCTTGAGGAACAGGTGGAGCCGCGTCAGGTCATCCCGAATCCCGTCCGCCACGGATCGCGGCAGCCCGAGACCCGGCAGGGCGGTTTCCACGGCCTTGATCCGGTTCTTGATCTTGATGAGGTACTTGCCGCGCGACCGATCGCGCGGCTCGAGCTTCAAGTAGCAGGTCACGACCCGGTACTTGCCCGGTTTGACCTTGTTGAGGAGTTCCAGTTGTGCCGGCAATTTGGGCACGGTGGCGCTCGTCATAGTCGCTATCTCCAGTCGCCGGGATCGCTAGAAGAAGACCGGCTCACGATAGTGACCGAAGACCTCTTCCAATACCTGGCGCATTTCAAACAACGTACAATAGGCGCGCGCGCAATCGAGCATGGCTGGGATGACGTTCTGCTCGGTGGCGGCGGCCGCTTTGAGCGCGTCGAGACGCTGACGCACCAACCCGTCGTCACGGTGTGCGCGGAGCCGCGCCATGCGTTCGCGTTGGACGCGCTCGGCTTCGTCGCCAATCTTCAGGATGTTGACCGACGCCTCACCCCCCTCCGTGAAGGTATTGACCCCCACGACTGGCCGCCGCCCGCTTTCTACGTCCCGCTGAAACTGGGCGGCAGATTCCGAAATCTGGCGTTGGAGCCAGCCCTTTTCGATCGCGGCAACCACGCCGCCCTGCGCCTCGATCTCGGCAAAGAGAGCTTCCGTCTCCCGTTCAAACTGATCGGTCAGGGCCTCCAGGTAATACGAGCCGCCCAGCGGATCGGTGACGTTGGGAATACCGGTCTCGTACGCCAAGATTTGCTGGGTGCGAAGGGCAATGCGGGCGGAGTTCTCCGTCGGCAACGCCAGCGTTTCATCGAAGGCGTTGGTGTGCAACGACTGGGTCCCGCCCAGGGCCGCCGCCATGCCCTGATACGCGACCCGGATGATGTTGATCAGCGGCTGCTGTGCCGTGAGCGTTACCCCCGCCGTCTGACAATGGAACCGCATCTTCCAACTGCGCGGATCCTGGGCCCCGAATCGTTCCCGGAGCTGGCGCGCCCAGATGCGGCGCGCGGCGCGCATCTTCGCGATTTCTTCGAAGAAATCATTATGGATGTCCCAGAAGAACGAGAGCCGAGGAGCGAAGCTGTCGACGCTGAGCCCTCGCTCGATGCCCCGCTCGACGTAGCACAGCCCGTTCGCCAGGGTAAAAGCCAGTTCTTGAACGGCAGTCGCCCCTGCCTCGCGGATATGGTAGCCCGAGATGGAGATGGTATTCCATTTCGGTGTGTGCTCGGCCGCCCATTCGAACAAGTCGATGATGATCTTGAGCGCCGGCTCCACCGGGTAGATCCATGCGTGCTGGGCGACATATTCCTTGAGGATGTCGTTTTGGATCGTTCCACGCAGCGTCTCGAGCGGTACTCCTTGCTTCTCCGCCGCCGCCACATAAAAACAGAACAGCATGGCGGCCGGACCATTGATGGTCATCGACGTGGACACGCGATCCAACGGGATGCCGTCGAACAGCGTCTCCATGTCGTCCAGGCTCGAGATGGCCACCCCGCATTTCCCAACCTCGCCCTCGGCACGAGGGTGATCGGCGTCGTACCCCATGAGGGTGGGGAAATCGAAGGCGACGGACAGGCCGGTTTGCCCGTGCTCGAGCAGGAACTTGAATCGGGCATTGGAATCGGCCGCCGTGCCGAAGCCGGCGAATTGACGCATCGTCCAGAGTTTGCCGCGATATCCGGTCGGGTGTACGCCGCGCACGTAGGGATACTGGCCCGGTAGGCCGAGCATCTCTCCGACATCCGGCCGGACATCGAGGGCGGTGTACACCGGATCGACCGTCCGGCCGGAGACGGACGTGAAGTCCGAGTCCTCCCGCGTAGGGAGCCGCGAGACCAGTTCCCGCCACGCCCGGACTTCCGCTCGCAGCCGGACCAGCTCCTGCTCCTGCCGGGCCACCCGGTCGGTCATGTTATCCGGCGAGGATGCGCTCTCGTGCTCGCTCATAGACGCGTGCCCTGCTTGAGACTCTGGATGACTTCCTCCGCGAGATCGTACGGGCTCACACGACCCGCCACGATATCGTCCAACCGCTCCTCCAGCACCCGCTCCGCACCGGTCTCGGTCCACAACCACTGCCGAGTGGCCCGTTCCAGCACTTCCCGTGCCCGGCCCGACGCCCGGAACCGGCGGCGGTCCATCAGGCTCCCGGTCGCCTCGATCGACCGATAGTGCGCGTCGATCCCTTCGAGCAGGCTGTCGATCCCTTCACCCTTCGTGGCGACCACTCCGAGGACCGGAGGGCGCCATCCGCCCGTCTCCGGCGCGGGCGACGCGTCGGGCGGCGTCAGTCCTCCATGATGGGCGGGAATGTGGCGAAATGCGTGCCCCTGCCGGATACCGAGCATCACCTCGATTTCCTGCCGCAGCCGATCCGCCCCGGGCCGGTCCGCCTTGTTCACCACAAAGAGGTCCGCGATTTCCATGATGCCCGACTTCAGGGCCTGGATGCCGTCGCCCGACTCGGGCACGAGGACGAGGACGCTGGTGTCGGCCATGCCGCTCACGGCGAGCTCGGACTGCCCCACCCCGACGGTCTCGACCAGAATGCGATCGAACCCCGCCGCATCGAGTACATCGCACACCTCGCGCGTTGCCGTGGCGAGACCGCCCAGCGAGCCCCGCGTAGCCATCGATCGGATGAAGACCCCTTCATCCAGGGTCACCGCCTCCATCCGAATCCGGTCGCCGAGGAGTGCTCCGCCGGTGAACGGGCTGGTTGGGTCGACCGCCACGACGGCCACCGTGAGCCCTTTCGCTCGATATCCGCCGACCAGCCGTTCGACGAGGGTCGATTTGCCCGCGCCCGGAGGGCCGGTGATACCCACCCGATGGGCCCGCCCCAGCTCAGCGTGGATGGCGGAGAGAACCTGCTCGAACCCTGGGCGCTGGTTCTCGACCATGGAGATGACGCGGGCCAGCGCGGCCGGCTTGCGCGCCCGTACACCTCCGAGAAGACCATCCCACGTCATAGGACCGAAAACTCGCTGCGGCAGCGAGGCGAGGCAAGCGCCGCTAGCCTTGGTCCACAATCGTCTTGATCATCTCGGCGTTGGTGGGGGACCGCTTCATGCGGGTGATCAGATCGTCCACGGCGGCATGAAGCGGGGCATCCGCCATGCGTTGCCGGAACAGGTGGGACGCGGCCAAGGCATCGCCCGAGAGCAGCAACTCCTCCCGACGGGTCGCGCTCGCCGCGAGGTCGATGGCGGGAAAGAGGCGCCGCTCCGCGAGTTCGCGGCTGAGAACGAGTTCGCTATTGCCGGTCCCCTTGAATTCCTCGAAGATGACCTGGTCCATGCGTGAACCCGTGTCCACCAGCGCCGTGCCGACAATCGTGAGCGACCCGCCGCCTTCTTTGGTATCGATGCGCCTGGCGCTCCCCAGGAACCGCTTCGGCTTTTCCAACGCGGTTGCCTCCAGCCCTCCCGACAGCGTGCGGCCCCGGCCACGTTCGACGGTGTTGTAGGCCCGGGCGAGGCGGGTAATGGAGTCCAGGATGATCACCACGTTTTGTCCCGCTTCCACGCGCCGTCGGGCCCGTTCGAGGGTCATGCTGGCGACGGCGATGTGACGGTCCGCCGGGTGGTCAAAGGTCGAGGCAATGACCTCGCCAAACCCGCCGGCTTCCATTTCGTACACTTCCTCCGGCCGCTCATCCACCAGCAGGATCAGCAACAGGCAGTCGGGATGATTGGTGGCCACCCCCTGGGCAATCGCCCGGAGCACCGTCGTCTTCCCCGCCTTGGCCGGCGCCACGATCAGGGCCCGCTGGCCCTTGCCGAAGGGGCAGAGAAAATCGATCACGCGGGTGATGTGGACGACGGACCGATCGGAAGCCGTGGCACATTCGAGCGATAACAATTCGTTGGGATGCGTGGCGGTCAGCGTGCTGAAATCGGGACGCTCGAGCTTTCCGTCACAGGGCTGGCTGTTGATGTGGCTCAGGGTGACCAACGGTGGGCTCTTGCCGCGCCGATTCGGTTTGCCGACCTCGCCGCCCAGCTCGTCACCGGTGCGCAGGCCGAATTGGCGGATCAACGATCGTGAGACGTAGACATCGTTTCGGCCCGGGAGGTACGAGGTCTTTGCCCGCCGGAGAAAGCCAGAGCCGTTGGCCAGAATCTCCAGAACGCCAAGTGAATGGTTGTCCGTCACGCGACTCCTTCGTCTATCGCTGGTGAGCACTGTTCGAGCACAGGGTTCCACTCGTCTCCGGCCCAGGGGACATTGTGCGCATCGCGGCCCGACACGGGCATCATGGAACGCTGCTGCCGATGGAGATGTGATCGGTCTCGGTTGAGGTGCCGTGATCCTCGAACGAGATCACGCCCGGGATCCGCACGGGGTGTCAAAGTTCGCAGGCTGACTGCATCGAGGGCCGAGCCGCTGCGGCTCCAAAATATGGTTCAATGACCCTATTCCGGCAAGCACGGAGCCGCGCACTGACCCACGGTGTGGGTTGCCTCAAAACAACACGATTCCGGCCAGGCCCAGCAGCAACAGGAAGCCGAAGATGTCGGTGATGGTGGTGACGAAGACGGACGATGCGATTGCGGGATCGACCCCCACCCGCTGGAGCAGGATGGGGATGAAGGCGCCGGCGCATCCGGCGATCAACACGTTCCCCGTCATGGCGATGAACACCAGCAGGCCGAGCCGGCCGCCCTCGCCGAGCGCGAGGGTGACGACAGCGACCGCCACTCCAACCACCAACCCGTTGACGGCGCCAACGAGGGTTTCCTTCCCGATCACCCGCAGAGACTGCCCACGTGGAATCGTCCCGAGCGCCAGCCGTCGTACGGTGACCGCCAAGGCTTGGGTTCCGGCATTGCCGCCCATACCGGCAATGATCGGCATGATAGCGGCGAGCACCACGGCGGCCTGAATGATGTCTTGGAACAGCAGCACGACGCCGGAGGCGAGAAACGCCGTGAGCAAGTTGACGGTGAGCCATGGAAGCCGGCTGCCCACGGCACTCCGCCACTCCGCTCCCAATTCCTCATCGGCCGACACGCCGCCGAACTTGAGCATGTCCTCGGTGGTCTCGGCCTCGACCACGTCATCGACATCATCGAAGGTCACCCGGCCGAGCAGGCGGCCGTCGCCAGTTACCACCGGGACGCTCGGCAGGTTGTACCGCGCCATCATCCGGGCGACCTCTTCCTGATCGAGGTCCGGCGTAACGGTGATATCCGGAGCCTCCATGATCTCTCGCACCGGACGGTCCAGCTGGCTCACCACCAGGGACTTGAGCGGGAGGTATCCGACCAGGCGACGACGACGGTCCACCACGAAGATCTGGTAGAAGTCATCGACTTCGTCCGCTTGCCGCCGGATTTCTTCCAAGGCTTGGGCAGCGGTTACGGTATCCTGCACGGTGACCACGTGGGTGGTCATCAGACCACCCGCCGTCTCCTCGTCGTACCGTAGGAGCTGCTCGACTTCGGTTGGATCCTCTACCTCGGCGAGGATCCGCTCCTGTTCCGATGGCTCGAGTTCGCCCAGGATGTCCGCGGCATCGTCATCCTCGAGTTCCTCGAGGATGTCCGCAGCCTCACCCGCGTCGAGCGCGGCCAAGGTGTCCTCGGCGTGGGCCTCTTCGGGCATTTCCGCCAGCGCCGCGGCCGACACCTCGGGCGGTAAGGCGCGCACCGCCAGGAGTCGCGTTTCGTCACTCAGAAGGGCCAGCACGTCGGCCAGATCGGGCGCCTCGACGTGTCCCGCCAACTCGGCGAACCTCTCGAGCTGCCCCGCTTCGATCAGTTCGATGAGCGCTTTGGGTGTGGAGGCGGATGGAGTCACCGACCCTCCCTCCCAAGGGGCAGCGTCCGCACCGGGCCCGGCCGGATGAGGATGCGCTGCAATTGAGTGGCGCTGGCGTCGATCACGTCAAACTCGAGGTTCTGGATGAGAAACCGTTCACCGGACCGAGGGATCCGCCCGGCGAGTTCCGTCAGAAGCCCACCGATCGTCTTGGCTCGCACGCCGGCAATGGACACGCCAAAGCGTTCTTCGAGAAGCGTCAGGGGCGACGAGCCACCGGTCTCGAGCAGGCCCGTACCGGCCTCGGGCACCGCGCCCTCACGCTCGTCATGCTGCTCATCGAAGATCTCGCCCACGAGCTCCTCGAGCAGATCCTCAAGCGTCGCGAGCCCCAAGGTCCCGCCGAACTCATCGAGCACCACAGCCAGGTGCCGGCGCTCCCGTTGCATGTCGAGGAGCAGGTCCACGCAGGATCGACTCGCGGGAGCAATGGCCACGGGCCGAACGGGAAGCGGCTCTCCCGGAGCGAGTTTGAACAGATCGAAGGCGTGCACCATGCCGATGATGTTGTCGAGCGTGTCACGGTAGATCGGAAGCCGAGTATAGCCGCTTTCGTTGAATACCAGGCTGATCTGCTCCAGGGACGACCCTTCCTCCACCGCGATCATGTCGGTCCGCGGCGTCATGACTTCCCGAACCGGCCGCTCCGTGAAGGTGACGACGCCACCCACCATTTCCAGATCCGTTTCGACGTCCAACCCCACTGCCGCTCCCTCCCGCCACAACGACCGGAGCTGGTTCACCCGGCTCCCGCGCCTGACTGGCAAGACCAATCGCAAGACCCCGGCCCAGAGTTCGAGGACGGGAATCACCCTCTTGGCCACGGACTCGGCACGCGGTTGGGTGACCCATCGCGGAAGGAGATAGCCCCCGAACAGAACGACCGGGACCGCGACGAACAGACCGAGCAGCGCCGCGAGCCACCAGCGCGAGCCGGAAAAGGCCGCGGGAAACGCGGCACCCAGAATGACGACCCCGAGCGCGGTCGTAGTCGAGCCCGCCACCAGCAGCGCGTCGAGTCGTCCCAATCGGGTGAGCGCCCCGGTGGCCCCACGGAGTTGCCGCGACGCCGCCCTGGACAACTCGACCCGACTGATCGCCACCAACGCGGCGCCGGCGGTCGCGCCGAAGACCGTGAGGCTCAAGCCCACCAGCACCACTGCCCAGATCATCGAGGCTGCTCCTGGGGAGCTTCGGGCTCGGTCGAGGGTGCGAGCGGCATGAGCCGGACCCACTTCACCCGTCGACCGGTCATTTGCTCGACATGGAGGGTGTACCCCGGCACCGACACCGATTCGCCGTTACGCGGCACGCGGCCGAACTCCGCCAAGACCAACCCTCCCACCGTACTCACGTCCTCCCGGCCGAAGCGGTGGTCGAGCACCGCCTCCAACTCGGCCAGCGCCACCCCTCCCTGGACCGCGAGGCTGCCATCCGCCTTCTCTTGGATGGGCGCGACTTCATCCGTATCGTATTCGTCCCGGATCTCGCCGACGACCTCTTCGAGGATGTCCTCGAGCGTCACGATGCCGGCTGTCCCCCCATACTCGTCCACGACGACGGCCAAGTGGCGGGGGCCGCGTTGGAAGTCGTGCAGCTGGCGATCGAGCGTCTTCTCCTCGGGCACAAACTCGGCCGGCCGGATCAGGCTGGTCCAGTGCTGCCGCACTTGCTCGGTTTGAGACAAGGTGGCGAGGAGATCCTTCGCGTAGATCACCCCCAACACGGTATCGGGGTTGCCGCCGTAGACCACGAGGCGTGAATGCTCCGCGCTCCGAAACGTTGCGACGACGTCTTCGAACGAATCGGCGGTATCCACGGACACGATATCGATCCGCGGCGTCATGACCTCGGACACGGTGGTTCCCGCGAGCGAGAAGACTCCCAGCAGCATGTCGCGTTCGGCATCCGCCAGATGGCGCTGGTCGGCCGAGGGCTTCAGCGGGCGCCAATTGGCGTCGGCCCACATCACCAAGCGGAAAAGCGGCGAGAAGGGGGTCAAGGTCTTCGCGGCCATGCGGCGGGCCGGGCCGGTCAGGGCAGGTTCGATGGCCACGAGGGCCCGCGGCAGGAGGTCGCCGACCACCCACACCAGCAGCACCACAACGGGAAGCCGGATCAGCTGGCCCACCGACGACCAGGTCCACCACGCCACCGTGGCACCCGCGGCGGCTCCGGCAACGAGGAGGAGTGAGAGATGGACCACGTGGAGCGAGCGAGCCAATGGCATCGCGCCGCCACCACTCCAGGTTCCATCGAGCACCCGCGGTACGTCTTCGTCGGACTCGGCGGCGATCGCCACCCATGCCGCCCACAGGGTGAGGAGCACGGCGATCGCCGGCGCGATCCAATACTGCAGGACGCCGATCACCGGAGTGATCTCACATATCGTTCCTGCAGCATCCACATCGGCGAGGACGTCCGTCCAGGCCCATCCGGATGATCATGTCCCAACACATGCAGCGTTCCGTGAACGATCAACCGTGTCAACTCCTCCTCGAACGTGATGTTGCGGGCACGGGCTTCCCGTTGCGCGACCCAGGGACAGACGTAGACGTCTCCGACGAGCCTACCATCCGGTTCCGAGAGACGAAAGGCCAGCACATCAGTCGGACGGCGATGTCCGAGATGGCGGCGATTGAGTTCCCGCATGGCGTCGCGGCCCAGGAACGTGACCGAGATGCGCGCGTCCCGGCGCTCGCCACCGAGCACGGCCCGGACGATGCGTTCCACTCGGTCGTTGGAAAGGACCCGGCGGCGATGGCCGCTGACGCTCACCTCGCTGTTCTGACTCACGACGAGCGCCCGGGTGTCGAGCGGGCATGAACCTGCCCTCCCGGCATTAGGCCTTCCGATCCTCCGCGTAGGCGCGGATGATTTGCTTCACCAGCCGATGCCGGACTACATCCGCATCGTTCAGATAGCAGAAGGCGATTCCTTCGACCCCGGGGAGGATTCGCTCGATCTGCAGGAGCCCGGATTCCTCCGGGACAGGCAAATCGATCTGCGTCTTGTCACCGGTGACCACAGTCATGCTGTTCACACCCAACCGTGTCAGGAACATCTTCATCTGCGCGCTCGTTGCGTTCTGCGCCTCATCCAAAATGATGAACGCGTCCGACAGCGTCCGGCCCCGCATATAGGCCAGCGGCGCGATCTCGATCACGCGACTCTCCAGCGCACGCTGGACGCGGTCGTGCGGCATCATGTCCTCGAGCGCGTCGTAGAGCGGGCGCAGGTACGGATCCACCTTGGCCTGGAGGTCGCCCGGGAGGAACCCCAGCGATTCGCCGGCCTCGACCGCCGGTCGAGCCAGGATGATGCGCCGCACCCGCTTGCGGGCCAGCGCCTCCACCGCCTTTGCCACCGCCAGATAGGTCTTGCCGGTGCCGGCTGGGCCGATCGACACGACGAGGTCGTGCGTGACCATCGCCTCGAGGTAGTCGCGTTGCCCTTTGGTCTTCGGCTGGATTGGCCGTCTGATGCCGGGCAGCAGGATGCGGAGATCTTCCCGGGGCTCCGTCCCAGCGGCGGGCGTGACACTCCCTTGCTCCACGAGTCGCTCAACGTCATCCGTCCCTATGGTCACCCCCATGCGCGCGAGATCGACCATCTCGCGAGCCACGGCAACGGCCCGCTCCAATGCGTCGGGTGGTCCGCCAAGAGCCAAGGTATCGCCGCGGAGCGAGGCTCGCACGCCAAGCGCGCGTTCCAGCTCGATGAGATTGGCGTCATTGATGCCCGCCAGCAGCAGAGGATCCGCTCCCTCCGCGGTGATCCGCCGTTGGGAGTCCTCTGGTGCCGAGTCGGAATCGCTTGCCATTACCGCCGCTTGAGTTCGAGGTGGAGCTCGGCCATCTCGTTGGGATCGACCGGCGTCGGCGCGCCCTCGAACAGCGCCCGTCCACCGGCGGTCTTCGGAAACGCGATCACGTCCCGGAGCGACTGGGCCCCCGCCAAGAGCATAACGACCCGGTCGAACCCGATCGCAAACCCGCCGTGCGGCGGCGCGCCGTACCGGAGCCCGTTGAGCAAAAACCCGAAGCGCCGGTCGATGTCGGCTTCCGACATACCCAACATTGTGAATATGCGCCGCTGAAGCTCAATATCGGTAATACGTATGGACCCGCTCCCGAGTTCGCTCCCGTTGTACACCACGTCATAATGGGTCGACCGGCACCGGGCGGGGTCGCGCTCGAGCAGGCCTCGGTCCTCGGGATGAGGCGCGGTGAACGGGTGGTGGGCAGGCACCGACTTGCCCGATTCCGGATCGAGTTCGAATAGCGGGAAATCCACGATCCAACAAAAGGCATGCTGCAGGTCGGGCGTCGCCTCGGGCCGGGCAGTGAGGCCCGTGCGGACCGCGGCGAGTGCGGCGGAGGTGAGTTGGTCCGATCCGACAGCGGCCAGGAGGAGATCTCCCGCGGCCCCTTCGATCCGGGCGAGCACATCATGACCCACGGCCTTCACGCCCTGCCCTTCCCAGCCCGCGTCGGTGCGACGCGCCCACATGAGCCCGCCGGCGCCGGCGCCGCGGGCCGCTTCGGTGAGGGCATCGATCTCGCGCCGGGAGAAAGTCGCGCCGCCGGGAACCACGATACCCCGGAGCCGCCCACCCGCAGCGAGCGCCGAGGCGACAAAGGGAGCCGCGCTCCCCTCGCCGCCGCTCTCATTGACGGCAGGAGTCAAATCCCTGATCGCCCAGCCAAACCGAAGGTCGGGCTTATCGACGCCGTACCGTTCCATCGCATCAGCATAGGTCAGATGCGGAAACGGACGAGCCACTGCGTGCCCGGCCTCGTCCCACAGATCGACCAGCACCTGCTCGACGAACCCATGAACGTCGATCGCGGAGACGAATGATGCCTCGATATCGATCTGGGTGAATTCGGGCTGGCGGTCCGCCCGCAGGTCTTCATCGCGAAAGCAACGCGCCACTTGGAAATAGCGATCGTATCCCGCCACCATCAGCAGTTGCTTGTAGATCTGGGGAGACTGCGGCAATGCGAAGAACTCCCCGGGATGGATCCGGCTCGGCACCAGGTAATCCCGGGCGCCCTCAGGCGTTGGCTTGGTCAAGATCGGCGTTTCGATTTCCAAGAAGCCCTGATCGGACAGACTCCGGCGGGCCCGCTGCAGCAATCGATGCCTGAGAATCAGGTTTTGCTGCAAGTCGGGGCGGCGCAGGTCGAGGACACGGTACTTGAGCCGGAGCTCTTCCGCCGGCAAGGCCTCCCCTTCCTTAAAAGCCACTTGGATGGGCGGGGTGATCGCGGGTCCGACGACTTCGAGCGACCGGACTTGGACCTCCACGTCGCGCGTCGCCATGGCGGGGTCGCGCGCGGCCTCGGGCCGGCGAACCACTTCGCCCTCAATGAGGAGCACTTCCTCGACTCCCACATTGGCCGCGCGCGCCATGAGGTCAGGACCGGCATAGGCCGGATCACAGCTGAGCTGAACCAGTCCCGTTCGATCACGCAGATCGAGAAAGACCAGGCCGCCGAGATCCCGCCGGCGATGCACCCACCCGCCGAGAGTGACATGCTGTCCTACATGGCCGGTGGTGAGTTCACCACACCGATGGGAACGAGTCTGGGAGGAGCCGGTCATCCGGTGGCGACGGTCCTCAACGACCGGACGCGGACGCGTCGGAGTGGTCGAGCCCCTGACAATCGAATCGCGGGGACCGGACCGAGGGGGCGGGAATGGAGGCAGGGGCAGGCGGCGGTCGCAACCCATGCACGAGGGGCCTCATGTGCCAAACGTAATGGCCGCTCAGATTGGGAGCAAGTCACGCAGCGAGCACGGGTTAGGCCGTTTCCCCCGAGGTCGGATCCCAGCGGCCTCTCCGCAGGTATATCATATTCCTCCATGCCGAATCCCAGCCCGAGCACCTCGAGGGCCCCAGAAACTCTGCTGGATCTGACACCCAGCGCGGCGCGCGGCGCGCTCGCCGAATGGGTGACCGCTCGGGAGCTGCCGCGGTATCGGGTCGACCAACTCGTCGCCCGGTTGTGGCAGCGTCCGGTCGGGAGCTGGCGGGAAGCCACCGAGCTGCCGGCGGCGCTGCGTGCCGAACTCGACGGCGTGTTCCCCCTGCCCCATCTCGACGTGGCGACGGTCCAGACAGCCGCCGACGGAACGCGGAAGTACCTCTGGCGTCTTCGGGACGGTGAGGCGATCGAATCGGTCCTCATCCCCTCGGGAAAGCGACGGACGCTCTGCGTGTCTTCTCAGGCAGGGTGCGCGCTGGGCTGTGTCTTCTGCGCGACCGGACGCATGGGCTTCCGACGACACCTCAGCCCATTTGAGATCGTCGGCCAGGTGCGGGAACTCGTGCTGAAGGACGTCTCGGATAAGCCCACCAACGTGGTTTTCATGGGCATGGGGGAGCCGCTGCTCAATTGGCCCGCCGTGGACCGCGCGCTCACCATCTTGAACACCCCGGAGGGCCTGGGCATCGGTGCCAGACACATCACCGTGTCCACCGTCGGCATTCTTCCCGCCATGCGCCACCTCGCCGCTCGCCCGGAACAATTCCGCTTGGCCATCTCACTGCACGCGTCGTCACACGAACGCCGGCGGCGGCTCATGCCGATCGAGCAGAAGTACGATCTCGACGCCGTGCTCCGCGCGGCAAAGGCGTTCGCGCGGCGAGTGACGCTCGAGTACGTGCTGATTGCCGGCGCAAACGACACCATCGAGGACGCTGATCTGTTGGCTCGCCACGCCGGCCGGCTCGGCGCGCTGGTAAATCTCTTGCCGCTTCATCCAGGCGGCGACCCGGACCTCAGCCCCACAGCGCCGAGTCGCATCAAGGCATTCGCCGACCGCCTTCGAAACCAAGGCGTCGAAGCCGTGGTCCGCCGGAGTCGCGGCCTCGACATCGATGCCGCCTGCGGCCAGCTGCGCGTGCGCGCCGACCGATCCGCCGGGATGACCCCGGATCGATGACCGAGCGACGGGATTTGCCGGCGGAGTACCGACAGTTCCTCCTGGCCTTTGCGCGCGGCGAATACTGGGCTAGTCATGAGCTGCTCGAGCAGGCCTGGCGGCGCACCGGCAGCGAGTACTATCACGGCCTCATTCTGCTCGCGAGCGCGTTCGTGCATGTGGAGCGCCGGAATGCCCACGGGGTGGGCGCCCAGCTCGACAAAGCCATCGCGTCCTTGTCTGGGTATCGTCCCCGCTATCTCGGGCTCGACGTCGGCCGGCTGGTCGATCTTCTGATCCAGGTTCGATCGATCCTGGACGACGCAGCAGCCGGGGAGCCCGACAGGTGGGCCGCGTCGATTGAAGCCCCTCCTCTCCAGGTGGAGGACCGCCTGATTCGCGGGACGGAACCCGAGATGAGGAGCGCGTGAGCCGGGCTAGGCCACCCGATCGGGTGGTGGACGGCCCGAGAAGAAGGCGCGCACATTGCCGGCCGCCCGCCGGCCCATGGCAATCCTGGTTTCGACCGTCGCGCTGCCCAGATGCGGCAAGAGCACCACGTGATCCATCTCCAGAAGTGCCTGGCTGACGTGGGGCTCGTCTCGATACACGTCGAGTCCCGCGCCGGCGATCCGACCCGCGGCCAGCGCCTGCACCAGCGCCGGTTCATCCACGATGTCACCGCGCGCCGTATTGATGAGAAAGGCAGTGGGCCGCATCGCCAAGAGCCGCGGTTCGTCGATGAGATGCCGCGTTTCAGGGGTAGCGGGACAGTGCA
>DATHRW010000003.1:0-3647 GCA_035464955.1 Gemmatimonadales bacterium
GGCGGCGCCAACGGCATGGCGGCCCGGTAATAAGGGACTACGCCTAGCAGCAGACCGTGTCTCTCACTGGCGGGACGACTCCACCGGCCGCGGTGCCGCGGCAGGTGGAGTCCGCCGATGGCTGAGTCCAGCTACCCCTCCTGTGCTGAGCGCGATGCGCATCCCATGGCCCACGCACCGCGTTGGAACCCCATGGTGGAAGCGTACCGCGAGAGGTACGGCCACTACCCGGGCTGCCCGACACAGGTACGAAGCGGGGCGCGCGACGTCGGGTCAGGTGGGTGTTCGTGCGCGAATCAGATTGTTACCGGGCGATCTGCCTCCCGGCTGGGGGCGCACCGGACGAATGAGGCGGCGCGTGCCGTCGCCGTGGAGAGAGAGGAGATGACGAGATGAACGCAGCGGGTGACACACCGGTACGGGTGAGTGGCGTCCGCATGGAAGTGGGCGAGCCCTTCCCGGTGGTACGAGCCCACCGGCTGGGAGGGGGAAAGATCGTGTTGCCGGGCGACGTGGCCGACCGCTGGGCCGTGATCCTGTTCTACCGCGGGAACTGGTGCCCCTACTGCCGGCAGCAGCTGGCGGACTTCCAGGAACACCTCGACCGGTTCCGCGCCGCGGACGTCTCGGTGATCGCGCTCAGCGCCGATCCGGAGGTGGAGGCGCGGACGACGGTGGAGGAGCTCGGCATAGAGTTTCAGGTGGGGTACGGCTTGGCCCCGGTGGACATCGAGAAGACCCTCGGTACGTACCTGGGGAGAGGCGATGCGTTCATCCAGGCCACGGGGTTCGTGTTGAGCCCCAAAGGCCGCACGGCGCTGGCCGTCTACTCCAGTGGTGCGGTGGGCCGGCTGGTGGCCAACGACGTGCTCGGGCTGATTGACTATGCCAAGAAGCAGGTGTGAGGGACGACGATCTACCCAAGGGGGAGACTATGAACGGGTATGTGGAGTTGGCAGGCAGGTTGGGCCCGACCTTGCTGCGGGTCGCCCTCGGCATGGTGTTGCTGTGGATCGGCGCGCTCAAGTTCGTCGACCCGAGCCCGGTGGTGGGGTTGCTCGACGCGTCGCTGAGCTTCCTCGCCTTCCCCGCGTTCGTCTACGTGCTGGGGGTCGTGGAGCTCATCTGCGCGATCTTGCTGTTCGGCGGGATCGGATTGCGCTACGTGGGCGTCGTGCTCGTCGGCCTGTTCGCCGGCACGCTGCTAATCTTCCTGATCGCGCCGGCGGTGAGCTACGGTGAAGGCGGCTTCCCGCTACTCAGCCTGGCCGGGGAGTTCTTGTTGAAGGACCTGGTGCTCATGGCCGCTGCGGTGACGCTGATCGGGATGGAACGACCCCGTACGGTAGACGCATGACCGTGGCTCCGCCCTCGGGCACGGCCGCCGGCCCATGACGCTCCACCGATCATTCGAGCCCGTAGCGCGTCAGCCAGCGCCAGAGCGTCGTGCGACTGACACCCAGCACCTCGGCCGCCTTTCCCCGGTGCCCTTTCACTTCTTTCAGTGCCTGGATAATGGCGGCCCTTTCCTGCGACTCATCGCCTGAGAGCACCTTCTCTCTCCACGCGACTCGAATCCGCTCCGGGAGGTCCGTCGCGGCGAGCTGATCGCCTCGCGCGCTGATCTGTGTCCGCTCGAGCACCGCCAGGAGTTCGCGGACGTTCCCGGGCCAGTGGTAGCACTGGAGCATTTGCAGGGCCAGCTCCCTACAACCGCTTGCTTGTCCACCTTTCGATCGCGCGGTCCTCAACGCGTACTCCACCAGCGCTGGGATGTCCTCGGTCCGCTCCCGCAGAGGCGGAATCTTGATG
This sequence comes from Gemmatimonadales bacterium, assembly GCA_035464955.1. Taxonomy (GTDB): domain Bacteria; phylum Gemmatimonadota; class Gemmatimonadetes; order Gemmatimonadales; family GWC2-71-9; genus JABDII01. The sequence continues at coordinate 1,813 of DATHRW010000003.1, forward strand.
GTGTACACGCTGAGACGATAGTACAGGTCCGCACGCAGCCGACTGGATCTCACGGCCTCCACCAAGTCCCACTGCGTTGCCGCGATGACGCGGACATCAACCTTGGCCGGTTGCACGGCCCCCAAGCGGCGCACCTCCCGCTCCTGGATTACCCGGAGGAGCCGAATCTGTACCGCGGGTGGTATGTCACCGACCTCGTCGAGGAAGATCGTCCCCCCGTCAGCGGCCTCGAAGAGGCCGGGCTTGTCCCTGACGGCTCCCGTGAACGAGCCCTTCGTGTGGCCGAAAAACTCAGACTCTAGGAGGGTCTCGGAGAGCGCTGGGGTATCCACCACGACATACGGCCGGTCGCGTCGATTGGAGCATTCGTGGATGGCCGCCGCCACGAGTTCCTTTCCCGCCCCTGTCTCACCGGTGATGAGGATCGTCGACTCCGTGGGGGCCACTTCCAGGATCTGCTCGATCACTCGTCTGATGCCTGGTGAAGTGCCGACGATCCCGTGGAACGGGAGCCCGGGATCGTAGCCCGACGACGGAGCCTCGGGCCGGCCGGCGACCAGGCTGCGGAGTTCCTCAGGCGTGCACGGCTTCTGTAGGAAGCCATCCGCCTCGGGATAGAGGACGCGGGCCGCGGCGGCCATCAGAGGACAGCCCGTCACCACCACCGTGTGAGCCCCGCTCCCCATCCGGATCACCGACTCCACCCCATGGAGGAGGCCGTTGTTGGGGACACACACGTCCACCAGGACCGCTGCGAAGCGGCCCCGCACGAGCGCCGAGATCGCCTCGTGCGGGCTTTGTCCCCAGAGGACCTTGTAGCCCTCCTGAGCAAGGGCCTCCCGCGCGAAGGAATGAAAGCTCCCGAGCTGATCTAGGACCAGAACTGCCGGCATGTCCCCCTCCGAACCTGGCTGCATCCCCGTCATCATGGTTGTGCTCGTACCCTCGGCTTCATGCTGGCAGCAGCCCGGGACCATCCCCGCCCAACTGTGCTCCGTTCGAGATCTTGTGACTCCGCAAAGAACGGGAGCAGGTGTCTGTACTGCCGCTGGCGGAGATCGGGAACAAGCAGGCAGGTGGGCGGAATGGATCCGTCGATGCTGCACGTTTCATGACGCGACATGCATGATGAAGGCAGGGTGCGCCCTGGTACCGCGATGCCACCACCATCCAGGCATCCACCCCAACGACCAAACCCTTGCAGGCCGGTAACCTCTTCACTAGTCGAGATCCCGACAGCGGGAGCGCGCCAGAGATTTCACCCACCAGTACCGCACATCTCATGAATATGTCCTTAAGTGCCATAGATGTGGCGCGTGTCGGCCTCAACATGGGAGGGTATGATCGGAGAAGGAAGACGAGTTGCCGAGTATGTGAGGATTCTCACGATCCTCTAACCGTCCTCGGGGGCGCTTGATGAGAACGACCCCAGGCCCGAGGCCTCGCAGGCACCTACGTGCGACGCGGCCGAGCGGATTCAGTGACTCGGCAAGAACATGACAGGCTGTACGTGCGAGCGCTGGCGGACATCAGAAAGAAGGTGCAAGTAGGCACCTTCCTCGACGCATTACTTGGGCCGGTAGGAGCCTCGGGAAGACCCTAGTGCCTCCCGGTCCGACTCAAGCCGAAGAGTGTAGAGTGCGAGCAGCTACCGCAAAGTCGCCATGCGGCAAAGCTGTCTATTCAGGACGGCAGATTGTGAGCCATGGAGGTGGGAACTACGGCAGATCGTGCGGTCCATCACAGAAAGTGTGACAGGATGCCCTGATTTAGGCCCCACCCGCCCTGCTCTCCAGACGTGCGCCTTCAACCACTCGGCCACCTGTCCTTGCGGT
>DATHRW010000004.1:0-2807 GCA_035464955.1 Gemmatimonadales bacterium
CGCGCCAATAGGGGCTCCCGTGCCTAAGTGCGTTGTGAGTGGCCGCGAGCGCTAGAAGCCCCCGCCGCCGCCGCCGCCCCCGGACGAACCACCCCCGCCGAACCCCGAACCACTGCACCGCCGCGCGCACCTCGGCGACGGGCTTCGGCGCTTCGGTCACGTGCGCCGCGAGCACCGCCTGGGCGGTGCCCCCCATGAACGGAGGCCGGCCGGCCACCATCTCGTACGCCAGCACACCGAAGGCGTAGAGGTCCGCGCGATGGTCCACGTTGGGATCGGCCGCGGCCTGCTCGGGCGCCATGTAGGTCGGCGTGCCCAGGGTGACACCTACGGTCGTGAGCTGCTGCCGTCCCGTCGCCTCGCTCACGGCTTTCGCCACGCCGAAGTCCGTGACGTAGGCGTGCTGGCCGGACAACAGCACGTTGTCCGGCTTGATGTCGCGATGCACCACGCCGCGCCGGTGGGCCAGGGCCAGCGCGTCCGCCACGTCGCGCAACAGTCGCACCGCATCGGCGATCGGCAGCTCGCCTTCCCGTGCCAGCCGGCTCCGGAGCGATTCCCCTTCGACGTACGGCATCACGTAGTAGAGGAAGCCGTTCGCGTCGCCCGAGTCGTGGAGCGGCAGGATGTGCGGATGGGTGAGCTGGGCGACGGTCTCGATCTCGCGCAGGAACCGGTCCGGTCCCACCGTGGCCGCCAGCTCCGCGCGCAGCACTTTCACGGCGACGTTGCGGCGGTGCTTCATGTCTTCCGCGAGATACACGGTGGCCATGCCGCCGGCCCCGAGCTCTCGCTCGATGGTGTAGCGGCCCGACAGGGCCTCCGCGAGCTTCGACGGCGCGTCAGGCATCGTGGCGTGGCTGGGCGGCGGCAGACATGTCCGCCCAATTATGGGGCGGCGCGGGCCGAAACGATAGGTTAGGATCTAGATGGGCATTGCAGATCGATGAGAAAGGGGTCCGACACGTCTCGTCGTTGGCAGACGCCTAACCACCGCGTGCAGTGGCCGGGCCCTACGGGTTTAAAGGAAGTCGTTGATTTGTTCACGGTGGGCGAGATGGCCCGCCACTGACGCGGGATTCGTTAGGCAGACCAGGCCCTCCACGTCCCACAACTCCGTTTGTAGTTCCAACTCCTCAACGAATTATGTGGTTGTTCGTCTTTCCGGTCGGCTCCTCAAACCGAGGGATCCGCTCGGGGTACGCCCGCGGTTGGCTAGGGTCTTCCCTAGCGCTCCGAGCAGTCCCGGGGCTGTCCGGGCCGAGGTGTGCGGCCGGCTCCCTAACCACCGTGTGCAGCTGACGGGCGGGCGCTTGTGGTTTAGAGGAAGCCGTTGAATTGTGTGAGGGCGGGCATAGAGCCCGCACCTGACACAGATTCGTTCGGCGGCGGATGACATGCGAGTGAATGAGGTGCCATCGTCATGAGAGGACGTATCTTCAAGGTCTGGAGTCACGTTCGGTCCAGTTTCTGGTTCATTCCGGCGGTCATGGCCGGCGTGGCCATGGCGTTGGCTTTCGTGAGCGTCAGTGTGGACGATCCGATAACGGAGTGGTTGGCGCTCAAATTGGGCTGGACGTTCACCGGTGGAGCGAAAGGGGCGAGCGCCGTGATGGGGATCGTCGCCGGATCGATGATTACCGTCGCCGGCGTGGTCTTCTCGATGACGTTGGTTGCCCTTTCGCTCGCTTCGTCCCAGCTGGGACCCCGTCTGCTGCGCAGTTTCATGCGCGATTCCACCACACAGGTGGTCCTCGGTACGTTCATCGCCACCTTCCTGTATTGCCTGATCGTCCTCCGCGCGATCCGCCACGCGGAAGAGGTTACTTTCGTCCCGCACCTGTCGGTCACCCTCGGCGTTCTACTCGCGGTGATGAGCGTGGGGGTGTTCATCTACTTCATCCATCACGTGTCCGTATCCATCCAGGCCAATGAGATCGCCGCGCGGATCGGCAAGGAATTGATCGAGGGGATCGACCGTCTGTTCCCAGGACAGATCGGACCGAAAGCGCCACGGATCCTAACGGAGCCACCCGACGCGGGCTTCTTCGAGGCGTTCGACAAGGAGGCTCGGCCGGTCGGCGCAGAGGCAGACGGCTACCTCCAGTTCATCGACGCGGAGGCCTTGCTTGCGCTGGCGATGGAGGAGGACCTGGTCGTTCGACTGGAGCGAAGGCCTGGAGACTACGTCGTCGCCAGTTGTCCACTGGCGCTGGTCTGGCCCGGAAGCAGAGTGACCGACCGAGTCACGGACCAGGTCCAGTCCCTCTTCGTCCTGGGCCACCGGCGGACTTCCGACCAGGACCTCGAGTTCGGGGTGAACCAGCTGGTGGAGATCGCGGTACGGGCCCTCTCCCCCGGGCTGAACGACCCGTTCACGGCGATCACGTGTCTGGACCAATTGGGATCCGTTCTGTGTCGTTTGGCAACACGAACTATGCCGTCGCACTATCGCCATGACCACCAGAATCAGATTCGGGTGATTGCGCCTGCCCCTACGTTTCCGGAGGTCACGGACGCGGCCTTGAGCCAGATCCGGCAAAATAGCCGCTCCAGCGTTGCGGTGACCATCCGCCTGCTGGAAACGATTGCCGTGGTTTCAGGATTCACACATCGACCAGAGGATCGCACCACGCTCGTTCGGCACTCTGAAATGATTGCCCGCGAGGCGATTGAGGGGCTGCCCGAAGCCCAGGACCGCCGGACGGTGGAAGAGCGCTGCCAAGCAGTACGGAAGCTGTGCAGCGAACCGGCGTAGTCTCGCCGTCAAGAGCACGTACGCGGGGGCAGTGCAAGTTGCGGGGACA
>DATHRW010000005.1:0-9864 GCA_035464955.1 Gemmatimonadales bacterium
CCTTTCCCGGTTGCGCCATCACCGCTGCCGAGGCGCTCCAGTGCCCTACCTTATTAGAGGCGGGCTTCGGGGAGCACCGAATCGAGGGCATCGGTGACAAGCACGTGCCGTGGATTCACAACGTGCGGAACACCGACCTGGTCACCGCCATCGACGATGAGGCCACCATGCGCCTCATGCGGCTGTTCAACGAGCCGGCGGGGCATGCAGTGCTGGCGCGCTACGGCGTGCCCGATGCCACCATCGCCCAGCTTCCCCTCCTCGGCATCTCCAGCATCTGCAACCTGCTGGCCGCCATCAAGACGGCCAAGTATTACGAGTTCGACGCACAGGATGTCCTGGCCACCTCGTTCACCGATTCGGTCGATCTCTATCGGACCCGCCTGGTCGAACTCCAGACACAGCACGGTCCGTATACCGAGCTGGCGGCGGCTGTCGACTTTGAGCGCTACTTGTTGGGAACCGCGACGGATCACTTGCGGGAGCTGTGCTACACCGACCGGAAGGCCATCCACAACTTGAAGTACTTCACCTGGGTCGAGCAGCAGGGCAAGAGCGCAGAGGAACTCGACCGGTTGTGGAGTCCGGGCTTCTGGCAGGAACTCGCCGGGGAGTTGCCGGGGCTGGACGAACAGATCAGGGCGTTCAACGGCGACACCGGACTGGGCGGCTAGCCGGCCCGGTCCGAGACAATTCGAGGGAGACACGACTGCATGACCCAAGTGAGTAGGCAGGCTCTGGCCGACGCGGGCCGGTACGAAGCCGACATCGTCGCCTTCTTGCGGGAGATGATCGCCATCCCCGCCGAGAGCCTCCGGGAAGGCGAGCGGTGCGAGCGGGTGCGGAGGGAATATCAGAAGCTGGGCTTCGACGAGGTCTTCTTCGATACCCTGGGGAACGTCATCGCCAAGGTCGGCGACGGCCCGCTCACCATCCTGATGGACGGCCACATCGATTGCGTGGGCGTGGGCGACCGCGGCGCCTGGGAGTTCGACCCGTTCGAGGGCAAGCTCGAGGACGGCAAGGTGTGGGGCCGCGGCGCGGTGGACGAGCTACCGGCCGTGGCCTGCATGGCGTACGCAGCCAAGCTGCTCATGGAACGCGGCCTGCCCAAAGACGTAACACTTTATCTGTCGGCCACGGTCATGGAAGAGGATTGCGACGGCTACTGCCTGTTGCACATGATCGAAAAGGAGCACATCCAGCCCGACGTGGTGATCATCGGCGAGCCCACCGATTTGAACGTGTATCGCGGGCATAGGGGCCGAGTCGAGATCATGATCCGCACCAAGGGGGTGTCGGCCCATGCGGCGCATAGCGAGCGCGGGGTGAACGCGCTCTACAAGGCGGCGCGCATCATGCTCGACATCGAAGCGCTGATCCAGCGGCTCCCGGTCGACGACTTCCTGGGCAAGGGATCGATTGTGGTGTCGTCGATCGAGTGCACCACCGCGTCGCTCAATGCCGTACCGGACAGTGCCATGATCTATATCGATCGGCGCATGACCGCAGGCGAGACGGTCGATGGCGTGCTGGCCGAACTCCGGGCGCTGCCGCAGTTGGGCGATGCCACGGTCGAGGTCATGCATTACGATGTCACCAGTTGGCTGGGCGAGCGGGCCCATCAGGACAAGTTCTACCCCACCTGGGTGATGCCCGAGAACCATCCGCTGGTCCAGGGTGTGGCCCACGCGGTCGAGGCGGTGCTCGGTACCAAACCAAAGATTTCCCGCTGGGGGTTCTCGACCAACGGTGTCGCCAGCATGGGCCGGCACGGCATTCCGACCGTGGGGTTCGCGCCGGGCTTGGAGGAGCTGGCACACACGACGAAGGAATGGGTGTCGGTGGAAGATCTGGTGAAGGCCACCGCGGTGTACAGCGTCATTCCCCAAATATTGGCCGAACGCAAGGATCAACTCTTGGCGGCCCCTCGAGGGTCGGAGAAGGTTGGCAGCTAGCCTATGGACAAGAAACTCAAGGGCCGCGACTTCATCAGTACCCAGGATTGGACCCAGGAGGAGCTCGAGGCCCTGTTCGCGCTGGCGACCGAGCTCAAGGCCGCGAAGCGCGCCGGCGAGCCCACGCCGATGCTCGCGGCCAAGACGCTCTACATGATCTTCTTCGATGCGTCGACTCGCACCCGGAACTCGTTCGAGACCGGCATGACCCAGCTGGGCGGGCACGCCATCTACCTGTCGCCCGACAAGATGCAGATCAGCCACGGCGAGAACGCGCGCGATACGGCCAACGTTCTGTCGCGCTATGGCGACGGCATTGCCATCCGCCACTGCGCCTACGGCGAGGGCAACGGCTACTTGAACGACGTGGCTAAGCACGCCAGCATTCCGCTCCTCAACATGCAGTGCGACGTGCACCACCCGTGCCAGATCCTGGCCGACTACCTGACCATCCGGGAGAAGTTCGGCGACACCAAGGGGCTCAAGCTCGGCGTGTCGTGGACCAGTGCCCCGAACTACGTCCGGCCGCTCTCGGTGCCGCAGAGCCTGATCCTGATGATGCCGCGGTTCGGGATCGACGTGACCCTGGCCTACCCGCCCGAGTTCAAGCTCATGCCGCACATCGAGGCGCAGGCCAAGGCCAATGCGAAAGCGGCCGGCACCAAATTCGAGATCACCCATGAATTCGAGGACGCGTTCCGCGATGCCGACGCGGTGGTCCCCAAGTCGTGGGGTCCGCTTGTCACGACCCAGGATACAAAGGAAGGGTTGGCCCTGATCGAGAAGTACCCCACCTGGCGCACCGGCATGGATCACATGCGGCTCGGCAAGAAGCACTTGATCTACATGCATCCTCTCCCGGCCGACCGCGGCCGCGAGGTGACCGACGAGGTGATCGACGGGCCGCAGTCGGTGGTGTACGACGAGGCCGAGAACCGTCTCCACGTGCAGAAGGCGCTCATGGCGCTGACCATGTAGCGTGGTGACGTCGTGAGCGGCTTCCGTTTTCGCTGCACCGAGTGCAGCGCGGCGTATGGCGAAAACGACGTCCGGCTGGTTTGTCCCGCCTGCGCCAAGAGACAGCAGCCCGGCGGCGTGACGCGTGGGGTGCTGGAAGTAGAGCTGGAGGAATTGCCACCCACGTGGCCAAGTGCGCCGCCGTCCCATCCCGACTTCCTGACCGCTTTTCTGCCCATCGAGTCGGCCGAGCATGTGCCGCCGTTGCCGGTGGGCGGCACCCCGCTCCTGCCGGTGCCGGAGCTCCGTCGTGCACTCGACATGCCGCGGCTTTGGCTGAAGGACGACACCAGAAACCCCAGTGGCTCGACCAAGGACCGCGCCTCACTCCTGGTGGTGACCAAGGCGCGGCAATACGGCTACGACACCGTGGCCGCCGCGTCCACTGGGAACGCCGCGACCGCACTCGCGGCGGTGTCAGCCGCCGCCGGTACCCGAGCAATCTTGTTTGTGCCGGCCGCAGCACCCGAGGCCAAGCTGGTGCAGATGCTGAGCTATGGCGCGACGGTGCTGCCCATCGACGGCAACTACGACGACGCGTTCGAGCTGTGCCTGGCCGCGTGCGAGGAATTCGGCTGGTACAACCGGAACACGGCGCTCAATCCGTTCACCATAGAAGGCAAGAAGACCGCGGGACTCGAGATCGCGTTGAGAATGGTGCCCGAGGTGCCCGACGCGGTGCTGGTGCCAACGGGCGACGGTGTCATCCTGGCCGGTGTGGCCAAGGGGTTCGCCGACCTGGTGCGTTCAGGGCTGATCGACCGCATGCCGCGGATGATCGCGGTCCAGCCCGAAGGTGCGGCTGCGATCGTTACTGCCCTGAAGAAAGGCAGCGAGACGATCACGCCCGTGTCGGGTGCACACAGCGTGGCCGATTCCCTCACGGTCGAGGCGCCGCGGAACGCGCTCCAGTGCCTGCGGGTCATTCGCGCCTCGGGCGGAAGCGGCGTCGCCGTGCCGGACGCCGCTATCCTCGAGGCCATCCCCCGCCTTGCCGGCCTCAGCGGCGTCTTCGCCGAGCCGTCTGCAGCGGCGGTGTTGGCGGGGCTGGAGGTGGCGGTCGAGGAGGGATTGGTGGAGCAAGGCGAGCGCGTGGTGTTGCTGGTGACAGGCACCGGGCTCAAGGACGTGGGGGCGGCGGCGCGGGTGGTGGAGCGGCCGGGGGCGATTCCACCGACGCTCGAGGCGGTGGCGGCGAGGATCTGAGGTTCTCATGATGCCAAGAGTCATGCAGGGCCATACTGGACCTGTCCTAGTTCTGGCCATGCTGCTATCAGCATGTCGGCCTCCCGACAACGGCTCACCCGCCAGCACAATCTGGCAACTCGACCCCGAACCCATCCTGACCCTCACCAGCGACCGCCTCCCCGAGGGCCACGAGCTGAACGGCATCTACTCGGCACTCGAGATGCCTGACGGCTCGCTCCTCATCGCCAACTCCGGCGCCCACGAACTACTCCTGGTGGACTCCGTCGGCCAATACCTCCGCACGATCGGCCGGAGCGGCCAGGGCCCCGGCGAGTACTCGGACAACCTCCACCTGTTCCACGATCGGGGCGACACCATCGTGGTGTACGACGGCGGCAACCTACGGTGGACCTTCTTGACTCCGTCGTTGGATCTGGCACGCACCGTGGTCGAGTACAACGCCGACGTGCCGAGCCCCAGCTGGCTCTACCGGGGATCGCTGGTGACGGACGCGACGATCGGGCAGGGTCGGGGCCGAGCCCGGGAGATCCTAACGCGCCTCAGGTTGAGCGACCCGGAGTTCGAGCATTTGCTCATCGCGAAACAAGATGCCCAGGGCGCGGTCTGGGTACGACGACTCGAGGATGCCCGGGAGTGGGAGGTGTACCAGGGCACCGACACGACATACGCCCGGGTCACGCTGCCGCCGGGGTTGGACCTTATCGCCAGCGGAAAGGAGGCAGTCATGGGCGTCACCCGCGATACCCTGGGCGAGGAGCAGGTCCAGGTGCACCGCCTCGACCGGCCGCCGGGCAGCATCCGACCCGCAATTGAAGCCGAGGCGGAAGACCCTGCCCCGGCGGCGCCGGTCGAGCGGCCGCCGCTCGCACGGGAGCTGGTAAAGCTGGTGATCGCACAGGAGTCGTACTACTCCGACCACACCCGCTATGCCGACGTGACCGATAGTCTCCGGGTTCGAATCGAGGGAGGGGGCCGGCTCTCTATTCTCTACGCCGACCAGCGCCACTGGGCCGGTGTGGCGGTGATGCCAAGCACCGGACTGACCTGCGGCATGGCGGTGGGGTATCCCACGCCGGCCAGCTGGCAGGAGGGGGCTCCAGTCTGCGACAAGTGAGACGGAGGTCGGTAAGTCGGCAAGAGAAAGGGAGTGAGGAGTGAGTAGGGAGTGGGGAGTGGGGAGTAGGGAGTGGGAACGGCGGAAAGACGGAAGAAGGGGAAGAGTAAGGAGTGAGGAGTGGGTCGCAGCAGGTTGGTTGCCAAGTTGATGCCTGGTGACACAACGGGCACATCGGTTGCTAGGGGAGGAAGAGCGTGTCGATCCTGACCAAGCGCGTGTACGAGGAGGCCTCCTCAGCCGACGGCCGTCGCATCCTCATCGATCGGTTGTGGCCGCGCGGAATCTCCAAAGCCACCGCCCGAATCGACTACTGGGCCAAAGACCTGGCACCGTCCACTGAACTCAGGCAGTGGTATCGCCACGATCACGCCAAATGGCCTGAATTCAAACGCCGCTACTTCGCAGAATTGGAGGCCGAGCCCGGGGCTGTGCAGGTGCTCCGCGATCGCATGGGGCGCGGCAGGACGACCCTGGTCTACAGCTCGACGGAGCGAATCTACAACAACGCAACGGCACTCAAGGAATTCCTCGAGCGGTGACAGAAGAGTGAGGAGGGAGGAGAGAGTCGGGGAATTAGAGCGGGGACCCGACTTCCTGGCGACACCCTGCCGAGCAACTACCCACCGGCGATACTTCCGATGACGAGGAACGGCTCGCTGCCCGATGCGACGGCGTCGGGCAGCAAGGCATCCGGCGCCTGGTGCGACAGATCCTCCTCACAGGCGAAGAATCTGAGGAACGGCCGACGCTCCCGGGTGACGTGGTCGCGGATCGTCCCGCGGAGCACCGGATAGCGGGCCTCGAGCGCGTCGAGCACGGCGCGCGTCGTGACCGCGCCCGGAACGTCGAGCCGCACATCTCCGTCCACACCCGCCAGCGTACGCAGATGAAACGGCAGCACGACGCGGATCATGGCAGGGTCTGGGCTTCGACCGACAGCACGGACGGGAGATCGCGTACAATCGGGGTCCAGCTGTCCCCGCTGTCGGCCGAGGCGTACACTTGCCCGCCGGTGGTGCCGAAATACACTCCGCATGGTTCCAGCGCGTCGACCGTCATGGCGTCGCGCAACACGTTGACGTAACAGTCGCGCTGCGGCAAACCCATGGTGAGCGCCTGCCACTCGTCGCCGCCGGATCGGCTCCGGTACACGCGGAGCTTTCCCTCCGGCGGAAAGTGTTCCGAATCGCTCTTGATGGGAACCACGTAGACGGTGTCCGGCTCGTGGGCATGCACCTCGATCGGAAACCCGAAGTCGCTCGGCAGATTGCCGCTGACCTCGTGCCACGACTCGCCGCCGTCGTCGCTCCGCATCACGTCCCAGTGCTTCTGCATGAACAACACATTCGGACGCGACGGGTGCATGGCCAGGCTGTGCACGCAGTGGCCGACCTCGGCGATCGGGTCGGGAATGTACTCGGACCGAAGTCCACCATTGATCGCGCGCCACGTCCGACCGCTGTCGTCGCTCCGGAATGCGCCCGCCGCCGAGATGGCCACGACAATGGAACCGGGAGCGCCGGCCTCGAGCAGGATCGTATGAAGGCACAGTCCCCCCGCCCCAGGCTGCCAATTGGGCCCCGAACCGTGGCCGCGCAGGCCGGGCAGCTCCTGCCACGTCCGGCCGCCGTCCACCGAGCGGAACAGGGCGGCATCCTCCACCCCCGCGTACACGGTGTCGGCATCGGTCGGCGACGGTTCGAGATGCCACACGCGCTTGAACTCCCAGGGGTGGGGCGTGCCGTCGTACCACTGGTGCGTGCCCGCTTCGCCTTGATACAGGAACTTGTTGCTCTCGCCCTTCGGCATGCCGCCCGGGCCGATCGACTCATCGGGATCGCCGCCGGGAGTCTGCCATGTCCTGCCGCCGTCATCGGAGCGCTGGATGATCTGACCGAACCAGCCGCTGGTTTGCGACGCATAGATGCGGTTCGGGTCAACAGGTGAACCTTTGAGATGGTACAGCTCCCAGCCCCCAAAGTGCGGGCCGCTGATGTCCCAATTCCTGCGGGTGCCGTCGGCGGTCAAAATGAACGCGCCCTTTCTGGTGCCGACCAATACACGGACCTTGCTCATGGGCTGCTCCATATGATCCAGTCAACAGGACCTAAGGCCCCACACCGCCATCCGGACGAGCCGGGGCAGGCTGTCTCATCCCAGAGAGTACACATCATAGTGGAGACATGCCAGCAGGGGGGTGGTTCGGCGGTAGGACGGCCAGTCGGTCAGTTGGGAAGTCGGGAAGTCGATAGCCAATAACCAATAGCGGGGAGTGAGAAGTGAGATGTGCGGAGCGAAGAGCGAGGAAGATCCATGTGGCCGCTTGTGGTTTCCACTCCACGGGTGAATCCTTGTCCCGAGTGGCCAAGTGGCCGCGGTCAAAGCAGTCCGTCACTGCACATCCACTTTCACCCACAAGAGGCACCATGTCTCAGCGCACCCCAAGCCCCCAGATCGGCGATCCGGCTCCCGACCTGACATTGCCCACCGAGGCTGGCGAGGAATTCAACCTGGCCCCCTGCCGCGGACGGCCGACCCTCGTCTCGTTCCTGAGCCACGCCGCCTGACCCTTCTGTCGTGTTCACCTGGTCCAGGTGATCGAACGGCAGGAAGACATCGCACGACTGGACGCGGCCGTCGTCCTCGTGGCCTACGACCGCCCGGGCCTCGTGGCCACCAAGATCATGCGCGGACTGGACGTGCCGTACACCTTGGTGTTCGATCCCACCCGCGACGCCTACCGGCGCTGGGGGCTCGGCCGCACCAGCCTGTTCGGCGCCATGTTGTCCCCCAGCCTCAACTGGCGCTACCTGAAGCTCCTGCTCCGTGGCGAACGCTTTCTCGGCTTCGCGCCCGACATGTTTCAACTGGGCGCGGATTTCGTACTCGACCGCACCCACCACGTGAGCTTCGTGCATCGCATGAGGAACAACGGTGATCGAGCCCCGGTGAAGGTGCTGATAGAGGAACTGGAGGGCGCAGGGAGTAGGAGTACGGAGTGAGACGGATCGGCGAAATGTCGGTACGACGGCAAGGCGGCACGTCGATGAGTCAGTAAGTCGGTAAGTCGGTAGCCAATTGCCAACAGATTGTAGCTGACACCCGATAGCGAGGAGGAGACCGGAGGGAGTGAGCGTCGAGGGGGTGGTGATGTGAGCACTGATGAGCGCGCACTTGGCCTCGAGGCCCTCACCGGGCTGCTCGACGAGTTCCGGCAGGGACACATCGTCGACCTGGGCGCCGAGCGGGCCGGCATGGAGCGACACGCCGGGCGGCTAACGGCCCGATGGAATGCCCGGTTTCCCGGCTTTCCGAGCGAGCACTTCCCGTACACGTCGTTCTGGGGTGAGTACTACCGCGGGCGGCGCGACGCCTTCCTGAAGCGCATTGTCGTCAAGCTGCTGGCTCACAACGGTTCGGCAGACACCACCATCGTCAATCCGGCATGCGTCTTCGGGCGACACGCGTGCGACCTTGCCTCGCAGCTGCCGCATGCCAGGGTCATCGCGACCGATATCGACCCGAATTGGGCACGGCTGTACCGGCTGGCAAGAGGCGGTCGCATGCCGGGCAACTACTTGTTCGTCCAGGACAACATCTTCGCACCGCACCGCGAGATCCAGCCGACCACCGTGGTCTTCTTTGGGGCGTGCGGCGCCGTCTCGGATGCGGCCCTGGACTACGCCATCGACTCCGGGGCCACGTATCTCGTTTGCCGCACTTGTTGCCATGACAACATCGGTGGCAACGTGGAGATCACCAAGCGCTCGAATAATCTGAATCGCTTCTTCAGGCTCAAGAACTGGGCCTATGGGAGGATGAAGTGGAAGGCCAGGTACGCGGGCTACTACTTCTCCGACAAGTACCAGCGGAGCGCCTACCCGAGAAGCGAGGCCGCCCAGCGCGTCAGCAACGCGGACGAGTTCCAAGCCGTTGCCAGGGATTCTCCCGAGAGTGATATCTGCCGGGCGATCATCGACCTCGACAGGTACTTGGTCCTGGTGGAGAGAGGATTCAGCGTCCTCTATCAGGGCGAGTTGTTCGTGGCGGAACGGAACGAGGTGGAGGGAGTGAGGAGTGGGGTGTAGGGAGACAGGACTAGGGAATACCCTAGCACGCGCCCTCGTGCTGTTGACAGCGAATACCGCGCGCCGCAGTGTATGAAGGGAGCGGCGCGAGAGGGCACGACGATGAGAATGCGAAGGACCGAGTGGCAACCTGGGGACCAGTGCTTCGAATCTGGCCAGGACGCCACTCGGCTTTTCATTTTGCGACCTGTGCGCTGTACCATCGGCGCTCGGCGCCTCTTGCACCGATTGACGTACGAGAAGTGCTAGCCCGCCGAGGTGCGGCGATTGCGGGGTTGTTGGTGGTGTCTGGGTGTGCCATCCCGAATCGGAGTCCCCACGCCTTGATAGTCGAACTCGACATCTTCAGTGGCCGCCCCAACCCCACTTGGGACCTCTCTAAAGACCAGGCAGACGAGTTCGCGTCGCGGCTGACGGATCTACCCCCGTGTGACCGGGTTCCCACCGTCGGCGGCCTGGGCTACCGAGGATTCGA
>DATHRW010000006.1:0-2552 GCA_035464955.1 Gemmatimonadales bacterium
CATCAAAGACGTGGCCCGGGGCTCCGCCAATCTCAACCGGTTCCGGCTCGGTCGCCTCCAGAGGCTCGGCCGTCGTCAGGCGCTCCACCCACACTTCGGGCGCGTCGGGCGACTTGCGGATCACGCTCAAGACATACCGAGCTCCGCTACCGTCCACGATGTCCATCGCGTTCGCGGTGTTGCCTCCACCCTGCGCCCAATCGCCCGGAACCGTCAGCGTGAAGGGGATCACCCAATCCATCGTCAGGTCGGCCACTGTCGTCTCGGTCGCCGATGGGGACGCCGTCGCGGATGGCTGGGGTGCAGTGGGCGACGGAGTAGCGGTGAGGCTCGGCGGCGATCCTTCCGGTAGGGGCGACGTCGACTCCACCTCAACGGTAGGCGCGGTGGTGGTGCAGCCGGCGATCGCGGCGAGACACAGGACAACCGCCAGGGTCAGCGAGCGAGGCATTGGATAGGACCCCAATCCTCGGCGGCCCGGTCTCGCCAGTGGCTCAGCGCGGCGGGTCGGCGACCGTGGGCACTCCGCGCGTCATAGCCTGCCCCCGTTACAGAGATTTTCCGAGCGCCGTCAATAAGCGAAACCCTTAGAAGCAAGGCTAAGTGTTGGGACCAGCGGTGCCGGGGGCGGACACTTCGGCATCCGCGCCCCCGGCTGAGACTTACGGGATCAGGCCCGTGATAGTGCCCGTCTCATTTGGTACCTCCCGGCGCCCACCGGCGGCTGGAGGCAGATCGGTCTCGCCATTGGCTCGGACCAGGTCCCGGCGAACGCGTGTTTGGGCCTGGCGTCGTCACCCCCTGCCGACCCTCTCATCCCAAGCCCGTTGGTCAAGGATGCGACCGCTTGGCCGGCCTGAGCCCAGACAGCCCGGCGCTCCCTTCATCCTGTAAAGGAAGCTGCCCTCACGAGCGGTGCCTGAGTGCACCGGCAATCGGATTCTGAGCTGCAATTGGTGCCCAGCTAGAGGACGGATGGCACTGGCGGAGGCAGAGGCCGGGGGCCAACTTGTTCCGAATGACGCGGGCGCTGGAGCGCGACCCACGCCCAGACCAGCGGGACCGCGCCGAGCCAGTGCCAGCCTGACCCCGTGTCGGTCCCAGAGGGAGGAGGGCAGCCCGAGGAGTCTAGGAATTGGTCGTCACACGAAAGTGGAGGGAGGCAGTACCCATGAAGAAGCCACTTCTGGCGTCTCTACTGAGTCTATTCCTCGTGCTACCAACGACTTCCCTAGCATTAGCTGGATCCCCGGCACCACCCAACTATGGCAATTGGAACCCACTGGGCGAAGACTTGGGACCGTTGCCCCCAGGTCTGACCTGGGAAGACATTGGCGTGGAGAAGGTAAAGCCGCCATACCATGACGGAGAGTCCACTCATATCGTCACGGACGCCCTCGCTCCGGTAACGGCTCCCACTTCAACCGCGGGCTGGGTTACGTTTTGGTGCCTATCAACAGTAGGGTTCCAGTACAACATTGGAGCGACCGACCTGGATCCTCTGTCTCGATACAGTGTCCGTGCCGAGGGCATTCAAGCCGAGTTTTCTGAAGCCCCAGCTGATCCAGCTGATCCTTCATATATCGAGATTGAACCCGGTTTTTGGGTACACATCGTTGGCTTCGTGGACCTAGATCTCGGAACGCTCAAGACCGATGCGAACGGCCGCGGTGGTGTCAAGGGAGTTGAGCAACTGGACGCCTCCCTCTACGCCCTATGGGTCGTGGTGTCTGATGGCGATGGCCCGATTCTTGGACCCGCGCTGGAGTTTGGCGAGCCGGATACGAATGATTTCATAGTCTATTAGGCTGAGCCCAAATCGACCGAAGCTCGAGTGTGAGCACAAGTTCAAAGCCCCCGAGCTGCCCTGGCGAGCCTGACCCCCTCCGGATCAAGGTGGGAGCGAGGACGCGTCCAGGGTTGCGACCGTTGTCTACGGGGACGGAGTGCAGCAGAGCCCAAGGCGACACTGTGCGACAACAAGAGCAGTAAGCGCCCGCCCCCCGCTGCCCGGGGCCAGCGGGGGAGTTTGGCAGCGTGGCCGATTCGCGAGGAGGACGAGCGGCTGGCGTCGCCGGCCTACACTCGTCGCATACTGAAGTGGCTCCGCCGGATCGTCATCACGGGCGCGATTGCCTTCCTGCTGTTCGTTGGCTGGCTGGTGCTGATCGTGCTGATTTCCACCCCCTAGATGGACCGGTGACGGGGTGACAAGCAATGTGCCGATCGGCGCTGTTGTGGGCCTCGCCGTCGCCCTGGTGCTCAGCCCGATCATCGTGGCCTTCCATATCAACGCGGGCAGCTCGTGATGGCGGCGGCCGGAGGCGTTTCAGCGTGGCTGCGGGAGCGGCGAGGACCGACGACAGGGTAGGCAGGGCCGACCGCTACGGCGGTGGCTGCACCCACCCACCAGCCTGCGAGTCCCACACGAGGACCGATGGCGACCCAAGGCACATGCCGAGGCAGGCCCAGGTCTCGTCGGCATACTCCTCCGCCGCGATCCGCCCATTTCCTTGACCTCAGGGCATAAGATTTTCGGGTCGGCAGGGGGT
>DATHRW010000007.1:0-28229 GCA_035464955.1 Gemmatimonadales bacterium
GGTTCGGATTGAGCGGCGGCATCGACTTCAATCTGATCAATGGCTTGGGCTTCCGGGCCGCGGCCGACTACGTGAACGTCGATGGTGGCTCACCCACCGTCTTCAGCGTCGGCGCCGGCTACAATTTCCGGCTTCCCGGTCTCTGACGGAACGGGCATCGCGCCGCGCCGCGGATCGATTATCATTGACGCCATGATTAGCCATTCCCAGGCCCCCTCCTGGCGCCGCGCGAAGCGCGCGTTTGCCCTCGTGCTTGCGATGTCCCTGAGCGGTTGTGCCGTCCATTTCGACGCATCCCAGCTCGGCGTACCCGTCACCATGGCTTCGCCCGCCGGCCAACCGGCTACCGGCGAGGCATTCCGCGTGACATCGCGCGCCACATTCGGTTTCTTCGGATTGGTCAGCTTGTCACGCCCCTCGCTCGAGCGAGCCTTGGCCGCCCAGTTGTTGGACGGGCAGGGCGTTGCGGACTTGAAGATCAAAGTGCGAAGCCGCTGGAGCGACATCCTGATTTCCGCCCTCACGCTCGGCTTGATCGTACCGCGTGCCGTGACCTATGAGGGGGTCATCGTTCCCCGCTGAGGCGGCGAGCGGTCCACCGTTGGGTTGGATCCGGTCATCGCCCGATCGATGAGATCCACGGTCCGCTCGGCCGCGCCGAGTTCCCGCTCGATCACCTGCCGGGCAAGCCGGCCCTCGGCATCGCGCGCCGCCGCATCGGCAAGCCATCGGGCCCAAATCATGGCCAGTTGATCGATCGCACGCCTTGGCACCTCCGACGCGATCGGGTGCCCTGCGCCCGCCCGCTCCAACAGCCGGGCATCCCGGCTCTCCCGCCACCGCGGTCCGAAGGCGACCGGGAGCCCCCAGGCCGCCGGCTCGAGGACGGAATGGAGGCCGGCGCGCCGGAATCCGCCACCCACGTATGCCATGCTCCCGGCTCCATAGAGTGTGGCCAGGATTCCAACCCGGTCCACGACGATCAACTCGCCGGGCGATCCTTCGAGGCTGCTCAGCCTGACAGGCGGGGAAAGGCCGAGTGCGGTTGCTCGGGAGGCGAGTCGCTGGAGATGCCCTTCGGTCGGCTCGTGTGGGACAAGGATCAGTCGGCCCCCTCGATGTTCGCGCCGAATGCGCGCAAACGCGGAGAGAATGACGTGCTCGTCGCTTCCCCATGTCGATCCGGCGACCATGGTTGGGGCGCCGTTGCCCATCCTGAGCAGCGGCTCGTCCGGAGGAACTGCGCGCACCTTCCGGTCCACGCTGTCCATGCGCGGGTCGCCCGTCAAGTGGATCGCTCGACGCGGAACTCCAAGGCGGACCAGACGCTCACCGTCCTCGGCGGCGATAACGCCCGCGGCCTCGACGACCGCGTACCCAGGCTGGAGCAGCCCGCGTGCCGGCCAGCGAAGGCGGCCGCTGCCGGGGCGAACCGTACCCGCGGCCAACAACACCTTGATCCCACGGGCAGCCGCCCGGGTCGCGAGTTCAGGCCAGAGATCGAGTTTGGTGAATACGAGGGCACTTGGAGACAGCGCGGCGATCACGCGTTCGACGTCTGCTGGTACATCATACGGAAGATAGTCCCGCACATCGACGGGAAGACGCGTCGCCCAGGGCTCGGCGGAGGGACTGAAATAGGTATAGGCGACCTGCCATTCCGGATGGCGTCGCGCGAATGCGGTGATCACGCTCTCGGCTTGCAGGCCCTCACCGACCGACGGAGCGTGAAACCAAACCAGGGGCCGGTCCGTCTCTCTGTTCTGTCGAGCCCAACTCTCCAACCGCGCGACGAGGCCGGTCCGGGCCGCGTGGCCGCGGCCGAGCTTGGGAACAAAGAGCCCAGCGGCGGGAACGAGGCGCGATGCCATGTAGGCGCCCGCGCGATACCATGGTGACGTGTGCGGCATGAACGGGGAATGTGGCCGGTGGTCCGGAACGGCGTCAATGGCGTCGGAATTTTTGTGAGAGGCACTCAGACGCCGATGACGACATGAAGGCAACCGCCACGACGTACTGGAAGCTCACTCGAGCACCGCGCTATAGCCTCACGTTTGCCTTGCCGCTCTTACTCGCGTACGAGGCGTTGGCGGTTCTGCTTTCCGGCGACGGACTCACCGGGGTCCGCAACGGGGCGGACGTCCTGCTCAAGAGCCTCTTTGTCACCTTCGGTGGCCGCGGCGGGTTGATCACCTTCGGTGTGGTGCTGGTAGGTGCTGGCGCTGTTCTGGTGTGGCGGGATATTCGCAAGTCCGGGTGGCCGAAGGGCAAGGTGCTGCTCGGCATGACGGGCGAGTCGGTTGTCTACGCCCTGGCCTTCGGGAGCGTCGCCGCCGTGCTTACCGGGCTCCTGCTCAGCGGCATTCCGGGGCTTTCACTGGTGCAATTCTCGCGATTCGATCTCCCCACCCAGCTGATGATCTCCCTCGGTGCCGGGCTCTATGAGGAACTGCTCTTCCGGGTCATCCTGGTCTCGGGGCTGGCGGTGTTCGGCCGCGTTGTCTTGGGATGGTCGTCCCGCGGGGCGTCGGTATTCGCCGTTCTGGTCGGGGCCCTGGTCTTTTCCTGGTTTCACTACATCGGACCGTACGGTGACCCGTTCGCTCTCGGCTCCTTTACCTTCCGGGCCATAGCCGGGGTGCTCTTCAGCGGGCTCTACCTCTTGCGAGGATTCGGCGTCACGGCCTGGACCCACGCCTTGTACGACGTGTTCCTCGCCCTCTGAGCGATCTCCCTCCGTTACTCGGGGTTGGTCTTGGCCGCGTAGACCGAGTCGAGGATCTGGCGGAAGGTCTCGATGGGATAGGCACCGACCAGCAACCCGCCCTCGATATAGAAGGTCGGCGTGCTGTTCGCGCCCGAGCGGGCGGCTCCCATGGCATCCGCCTCCACAATTGGCCGGGACGCCTTCCGTTGAACACACGACGTGAGGGCGGCCCGATCCGCGCCGACCGAATCTCCCAGTGCAAGCATGAACGTTCCAGGTTCCTTGAGCGGTGCCCAGGTCTCCTGGTGCTTGAAGAGGAGGTCGTGCACCGGCCAGAACTTGCCTTGCTGGGCCGCGCACATCGCAACTTCTGCTGCCGGCGCCGCGTTCGGGTGCATCGGCAGGGGAAAATTCACAAAGACCCACCGGACTTTGCCCGTGTTGATGTATTCCCGCTCGAGGAGAGGGTATGTCTCCATTGCATGTCGCTTGCAGTACGGACATTGAAAGTCCGACATCTCGTACACGGTAACAGGCGCCGTTGGGCTGCCCTTCGACCGTGAGGCCAGCGGATCGTCTTGGCCAACGATCGCGAAGCCCGGTCGGCGCGTGCTCTCCGCTGTCTTGGCAGGCCAGAGGAAGGCGGATACAGCGACCACGGACACTACGCCGACGAGCATGCTCTTCTTCACGTTCATGGGTTCTGCCTTTGGGGGAAGGGGCGGTGAGTGGCTCAGTACTTGGGTCGCCGCTGCCCGTTGCGGGGATCGAGGACGATCGTATCCTGCGTGACGGGAATGTTCCAATACCACTCGGCGTTGGGGTCGTGGGCGTCCCAGGACCGTACGTAGACCCACCAGCGCCCCGGCGTCAATCGCAAGGTGGCCCACCCACCGGCCTTGGTCGTATCGCTGGTGGGCTCGCGCATCGATGCGTTGGCCAGGTTCTGAACCAAGGTATCGTAGCCGCTGTAGATGCTGTCTTCCCAAGCGCGAACTTCCGCTCTCAGGCTCTCGATCGGGCCGGAGAGCTCTCGCCGTGCTCGGTTCAACTGGTCGCTGGCGGCTTTGCTTGCGCGATCGGCCTCCGCGACCGAATCGGTGACCGCCGTAAAGCGCCGATACAGGCTCTGGTATTCGGGAGCGGAGCGGGCGATCGTGTCGAGGGTGGCGCGAATGGCCGTCAGGGTGTCGTGAAACGCTTGGCCTCGCGCGGTAGCCACCGCGTACACCGCGAAGGGCTGCCGGTACTGGGCGAACAGGTCGTCCAGGGCGGCGGTGTGCGGGCGCGGTTGACCGGCCCTGGCCTCCAAACTCGCGAGCACGCTATCCCGGTTGTACGGCAGGGCCACGACGGGAAGGTCCACTGCTGGAGCCAGCGCGGAATCGGCACCGGGGATCAAGACTTGGATCGCCACGTCGCGCGGACCGCCACATGCCGAACACACGAGAATGGCCGGGATGAGAAAGCTGCTCTTGAGTCGCACGATCACCCTTTGCGCTGCACAGTGAGAGCCAAGTTGAGTCGCAGAAAACTAATCGCCCTCAGCATCCTCCTCCAACTCGTGCCGCGCGCCTCGGCATTGGCGCAGCGTTCGAAACACCGTGGGTGGAGTGCGAACACAAAGCCCCTCCCGATTGCTCGGGAGGGGCTCTTCTCCAGCACGCTCCGGCTTGCCTAGTCGGTGACCATGTCCGGCAAGACATACTTGAGCGGGTTCACAGCCTGACCATTCACGTGCACCTCGTAATGGAGGTGCGGCGCAGTCGCGAGCCCCGACTTTCCAACCAGCGCGATCAAATCTCCCCGGACAACCCGCTGCCCCTCATGCACCAGCAGTTTGGATGCGTGGGCGAACCGGGTCTCCACGCCAAAGCCATGACTGATGATCACGACCTTGCCGTACCCGGTCTTCTCGCCGGCATAAGTGATCACGCCGGCTGCTGGCGCCTCGATGGGCGTTCCGGTCGGCGCGGTCACGTCGATACCGACGTGGGGCCGCGCAACATTGAGAATCGGGTGCAGTCTACTGGACGAATAGTGACTCGTGAGCCAGCCCACGGTCGGTAGGATCGACGGGGTGGCTTCCAATCGCTTCTTGTGGGATCCGAGGCTGTCCACCGCGTCGGCGAAGGAGTTGGCCAACAAGTTCGCCCGGCGAATCAGACCGTCCAGATCGACCCTGACCAGGTCGGCTTGCCGACCCAGCACACCCATTTCGGCCATTGGCGACGGCTCGGTTGCTCGGGGGCCGCCGATGCCGGCCGCTTGGACTTGGGGATCGAGTGGATCGAGGTTGGCCAGGACGCGGATCTGATCATCGCGCTCTGCGATCCGTTGCAGCGTGTCGGCCAGGTCGGTGAGCCGGCCATGCACGCGCCCGATTTCCGCGGCCAGGGCTTGATTCTCGGCCTCGAGCCGGTCGGCTCGGGCCAGGTCGAATGACCGAGTGACGGTCGCGAAGCCGAGGGCCAAGACCACCATCACGGCCGCCGCGACGAATGCGCCCGCGAGTTTGAGCGCCGACGTCGAGACCTCGAGATTCCTCGAAATGCCCGATCCGTGGGGAACGATTACGAATGTCCAACGCCGCTGGGCCATCAAGAGTCCGCCAGGCTAGATCTGCTTGGTTGAGTCTGCAGGTTCTGGGCCCAAGGTGGGCTCCGCCGGTCCTTGCTCGGTGTGGAGTATCACCCGGTGCAACTTGTGTTGCAAGGCGAGGCACGCCCCGTATAACTCTTGTACTGTCAAATACTTTAGTCCTGAGTCTCCTTCGGAAATAGGACCTCAACCCGCTGGGTCGGGCTGCCCTCAACCGGTGGGGCGGTGCCGGACTCCCAGGTTCGGTTCAGGCCCCCGGTCTGGCCGAGTCCCTCCCAGAGCCGGGCCGTCTTGGCAGGCATGAAGGGGTCCGTCATGAGTGCCAGGCGATACAGGCATCTTGCAAGGGTCCCAAGGGCGGCATCGAGGTCCGAGTCCTTTCCCTCCTTGGCGAGCGTCCAGGGCGCTACTTCGACGATGTACTGGTTGGCTCGCGCCACGAGGGTCCACGCCGCCTCCAACCCGCCCCGGAGGTCGAGGGCGTCCATCCGAGCTCGGTAGCGCTCGAGCACATCGAGCCCGGCCTGATCGAGCGACGTACCGTTCGGGGACGGCGGCACGATGCCCCCGCGATACTTGTCGAGCATGGCCAGCGTTCGGGAGACGAGGTTGCCGAGTCCGTCCGCGAGGTCGGCTACATAGCGCTCGTCGAACCGGTCCCAGGTGAAGTTGCCGTCCGCTTCGAAGCCAACTTCCCGGAGCAGAAAGTACCTGAGCGCATCGGTGCCGTGGCGCTCCATGGCCGACTCGAGCGACACGGCCGTCCCCGCGGTCTTCGACATTTTGGCGCCTTCCCACTGGATGTAGCCGTGCGCCCAGATCTGTCGCGGCAGGGGCAGGCCCGCGCTCGCGAGCATCGCGGGCCAGACCACGCAGTGAAATCGGGTGATGCCTTTGCCGATGACATGGAGCTCGGCCGGCCACAGTCGCTCGTACCCGGAGTCGGGAAAGCCGGTCGCGGAGAGGTAGTTGATGAGCGCGTCGAACCACACGTACACCGTGTGATCCGGATCGCCAGGGTAGGGAATGCCCCAGGGAAAGCGGGCCCGTGAGATCGAGATATCCTGCAGCCCGTCCTCGAGGAGCCGGATGATCTCGTTGCGCCGGATCGCGGGCTCGACCAGAAACTCTCCGGACTGGATCAGCTGCAGCAGCGAGTCGCCGTAGCGGCTCAACCGGAAGAAGTGGTTTTCCTCTTTCTTTGCCGCGAGCTCGAGCGAGGGATGTTCGAGACAACGCCCGTCGGCGACTTGGCTGTCCTGTTTGAACTCCTCGCACCCGCTGCAGTAGAGTCCCTCGTAGGTGTCGATGAAGAGATCGTTGGGGTTGTGCGTGCGAATCTGGGTGAGAAGCGCTTCGACGGCGCGCTTGTGCCGCGGCTCCGTGGTCCGGATCCAGTCGTCGTAGCTGCAGTCGAGCCGGTGGTAGAGATCGGCAAATCGGTCCGCCATGCGGTCCACCCACGCCTGGGGCGACACACCGTTGGCCTCCGCCGCCTGGACCACGCTCTGGGAATGCTCGTCCATGCCCATCACGAAGTGCACGTCGTCGCCGCGGAGTCTCCGGTACCGGGCAACGGCATCCGTCCCGACCTTCTCCAGAGCCTGACCCAGGTGGGGATCGCCGTTGGCGTAATCGATGGCGGTCGTGACGTAGAACTTAGTCACGCTTGCTCCCGTCCCCCGGGGTGGAGCCGGGTGGTTTCCTGCCCCGGCGCCGCCCGCGGCCTCGCCCGCGTCCCCGCCGGCGTCCTTTCGGTGCTTCCTGGGGTGGCGTCGCCTCGGATGGCCGTTCGGCGGGCGCTGCGGGCGCACGAGGCGCTGACGCCGAGGGAGCGGGGGCCGGCGCCGCCGGGCCGGCACCGGTCGCTGGGGGGTGTGCCCGCGCGCGCTCGATTTCCTCCTGGAGTGCCACCAGCGGCACGATCCGCGGCCCTTGGTCGGCGCTTCGGAGGAACACGCGCTCGCGGAAGATGTCGACCGCGACGACCCGCTCCTTGCCGCGCTCGGTCACGAGGTCTTTCCCTTCTTTGGGGAAGCGTTTCCTGGTCGTGACGTAGAAGTCGTGCTCGTACTTGAGACAGCACAGCAGACGGCCGCAGCCGCCGGAGATTTGGGACGGATTCAGCGCCAGGTGCTGGTCCTTGGCCAGGCTCAGACTCACCGGTGAGAGCTCGGGCAACCAGGTCGAGCAACAGTACTCGCGGCCGCAGCGTCCGATGCCGGTCAGCCGGGCGGCTTCGTCCCGGACGCCGATCTGTCGGAGGTCGATGCGGGTCCGGAACTGCGCGGCCAAGTCGCGAACCAGCGCGCGGAAGTCGACGCGATGTTCCGCGGTGAAGAAGATGCTGAGCTTGCGGCGGTCCCACTGCCATTCCGCGTCGCTGACCTTCATGGTCAGATTGTGACTGCGCACCCGTTCGATGACCTTGCGGCGGATGTCCTCTTCGATGCGTCTGAGCTCGTTGGCGGTCTTGATGTCCTGCTGGCTGGCGCGACGAAGGACGATACGGGGCTCGGCCGCGGGCTTGGCTCCGATGTCGCACCCGCTGCAGCCATCCCCGCATTTCTTGAGCGCCACGTCGCCAACGGCGCTGACCCGGCCGAAGTCGCGGCCGCGCTCCACCTCGACGATGACCCCCTCCTTCAGCCGGAGGGGCTCGTCGGCCGCTGGCCAGACGAAGAAGTCCCGGCGGGTGCCCTTGAAGCGGACTTCGACGGTCTGGGGCATCAGCTCTCGCTGAACGCGCCGATCGCTGCGTACTTGCTGGCCCGTCGGCGCACGAGCTTATCGGGACGGGTGCGTCTGAGCTCGGCGACGTGCCGGATGAGCGCCTCGCGCACGGCTTCCTCCGTCGCCTCCGGATCGGTGTGGGCCCCACCCGTCGGCTCGGCGATGATCTCGTCGATGACGCCGAGTCGAAGCAGGTCGTCGCTGGTGAGTTTCAAGGCCGAAGCCGCCCGTTCGCGCTGGGCCGCGTCATTCCACAAGATGGCGGCGCACCCCTCGGGCGAGATGACGGAATACACCGAGTTCTCGAGCATCAAGATCCGATCGGCCACCCCCAGAGCCAGGGCACCGCCGGAGCCGCCCTCGCCGATTACCACACAGATGGATGGAGTCGGCAGCGCCGCCATCTCCAAGATGTTCCGGGCCAGCGCCTCGGATTGCCCGCGCTCCTCGGCTCCCAGGCCGGGATAGGCGCCGGGCGTGTCCACCAACGTGATGACCGGGGCGGAAAACTTCGCGGCGAGCTTCATCAGGCGCAGCGCCTTGCGGTAGCCCTCGGGATGTGGCATACCGAAGTTCCGCTTCAAGTTCTCTTTGGTGTCTCGGCCCTTCTGGTGTCCGATCACCATCACCGTGTCGCCCGTCAACCTGGCCCACCCGCCCACAATGGCCAGGTCATCGCGATACGTCCGGTCACCATGGAGCTCGATGAAGTCCGTGAAAATGGTGCTCAGGTAATCGAGCGTGTACGGCCGGCGGGGGTGCCGGGCGACTTGGACGCGTTGCATCGGAGAGAGCCCGCTGTAAATCTCGTCACGCAGGGCATGCAGCTTCTTCTCCAACTGGTCCACCTGTTCGGCCACGTCGATGTGGCGCTCGGTACCGACGCGCTCGAGGTCCTCGATTTCCCGCTCGAGTTCGACCAGCGGCTTCTCGAATTCCAGCGTATACAGCGACGAGGCCATTTCAGTCCGCCTTCACGATGTGGACCGCTTCCACGCCGAAGAGATCGCGAAGCGCATGGATCAAATCTTCCTCTGGAGTGACGCGGAGCCGCCGTGACCGCAATCGGAGCGACTCCCCGTTCCCGTCACTCCACTCAATATAGACCGGCCCCGGCCCCGGATGCGCCGCCATGAGCGCGACGGCCTGGTGCACCGCCTCAGGTTGTGGCGCTTCGGGGGTTCTCCACCGCAGCGTGACACCGACCGCGCCGGACGTGCGCAGATCCTCGAGTGGCCTGGCGCCCTCGACCACGAACGGCGCGCTGTCCTCTCCACGGTCCCGGGCGCTGTAGCCACCGACGAGGAGCATGGCTGCGTCCTGAACCACGACCTGATTCAGTTTGGCCCAGGTGTCCGGAAACACGATGGCCTCCGCCGTCCCGTGAAAGTCCTCCAACGTGAGGCGGGCGTACTCCTTTCCGGTCTTCTTCGAGATCTGGCGCTTGACGAGCGTAATGATCGCCGCAATCGAGACTTGATGCTCGCTCCATTGGCCCAGCGTGGCCGCCGTGCGCGTGCCGAACAGCTCCACCTCATGGCGGAAGTTCTCGAGCGGATGGCCGGAAATGAAGAACCCGAGCACTTCTTTTTCTTTCGTCAGTCGCTCGGCTTCCTCCCATGCGGGGATGTCGGGCAGCGCAGGCTGGATGGGGGCAGCGCGTGCCGATCCCTCGCCGAACAGCGATGCCTGCCCCACCTCGCGCTCCTGCTGGAGGAGCTGGGCCTCGGCGAGGGCGGTCTCGCTCGCGGCGAGCAACTGGGCCCGGTGCCCACCGAGGGTATCACAGGCGCCGGCCGCGATCAGCGACTCGAGCACCCGCTTGTTGCATTGCCTGACGTCGATGCGGCCGATGAAATCTCGGAGCGACAGGAACGCGCCGCCGCTCGCGCGACCCTCGATGATCGACGAAATCGCCCCCTGGCCGACGTTCCGCACCGCCCCGAGGCCGAACCGGATCCGCTGGGTGCCCACCACCGTGAACTTGAAGCCTGATTCGTTGACGTCCGGCGGCAACACCTCGAGATCCATGTCGCGCGCGGCGTTGATGTATTGGACCACCTTGTCGGTGTTGCCGATTTCGGAGGACAGGAGCGCGGCCATGAATTCCGCCGGGTAATGCGTCTTGAGCCAGGCGGTCTGGTACGAGAGCATCGAGTACGCCACCGAGTGCGACTTGTTGAAGCCGTATCGGCCGAACGTCTCGATCTGACTAGCCATGTCGTCCATCAGCTTGCGCGTGTGCCCCTGTTCCACCCCCCGTTTCACGAATCGCCCGAGTTCCTTCCGAATGAGGGCGGGAATCTTCTTCCCGACCGCCTTCCGGAGCACGTCGGCTTCCGCCAGGCTGAACCCCGCGAGGACGTTGGCGATGCGCATGACCTGTTCTTGGTACGTGATGACGCCGTAGGTCGGCTCGAGCACTTCCCGGAGCAACTCGTGCGGGTACGTCACCTTTTCGTGGCCCAGCTTGCGGCGGATGAACACCGTATGCATGCCGGTATCCAACGGTCCCGGGCGCATGAGCGCGTTGCACGCCACGAGATCGTCGAATCGATCGCACTTCATGCTGCGGAGCATGTCCGTCGCCAGCGGCGACTCGAATTGGAAGACGCCAGCCGTCTGCCCCCGTCGGAGCAAGTCGTAGACGTCGGCATCCTCCACCGGGAGCTTCCCGATCGCGATACGCTCACCATGGCGTTGTTCGATCATCTGCACCGCGTCGTGGATGACGGTGAGCGTCTTGAGGCCGAGGAGGTCCATCTTCAGCATCCCGGCCTTCTCCAGCCCCAGCATGTCGTACTGGGTGATGATGGCGTCCTCGCCGCCGGTACTCTGGCCGGCGCCCTTGGTGGGCGTGGTGCAGACGGGGACGTATTCATGGAGGGGGCCCGGCGCGATGACGATACCGGCCGCGTGCACACTCGCGTGGCGGGCGATGCCCTCGATGCGCGCACCGAGATCGACCAGCCGACGGTATACCTCGCCGCGCGTGGTGAGGCCACGCAGTTCTGTGACCTTCTTCACCGCCTCCGGGATGGTGAGACTATACGCCGGGCCGGACGGAATCAGCTTGGTGATCTTATCGGCCTCGGCGGGCGGCAGCTTGAGGACGCGCGCGACGTCCTTGATGGCCGCCCGAGCCTTGAGCGTCCCGAAGGTGATGATCTGGCCCACGCTGTCGCGCCCGTACCGTTGACGGACATACTCGATGACCTCGCCGCGCCGCTCGAAGCAAAAGTCCACGTCGATGTCCGGCATCGAGATCCGTTCGGGGTTCAGGAACCGCTCGAACAGGAGATCGAACCGGAGCGGGTCGACGTCGGTGATGCCCAACGCATAGGCCACGAGTGAGCCCGCGGCCGAGCCGCGGCCCGGTCCGACCGGGATGCCACGCTCTCGCGCGGCCGCAATGATGTCTTGGACGATCAGGAAATACCCGGCGTATCCCGAGGCATTGATGACGCCGAGTTCGTAGCGGAGGCGCTCCTCCACGGCGGGCGGCACCGGTGAGCCGTAGCGGTCCGCCGCGCCGCCGGTGGCGAGATGGGCGAGGAGATCTTCGTCCGATGCGAAATCGGCCGGCCGCGGAAACTGCGGAACCAGGTACTGCTTCTCAAAAGTGAATTCGCAGAGATTCGCGATGTCCTGAGTGTTTGCCAGGGTCTCCGGATGGTCCGGAAAGAGCGCCTGCATTTCCGATTCGGATTTGACGTACGACTCCTGTCCGGTGAATCGGAATCGGTTGGGATCGTCGAGGTCGCTCCCAGTGCCGATGGCGAGAAGCACGTCGTGGGCCTCTGCATCCTCGCGCCGCAAGTAGTGCGCGTCGTTCGTCGCGACCACGCCGATACCGAGTTCGTCGCCCAGTCGCAACATGCCTGCCGCGACGACCTCCTCGTCGGGAATCCCGTGCTTCTGGATTTCCAACCAAAAACCGTTCGGCCCGAAGGTGTGCGCGAACCATCGGGCCGAATCTCTCGCCTTGTCGTACGCGCCCTGGCGCAGGTACAACGCAACCTCGCCCGACAGGCACGCGGCCAGGCACACGAGTCCGTCTGCGTGCGCGGCCAGCACCTCCCTGTCGATCCGGGGGCGGCGGTAGAAGCCTTCCAGGTAGCCGATCGACGTGAGCCGAACCAGGTTGTGATAGCCGACCTTGTTCTTGGCCAGAAGGACCAAGTGGCTGTACGGGGCTGGGGCCCAGGGCGGCTTCTGCTGCTCGCGGCGGGAGCCGAACGCGACATACGCCTCGCAGCCCAGAAGGGGCCGGATCTGCTTCGCCCTGGCTGCCTCGTAAAAGGTCCAGGCGGCGTGCATGTTGCCATGGTCGGTGATGGCGAGACTGTCCATCCCCAGCTGCTTGACGTGATCGACCAGGTCATGGACCCGGTTCGCCCCGTCGAGCAGGGAATACTCGCTATGGGTATGGAGGTGGACGAACGCCATGGGTTACCCGCCGCCCGGGCCGCCGCGGTGCCCCTCGCCTTGGCATGGTTGCTGCGCCGGCAGGGGCGGGGCCTGGGGTACCGAAGAAGGACATCCCTCCCGGTGAGGCCGACGGAAAACCTCGCTGTCGGGCCCGGGAGGGTCAGGAAATCACGGTCACTAAATCAAGCTACCCGGCCGCAATACGATTGTCAAAAGGCGTTGCAATACCATATCTTGCGGCGTTCGGCCGCGTTCTCAGCCTCCCACCTCGGAGCCCTCGTCGTGAAGCGTCTGTCCCTCGTGATTGTCCTGCCGGCCGCCTGGCTGGCCGCCTGCCGTGGCGATCCAGTCTCCCCGCCGCCCCTTGAATTGTGCCACCACGCCCGCCTGGCGGCCGGGGCCCACGTCTTGGTCGACCCGCTCACGTCCGGCGGCTGCCTCAAGCTGCCCTCGGCCAGCGCCGCCGGCGCGGAGTACCTGGTGGTGGCGGTATCGACCGCCGGTACTGAGACTCCGGCGGGAATCAGCGAGGCCTACACCCTGACGGGGCAGCCCGCGGCAGGTGTGGCAACGGCTGGCCGCGGGGCACTGCCCTCGCCGGCCCTCCGGGCGTTTCGACCCTCGCTCCAGGCCGACGAATTTCACTTGAGTCTCCGGAAACGGGAGCGCGAGCTCGCCCGCGACCCCCGGGCTCAGTTTTCGCGTGGAGGCATCACCGCTGCCGCCGTGGTCCCGCCCCCGCTCGGCGATCAACGCGACTTCTGGGTCTGCGCGGAGACCACCTGCAGTTCGTTCGTCCAAGTGACGGCCACCGCCAAATACGTCGGCCCGCGCGGCGCCATCTACCTCGACAACACCGTCCCTGCTGGCGGCCTCACCCAGGCAGATATCGATTCGATCGGGACGCTGTTCGATGGGGGGCCCGGCGGGGGTAGCGACAACATGTACGCCATCGACAGCGCCGCCTTTGGATCGGAATCGGACCTCGACGGCAACAGCGTCGCCATCATCCTCTTGACCGACGCGGTGAACGCGCTGAGCGGCAATTGCAATTCCGCCGGCAGTGTCATCCTGGGCTTCTTCTTTGGCACGGATCTCTTCCCCGGCATGGCCAACTCGAACGGGGGCGAGATCTTCTACGGCTTCGTGCCCGATCCCGCCAACCCATCCTGCACGGTGAGCAAGAGCTTCGTCGAGTCGATGCTGCCGCCGACGTTCATTCATGAATTCCAGCACATGATCAGTTTCAACCAGCGGGTGCTGGTGCGCTCCGGTCTGAGCGAGGATACCTGGCTCAACGAGGCGTTGTCGCACTTCGCGGAGGAGCTGGGTGGGCGGCTGCTGCCGCCAGACGGTGCGCTGGGCAGCGCGCCGGATCGCTTTTCGCAGTTCCTGAGTCTCGACGTGCCCAACGCATACGACTACCTGGAAGACCCCGAAGCCACCTTCCTCATCTCGCCAGGCAATTCGACGGGGACGCTGAAGGAACGCGGGGCCAACTGGCTGTTCATGCGTTGGATTGCCGACCACTTTGATTCCGACCCGAACGGCACCAACCTGACGCGGTCCCTGGTGCAGACCACCCGAGTGGGTGCCGCGAACGTGGCCGCCGCCACCGGGGTCCCATTCTCGACACTGATTCCGGAGTGGCAGCTGGCCAACTACCTGGATAACCTGCCCGGCTTCACGGCACAGAGCCCTCGGCTGCAATACGACAGCTGGAACTTCAGGAGCACCTTCGCCTCGCTCAACCAACAGGCGCCAGGTACCTTCCCGCGGCCCTATCCGCTGGTGCCCGACCAGAGTGCCAACGGGACCTACACGCGCACCGGGACCCTGCGGAGCGGCAGCGGACGGCACATTGTGGTCACGCAAAGCGCGTCCGCCGATTCCCTGGAACTTCGCTTGAGGAATGGCGCGGGCGCCCCCCTGTCTCCGACCATCGCCGCGCGCTATGGAGTGGTGCGCATTCGCTGACGCGAGTTTTCCACGTCAGGCTCTGCGGGTCGCGCGGAGAAGGCCCCACCCCACGCGTTCGGCGCGACTGGTGCGGGCCGCCGCGTTCGCCGGCCTCGTGCTGCTGCCTGCGTGGCTCCCGGCGCAGGCGGCTCCCGCTCCGCTGATCCTGCGGCTCCCCGGATCGGTGCGGAGCGCGGGCTTGGCCGGGGCTGGCGTCGCCGTGGTGGGCTTTGCCGGGAGCATCTTCGTGAACCCCACCGGCATCGCGACCATCGGCTCGTTGAGCGCCGAGGGCGCGTATGAGCGCCACCCGGATCGCTCCACCTTCGGCGCGGCCGCCCTCGCGGTCCGGCTCGGGCAATTCGACTTTGGCGCGGGCTACGGACGGCTCAGACTCCGTGATACCGCCGCGGTTCCATCGAACGACCTGTGGGTGGCCTCAGCAGTCTATCGATTCGGCCTCACGGCATTCGGCGCGTCGCTCAAGTACCTGACGGTCGAGGACAGCGCGGGGGTGGTGAGTCAGGCGGTAACGGGTGATGTCGGGTTGACCGTGGCCGTTTTCGACATCATGGCGCTGGCCGTGAGCGTGCAGAATCTCGGCCGAGACGCCGTTTCCGGTCCGCTCCTGACGCTGCCTACGACGACGCACCTGGGCTTCACCTTGAATTTCGTCGATCCACAATCGACCGTACGGTTGTTGGGAACGCTCGAGGGTATCTGGACGGAAGGAGAACGCGGCCGCACCGTGTGGGGGCTCGAGACCGGTGTCGTCGTCGGCGGGGTGGGGCTCGTGGGTCGGCTGGGCAACGGGGCCCAACCACGCGGGACCGGATTCTCGCGGTGGGCCTACGGCGCGGGGGTCGAGTTGGGGCGGCTCCACCTCGATTGGGCCTATCAGGACCAGAGCGTATTCGGCGCCGGGCTCCATCGGTTCGGCGCCCGGTGGACCCCATGAGACGACGGAGGAACGCGGCGATGATCTTTCTCGTGTTGGTTGGTGCACTCTTCGTGGGGTACGGCACCGCGTACGTGGTGAGCGACGACGTCCGCTACCTCACGCGGGCCGGCTTCGAGGAAACGCGGATTCTCCAGGCTCGACAACCCATCGAGCGTCTCATCCGCGATTCGAGCCTCGCGTCCGACACGCGCGCCTCCCTCTCGCTCGTGCTCCAGAGTCGTGACTACGCCGCCGCACTGGGCCTCGAGGCGAAGAAGACCTATACGACCTTCGCCGACGTAGGGCGCGATACGCTGCTCATGGTGCTGTCGGCCTCGCCCAAGGACTGCCTCTGCCCCCATACCTGGAAGTATCCGATCGTCGGGCGCGTG
Organism: Gemmatimonadales bacterium; assembly: GCA_035464955.1. Taxonomy (GTDB): domain Bacteria; phylum Gemmatimonadota; class Gemmatimonadetes; order Gemmatimonadales; family GWC2-71-9; genus JABDII01. The sequence goes on from DATHRW010000007.1 coordinate 15,764, forward strand.
CCCTACAAGGGATTCTTCGACTTCGACATGGCGAGGGACGCAGCCGACGAAATGGAACGCCGGGGCTACGACACCTATCTCCGGCCGTCCGCGGCATTCTCGACGCTGGGCTGGTTCAATGATCCGTTGCTCTCCACGGCGCTCGAGCGCGATTCCACCGAGTTGTCAGCTCTCGTGTTTCACGAGATCGCCCACAACACGTTGTACGTGAAGAGCGCCACGCCATTCAACGAGAGTTTCGCGCAAATGGTTGGATACCGCGCGGCGCAATCCTTCTTCCAGAGCCGGGGCGACTCGGCCCGGGCGGAACGTGCGGCCGGCCGCTGGCACGATGAGGTCCTGCTGTCGGGGTACTACACCGAGCTCAGTCGGCGGCTCGATTCGATCTATGGAAGTGGCGCCGACTCCACTGCCCTCGATGCCGGACGTTCGGACGTGGCACGATGGGCCCGCGAGCAACTCCAGGACTCCCTCGCGCCGAGGTTCCGCACCTATCGTATCGGCCCACTCACGGAACGCCCCATCAACAACGCCCGGATTATCGCCGCGCGGATCTATCGCACGAGACTCGATCTCTTCGAGGCCTGGTTCCAACACCAGGATCAGGATATCGCGGACGCGGTTCGCCAACTCGAGGTGCTCGAATCGGGTGCGATCGGCGACGAGGCGTATCAGCGATTGGAGCGGGCGCTCGACTCTACGGCCGCTCGCGGGTCTCCAGTAATTCCCGATACACGGCCAGGTCCCCAGCGCTGAAGCACACGAACCGGACCAGTTCGAGTCCGCTGCCGGGCCGAACGAGCCGCTGGGTGGTCTCGACCGCGATGGCTGCGGCCTGGCGGATGGGATACCCGTAGGCGCCGGTGCTGATCGACGGCAACGCGATGCTGCGGACGCCGTGCTGAAGGGCGAGGTCGAGGACGCTCTCGTAGCAGCGACGCAAGAGATCCGGTTCGCCGTTGGTGCCACCCGACCACACTGGCCCCACCGTGTGAATCACGTAGCGGGCCGGGAGCCGGAACCCGGCGGTGAGCCGCGCCTGGCCCGTGGGGCAGCCTCCGAGCTTGGCGCACGCGGCGCGCAGTTCCGGACCCGCCGCGCGGTGGATGGCTCCATCGACCCCGCCGCCTCCCAGGAGCGTGGTGTTGGCGGCGTTGACGATGGCATCGACCGTCTCACGGGTGATATCGCCCTGTATCGCTTCGATATGGGGCATGCTCCGCTCGCCTCCGAGGGCCGGGTATTCGAGTATACCGTCCACAGGCCCCGGCGCCAACGGGCCGAATGCCCCGGGCGTGAGGCTCGCGCCGGGGCCGATTCCGTGTAGTTTTCCTCTCACTACCGTATCAAAACCTTCCGCTTTTGGTGACCTTCATGGATGCAACATTCGTCGAGCGTGAGCGCGATCGCATGCTCAAAGAACTGTCCGAATTCCTCGCCATTCCGAGCATCAGCACGTTGCCGACTCACGCGGCCGACTGCCGCCGTGCGGCCAGCTGGGCCGCGACCGAGCTCCGGACCCTGGGATGTCCGGTAGTTGAGATCATCGAGAACAAGGGCAACCCCATTGTGTGGGCCGAAAGCCCGAAAGTGCCGGGGAAGCCGACGATCCTGATTTATGGTCACTACGACGTGCAGCCGCCCGATCCATTGAACGAGTGGCACTCACCCCCGTTCGAGCCAACGGTGCGCGATGGCAAGTTGTTCGCCCGAGGCGCGGTCGACGACAAGGGACAGGTGTACTGTCTGTTCAAGGCGTACGAGGCCGCGCGCGATGCCAACCGAAACCCTCCGCTGAACGTCCACTGGATCCTCGAGGGAGAAGAAGAGTGCGGCGGTGAGGCGATCGACGATCTGCTCAAGGCCCAGCCCGAGCGTACCGCAGTCGACGCCGTGCTGGTTTGCGACGCGGGGTACTACGCGCCGGGCATCCCCGCCGTCTATACGGCGCTTCGAGGGATGTGCTACGCCGAGATCTCGGTGCGGACCGCGCTCAGCGATCTCCACTCCGGCCTCTACGGCGGTGCTGTGCCCAATGCGCTGGAAACCCTGGTCCGCCTGTTGTCCCAGCTCAAGGACGACTCGGGCAAGATCAATGTTCCCCGGCTCTACAAATCGGTAATTCCGCCGACCAAAGCCGAGCTCAAGGCCTGGAAGAGCCTGCCCTTCAAGAAGAAACAATTCATGGAGGAAGAGACCACCACCAAGACCCTCACCGGGCTCAAGGAATACTCGGTGTTCGAGCGGCTCTGGGCGCTGCCGACGTTCGACATCCACGGCATCATGGGGGGATTCACCGGCGAGGGCGCCAAGACCGTCATTCCCGCCCAGGCCACCGCCAAGGTCAGCCTCCGGTTGGTGCCAGGACTGGAATTCGAGAAGGTCCTGAAGCAGCTGGACACGGCCGTCCAGCGTCTGGCTCCCTCGTGGGCGGAGGTGAGCGTGCGCGCGATCCACGGGGCCGACCCGGTGCAGATCGACGTCTCAGCGCCCGCCTTCGCGGTGTTGGATCAAGCCTTCGAAGAAGTGGTGGGCCGGAAGACGGTCGCCGTACGATCCGGCGGCTCGATTCCGGTGGTGTCCCGTTTGGGCATGCGGGGAGCGCCGGTGCTGCTCACCGGAGTCGGCCTGCCGGACGACGGTCTCCACGCGCCAAACGAGAAGATCGACCTGGATCAGGTATGGGACGGCATCAACGTGTTCGGCCGCTTCTTCGAGCTCCTGGCGGAACGCGGAGCGGCCTAAGGCAAGTAGCTCTCTTCCTCCCGATCGCCCTCGCCACTTGCACCGGGCGGTAGCCCGTAGCGCGCCGCGAGATCGTCCACCCCAATCACGGCGCGCACCGAGGCGATGATGCCCGCGACCACATCGTCGGCCCAGTAGGCGTCGGGCCGCTCCGCCGCGGGCAACGCCGCGGCGCGGCTCTCCAGATACTGGATGGAGGTCGTGACCCATTCGCTCTGGGCCGTCGGGACGGTGGCCCAGGACCCAGTCGAGCGCAGTTCGAGTTCCGCAAGCGCTTGGAGGTGTTCTTCGATGCCATCAGTCACGGGCCGGCTCCTGAGCTGCCCCGCGACCGACTCCAACATCGTTCTGCGCTCCGCCTGCTGGGGCTCGGGCAACGGAACCAGATAATGCCGCTGATCCGCCACCATCTCGGCTAGCCGGACACAGACCGCGCGGATCGCCGGCGTGAGCGCGGCCGGCGCCTCTCTGGCCCAACTCGATGCGGCCTGGAGAATCTGCGTTACCGTTCCCTCGGCCGAGTTCATTGTGCCGGATTCCGGGGTCTCGCGCATGACACGGAGGATGAGGGGATCTGACGCGAAAGGCAACGGTTCATCGCACCCCCGTGTGGTTGGCCGGTGACGGCTCCTGAAAACTCCGTTCGATCCCGCTCAGCTCCGCCGGATCGGCCTCCAGCGGCGACAGCCCGAACGCTCGTGCCGTCGAGCCGGCCACGACCGATTCGGCCTCGTGCCACAGCGTGGCCGGATTGTCGCCCCACGCCAGCTCCTGGGCCAGGGATGTCATCACGACATCCTTGATGCCGCAGGGTACGATCAGGTCGAAGGCGTCGAGCCTCGTGGTCACGTTGAGTGCGAAGCCATGGAAGGTGACCCACTGCTTCACGTGGACGCCGATGCTCGCGATCTTGCGGTTCTGGACCCACACTCCGGTCAACCCTTCCACTCGGTCTCCGGCAACGCCAAGGATCTCCAAGGCGTCGATCAATGCAGCTTCCAGGGTGCGCAGATACCAATGGAGGTCGGGCCGGTGTGCCTGGAGATCGAGGATCGGGTAACCCACCAGTTGGCCTGGACCGTGGTAGGTCACATCGCCGCCGCGCTCGACTTCGTGGACGGCGATACCTCGGTCCGCGAGATCAGACGGCGCTATGGGGAGACTGCCCGGTTTGGTTCCGCGTCCGAGCGTCACCACCGGCTGGTGCTCCACCAGGAGCAACAGGTCCTGCCGGAGATGTCCCGCGAGGCGAGCTCGACACAGCGCTCGTTGAAGGTGCAGAACCTGGGCGAAGTCCCGGCGGCCGAGCCGGTAGATCGCGAGCGGCTCAGCCATGGCGTCGTCCCCATCGGGCGACCTGTCGTCCGAAGACGGCGCATCCGACACCACAGAGGACGACCAGTCCGACTAGACCCGGCGGTCCGAGCAGCCGGTGGGCGGGAATCGCGAGCAACATGGCAACGAGTGTCGCGAACGCGCTCACCATGGCAAAGGTACCACGCCGGTAGGCCGAGCCGACTGGCTGGAGGAGGCTCCAGGTCACACCCGCCGCAGTGGCAGCCCCGAGGAACGTGCCCCCGACCAAGACCGTGAAGGCCGGTCCGCTCGTATCGGGCACGTCGCTGGGGGGTTTCCCGGCCTGCAACGTCACCACGACCCAGAGCGACGCGCCGATGATGGCGACCCCCAGCAGAATTGCGAGTCCAAGGGTGGACGCGACCAATCCGACGAGGCCTCCGGTCGCGGGCTCACCCACGGGACCGGCCGGATTCGGGTCAGTTGGCATAAGGGGAAGATAGCGGGGGCGCAAATGCCCCGGCCCTCTCAGTGACGGGAGGGCCGGGGGATGGATCCGAGGTACGCTCGGCCCGTCGCGCTACATGTGCATGACCCGTCCCATGGAATCGAGGGCCGCTTCGGCGATCGCCTCGGACAGGGTGGGGTGGGCGTGGATGGCGAGGTCCACTTCCTCCACCGTATACTCATTTTCCCGGGCGACAACGAGTTCGTGGATCATCTCGGAGGCATCGCTTCCGACGATGTGTGCCCCGAGTATCTCGCCATACTTGGCGCCTCGGATGATCTTCACGAATCCTTCCGTGTGCCCCGACGTACGTGCGCGACCGTTTGCGCTGAAGGGAAAGCGGCCGACCTGATACTCGAGTCCTTGCTCCTTGCAGGCATCTTCCGTCAGGCCGATGCTCGCCACCTCGGGATGGCAATACGTCACGCTCGGCACGTTGTCGTAGGTGATGGGCGATGGTGAATGGCCGGCGATGCGCTCCGCTGCATTGACTCCTTCGCGGCTCCCCTTGTGCGCCAACATCGGCGGGCCTGCGACGTCCCCGATGGCATACACACCAGGGGCGGTGGTCTCGAGGGTATCCCGCGACACCTTGATGAAACCCTGCGTGGTCAGCTCGACCCCGGCTTCCTTCAAGCCCAGGTCTTCGGTGTTGACCGCCCGCCCGGCGGCCATCAGGACCTTTTCCACTTCGACTTCCTGCTGTGTGCCGCCGGCATCAAACGTGAGCTTGACGCTTGTCTTGTGGACGGCCGCCGACGTGACCGACGCGCCGGCATGTACCGCGATCTTTCGCTTCTTGAAGCTCTTGGTCAGCGCGTCCGAGCATTCACCGTCCTCGAGCGGCAGGATGCGCGGCAAGGCCTCGATGAGCGTGACCGCGGTGCCGAACGCGTTGAAGATGTCGGCAAACTCACATCCGACCGCTCCTGCCCCGACGATGGCCATGGAGGCCGGCGCCTGTTCGAGGAACAGCGCCTCATCCGAACTGATGATGGTCTTGCCATTGAGGTCGAGGCCGATCTGCGGCAGGCCCTTGACTCGAGACCCGGTGGCGAGGACCACGGCTTTGCTGGCGACGATTTCTTCAGCGCCCACGCGGACCCGTTTTCCGGGCAGAAGAACCCCGGTACCCGAGATCACTGTCACCTTGTGCTTCTTCATGAGGAATTCGACGCCCTTGGAATTCTGCGTGGACACCTGGCGCGAGCGTTTCATGGCGACACCGAAATCGGTCGTGACGGAGCCGGTGTCGATTCCAAGCGCCTTGGCATCGTGCGTGATGGTATTGGCCATCAGCGCGCTGTACAGCAGCGCCTTGGTGGGAATGCATCCGATGTTGACACAAACACCGCCCAGCTTGTCCTTCTCCACCACTGCGGTCGAGAGCCCGAGCTGCGACGCTCGAATGGCGCAGACATAACCGGCGGGTCCGCCGCCGAGCACGATCACATCGAACTGTTTGGCCACGGGTAACCCTCGCGTAGAATACGGTACTCCCCGCTCCCGACCTCCCCACTCCCCGTCTCACCCCGCCTCGCATCCCCTCCCGTCCTTGGTCCTCGTCCCTCCGACTCTCCTACTTCCTACTCCCGACTCCCTACTTCCGTTCACCACACCATCGCCAGCGGATTCTCCAGCAGCAAGGTCAGGGTCTGGAGAAATTGTGCTCCGGTTGCGCCATCGATCACGCGATGATCGCACGACATCGTCACGCGCATGCGCCGGCCGACCGACACCTGGCCCGCGACGATCACCGGCTTCTCGACGATACTTCCCACGGCCAGAATACCGCCTTCGGGCGGGTTGATCACCGCCGTAAACTGGTCGATGTCGAACATGCCGAGGTTCGAAACGGAGAATGTGGCGCCGGTATACTCCTCGGGGGTGAGCTTCCTGGCGCGGGCGCGATCAGCCAAGTCTCGCGTTTCGCTCGAGATCTCCCGCAGTGACTTGTGATCCGCATGGCGGATGACCGGCGTGATCAGCCCATCTTCCACGGCGACCGCTACCCCGACATGGACCTCGTGCCACAGCCGGATATGGTCACCTTGCCACCAAGCGTTGCACGCCGGATGCTGACGCAGTGCCAAGGCGGTGGCCTTGAGGATGATGTCGTTGAACGAAACCTTGCCCTCGGGACCAACCGCTTTGAGCGCCTCCCGAGCCTCCCAGGCTCGGTCCATCTCGACTTCCGTCGTGAGGTAGAACGTCGGGATGGGACCGATCGATTGTGCCAACCGGGTGGCGATGGCCTTCCGGATCATCGTGAGCGGCACATCGGTGAACCCGGCACTGGGATACGCCGCCGTTGCGCCTGGTGCCGCCGCCGGCTGACGGTCCAGATCCCGCTTGACGATTCGCCCCTCGGGCCCGGAGCCCCGTATGGCGGCGAGGTCGAGCCCGCGTTCGGTCGCAATGCGGCGCGCCAGTGGCGAGGCCTTGATCCGCTGGCCGGGCGCCGCCATCGGCGGGCTGACAGGCGCGCTGGTCTCGGGAGCGGGAGAGCCCTCGGCCTGCTGCATCGGCGCAGGGGCGGGTGCCGCCGCGGTGGTGGCGGGTTCGGGCGGTGTCGGTGGTTTGGCTCCGGCGCCGTCGAGGAGTGCTGCGATATCCTCGCCCGGCTCGCCGATGATTCCCACCAGGTCGGCGACTGGCACGGTGGTGCCGGCCGCGATCACCTGTTTCAAGAGCACGCCGTCGGCGCGCGCGACCAATTCCATCACGGCCTTGTCCGTTTCGACCTCCGCGAGGACATCCCCCGTGGTGACCGACTCGCCTTCCTGCTTCTTCCATTCGACGAGGCGTCCCTCTTCCATCGTGGGCGAGAGCGCCTCCATGACGATTTTGGTAGCCATGGCTATTCGCGGTAGAGGACGGTCTTGACCGCCGCGACGACCTGTGACGGGTCGGCCTTGGCTGCCCGCTCGAGGGCCTTGTTGTATGGCATGGGGACGTCGGCTCCCGTGACGCGCAAGAGCGGGGCGTCGAGGTGATCGAAGGCCTCGCGCTGGACGGTGTCCACCACCTGGGCGCCCACGCCGGCGAAGGGCCATCCCTCTTCGACCACCACGCAGCGGTTGGTTTTGACGACCGACCGCAGCACGGTTTCGGTATCCATCGGCCGGATGGTGCGAAGATCGATGACTTCCGCCGAGATGCTCTCCTCGGCCAGTTGCTCGGCAGCCTTGAGAGCGACACCTACTGTCTTCGAGTGACACACGAGGGTCACATCGTCTCCGGCGCGCTTGATATCCGCCACGCCGATCGGGATGGTGTAGTCTCCGTCCGGGACGTCGCCTTTCAGATTGTAGAGCATCTCCCCTTCGATGAATACGACGGGATCGTCGTCCCGGATGGCGCTCTTCAGCAAGCCTTTGGCGTCGGCCGGCGTGCCTGGCATGACGACCTTGAGCCCGGGAATGTGGGCATACCAGGATTCGAATGCCTGGGAATGCTGGGCTGCGAGCTGGAGTGCGGCACCGCCCGGGCCCCGAAACACGATCGGTACCCCCACTTGGCCACCCGACATGTACCGCATCTTGGCGGCGCTATTCACAATCTGATCGATGGCGAGCAAGGCGAAATTGAACGTCATCATCTCGATGACAGGCCGAAGTCCGACCATGGCGGCCCCAACTCCGACGCCGGCGAAGCCGAGCTCGGCGATCGGTGTGTCGACCACCCGCATGGGTCCGAATTCCTTGAGCAGCCCCCGGGATACCTTGTACGCGCCGTCGTACTCCGCCACTTCTTCCCCCATGAGGAAGACGCGATCATCGCGCTGCATCTCCTCGCGGAGTGCTTGGTTGAGGGCGTCGCGGTAGGTCAACGTCTGCATCACGCGGGCTCGGCGTAGACGTCGGTGTACAGGGCGCTAGGGTCGGGATCGGGTGCCGAATCGGCAAAGGCGATCGCATCGTCGATTTCCGCCACCACCTCGGCATCCAGCGCCGTGAACTCCTCGTCGGTGATGTAGCCTTCCGTCTTCATGTATGCGTGCAGCACTCCGATCGGATCGCGTTGGCGGTATTCTTCGACCTCTTCCTTGGTGCGATAGGTCCCGTGCGCGGCATCCGACATGGAATGCCCCACATACCGGTAGGTCCGCGCTTCGAGCAGGCTTGGTCCCACGCCGCGGCGCGCTCGCTCGACCGCCCGGTCCATGGCATCCTTCACGGCACGCATATCCTGCCCATCGACCACTTCGGTTTCCATCGCGTAGGAGTACGCACGGTGTGAGATATCCATGATGGCGCTGGCACGCGCCAGGGCCGTGCCCATGCCGTACCCGTTGTTCTCGACCACGAACACGGCCGGGAGTTTCCAAAGCGACGCCATGTTCAGCGATTCGTGGAACGAGCCGATGTTGACCGCCGCCTCGCCGAAGAGGCAGACGCTCACCTGGTCGGTCTTGCGGTACTTGCATGCGAACGCGATACCCGCCGCGATGGGAATGTGGCCGCCGACGATGCCGTGCCCACCGAGGAGCCGACGCTCGGCATCGAAGAGATGCATCGACCCACCCTTGCCGCCTGACCCTCCTGCCGCCTTGCCGAACAACTCGGCCATCACCGCACGCGGCGTCATCCCGCGCGCCAGGGCATGCCCGTGGTCGCGGTAGGAAACGGTGATGTAGTCGTCATCGCGCAGCGCGGCCATGCAGCCCACGGCGACCGCCTCTTGGCCGATATAGAGATGGAGGAACCCGCCGATCTTTCCGAGCGTATAGGCTTCGCCCGCCTTCTCCTCGAAATGTCGGATCACCAACATTTGCCGGAGCCAGGACCGGCACTGCTCCGCCGTGACCGCTGCTCCGGCCTTCGGCTTCTCTCGCTTGCGCGCCGTCGTCCGTGCCATTCAGCCGACCGTGGCCCTGGCCCGGTCGACCTGTTCCCACGCGTGATAGGACGAGCGGGTCAGGGGGCTGGCCTCGACATGCCGGAAGCCGATGCCGTGCCCGATGTCGCGCAGCTCGGCGAATTCGTCCGGCGTGTAGTACCGGGCGATCGGCAGGTGCCCGTCGGACGGCCGCAAATACTGCCCGAGGGTGAGGATGTTGACGTCACTCCGCCGGAGATCGTGCATGCAGGTCACGACCTCGTCCCATTCCTCGCCCATGCCCAGGATGATGCCCGACTTGGTCAGCGCGTCGGGCCCTCCCATGCGACGCGCCGATTCGAGCAGGGTGAGGGCGCGCCGGTAATTGCCGCCCGGGCGGGCAAGGCGGTAGAGGCGCTCGGCGGTCTCGAGATTGTGGTTGAGAATATCCGGTGCCGCATCCATGACGATCTGGAGCGCACGCTCGGATCCTTTGAAATCGGGAATGAGAACCTCGACCGAGGTCTCCGGCAGTCGTGCCCGGATCTCACGCACGCATGCGGCGAAGGCCTCGGCGCCGCCGTTGGGCAGATCGTCACGATCGACCGATGTGATGACGACGTGCTGTAATTGCATCGCGGCCACGGCCTCCGCCAGCCGAGCAGGCTCGGCCGCGTCGAACGGCGCCGGTGTTCCGTGCGCGACCGCGCAGTATGCACAATTCCGGGTGCAGACGTCGCCCAGAATCATGAACGTCGCCGCCTTGTGCTCCCAGCATTCCCCGATGTTGGGACAGCGCGCTTCCTCGCAGACCGTATGTAACCGGTGCTCGCGCATGAGCGCCTTGATGTCGGCGTAGTTGCGGCCGCCGGGCGCCTTCACCTTCAGCCAGCCCGGCTTGCGTGGCGGGCTGCTCGAGGGTTGCGGTACGCGGGTCAGGTGAACCAACGGAAGCGCCACTGCAGTAAGCCTCCGGGGTGGCGGGTGAGGACAATCCGGTCGGGCAAGATAGCCGTCCCGTCAGAGGGGCGAAAGGTTATGGCTCGGCCAGGAGCCGCTCGACGGTCGCGTGAAACTCCTGCACCAAGCGGGTGTGCTGCGCCCCAGTCGCCGGGCCGTAGAACCCGGCGTGCACCTGGCGCACCTTCCCGTCACGGCCCAGGAAGATCGCGGTCGGGAACGCGGTGAATCCGCGCAACTGCGGCAGCGATTCGGCGGCGAGCTCGGTGTCATTGATGCCCGCGAGGAGAATCGGGAACGTGATACCGAACTTGTCGCGATAGCGCTCGACCAGCGCCCCGTCGATCGCGGGGTCCCCGGTTACCTCATACGCCAATCCCACGATCTCGAGCCCGCGATCGTGATAGGTATCGTAGAGCTCCTGCAGGAGCGGGGCGGCATCGTGGCAGGTGGGGCACCAGGTGCCCAGGACATCGACCAGCACGACCTTGTGCCGGAATCGCTCATCGGTGTTCGATACGATTCGACCGGAGATGTCCGGGAACGAAAACGTGAACGGGGCCGTGGTGTCGGCCGCCGTCACCTCGGTCGGCGGTGTCAGGTGCGGCTTGTTTCCGGATCGGATTGCCGTCCACGGCGTCTGAGTGCGGAGCCCGGCGTGAAAGATCCCCCGAAGGGTATCGCCGGTGACACGGCCGGTGAGCATGTACACGAATGACCCGTCGAAGTGCGACATCGCGAAGCTGTCCGCATCGACCATTCCCCAAAAGAGCCCGTAGTCGCCCGAGTTCGAGATGATCGTGCCCTCGAGACCGGTGGCTGCCGCACGGAACTCGAACACCCGCGGACTCTCGCGGCCGTCGGCCCGGTAGGTTGCGTCCCACCGGCCGACCAGCTCTGCCGGCGGCGCTGTCACCGGCCACGTGCCGGGTGACGCGCGAAACGGGATCGTCCGCGGCCCCCGGCTGCCCACGTTGTGGTAGGCGCCGATGAGCGAGTCTCCGCGACGAACGGCCGTAATGGCGGCGGCGTAGTCGGCGATTTCGAATTGCACGGTGTCGCCCTGGACCAGCACGCCCGAGAGCAGGTTGCAGCTCGATCCGTTGCACAGCTCGCCTTCGTAGCCCGCGTCCGCCCGCTCGATCCGGAGCGAAAAGCGGAGCGGCCCGCCCGCCAGATCCAAGGCCGCCCGCCAGGAGCCTTCCCAGGCCGGCCCCGCAGATGTCCAGAGGGCAACGACGGACAAGAGCGCCTGGATCATGGGGCGTTTGGGGATGACAGCTGGAGTCCGCCTCCGGAGTAACGCTCGCCCGCGGTTACGGCGGCCGGGATGGCGTTGCCCGACCACGGGATGGGGCAGGGGTAGACCGAGCTGTACGCGCAGAAAGGATTCCGAGCCCGATTGAGGTCCAAAATGTAGCGGCCGTCGTTGGTGGGCTGAAGCGAGACGAAGCGACCTGCGGGATACGTGCCCTGGTCGTTGGTCTCGTCTCGGAAGTAAATCTCCAACTCGGACTCCTCGGTTCCCGGGTCGGGCACGCGTCGAACCGTGAGATCGGTGCCGCCAGGCCCAAGTGGCACCCGGAAGGTGCCGGCCTCCGCGGCCTCCACCTCCACCCCGTCCACGGCCAGCACGCGAACTGCCCGCGCCTTCGCCGGCGGCGCGAGAGTGCCGGTGAACACTAGGCTCGAATCGTACGGGTAATAGGAAAGCGGCTTGGCTTTGGTCGTCGAATCGTAGACCGTGACGACCGTGCGGCCTCGGGCGCCGCTCAACACCATCCGGTAGGCGCCAAGCGCCACGAGGCGGTTCCGTGGCAGGGAACGGCGTCCGGATGGTCCTCGGAGTCTCACCACCCGTCCGTCTTCCAGCGTGTGCGCCTCGAGCCCCGGCAGAGGTACGTCGCTCTCGGCGGGTCCGAGTACCACCTGCCGGTCGAGCCGGAACTGCGCCAGGGCCGCCATGGGCGAGTTGGGAGCGGTCTCGACCCACGCCTGGTAGGCAGCCCGTTCCCGTTCCACCGTCACGCGAGTCTGGGCCTCGACATTGGCTCCGCCGGCGAGCCAGGCCGACAGACACAGGTCAGCGCTGAGCGTGAATCTGCCGACGTTTCCCCGACGGGCCGGTATCGTCTC
>DATHRW010000008.1:0-3940 GCA_035464955.1 Gemmatimonadales bacterium
TGCGGCTACCAGTTCCCGCCGCAGCAGCTCAAGCTGAGCATCCCGCCGCCCCGGGCCAGGATGGTCCGGCCGGCACTGGTTGTGGCCCTCGCCCTGATGGTCCTGTCCGCCGTGGTGGTGGCGTTCCAGAGCTGGCGCGGCTCGTCGAGCGCGGGTGTGGAGTCGGGGGTGGCGAGCGTGCCGCCGCCTGTGACCGAGCGTCAGCAGCCGGTCGAGACCGCCCTGCCCGATACGGCCGCCGTCGGGCAGATCGGGCAAGACAGTCAGCCACAGGCCGCGGTGGCCGACACCACTCCGGCGCTAGCGGCCCCGGCCCCGGTGCAACCGCCGCCTGCCGCCGCTCCCACCGGCCAACAGTCGCGGCGCTACGCCAGTACCTGGGTCAACGTGCGCCGGGACCGCGGTCGCGATGCCCCCACCGTTCGGGTGCTCGAGCCTGGTGATGCCGTGCTGGTCGATTCGCTCGACCAAGGCTGGTATCGCGTCTCGATCGGCGGGCAACCGATCGGCTACGCGCATCGGTCGAACCTGGTGGTGAGGGCGCCGTGAGGCGCGGGACGGTGGGAGGCTGGGAAGCAATCATTACTAGCTATCAGCTATCAGCTATCAGTCTCTGCAAGGCCAGCCATCCACGACCATTAGCCGTTAGCCGTTAGCCGATAGCCCGAGCCGAGCCTCCAAACCTCATTATGCTCCCAAACGCCCACGCCCTCGCCCGCACCCAGGCCATCGAGCTCTTGTGTCAGGCGCAGGCACGTGGTGACTTGTCGGTGGAGGCGTTCGAGGAGCGGTTTGGGTTGGTTCAAGAGGCCACCAACGCCGCCATGATCGAGGCCATCGTGGCCGACCTGATGGGGCTCACGCCCGTCGAGCCCATGCCTGCCTTGGCACGCGGCGAGCAGTACGAACTCGAGGCGTATCCCGACTACACGCCGGCCGATGCCCTGGCCGTTCCCGATGAGCCGCTCCGGATCACCGCCGTGTTCGGGTCGGCGCAGCGGGCCGGGCCGTGGACCGTCCCACCCAGCATCAAATGCCTCGCAATCTTCGGGGGCCTGCAACTGGATTTCCGGGAAGCTCAGTTCGTGACCGACGAGGTCGATCTCGAGATTTCATCATATGTCGCCGAAGTCAAGATCACCGTCCCGTTCGACGTCGAGATCGAGCAGGAGATTCACGGTGTGATGAACTCGATCAAACACGGCCGGAACCGCGCCAAACGCGGGGTGGCCCCTGCGATCCGAATCTGGCTCCACGGCGATGCGGTTATGGCAAACATCGCGATCAAGGAGAAAGAGGCCGATCCGATCGATCGGATTCCGTTCGAGGGAGTCAAGCACAAAGTGAAGGGGTGGTTGGGACGACGCGGTAGGCGTGAAGAAGGAGGAAGTGGCTATTAGTCACTGCACGGGTCAGCCAATAGCCAATAGCCGATAGCCGATAGCACCAGCCCACGGCCTGGTCTCTCCCTGCAACCCACCCGTTGCCTCCAGCCAACCGGCGAATCGATATTCAGACTCATCATGGCCTTTCTCGACTGTCCTTCCTGCGGCCAGCGAGCCGATCGTTCCGCGCCTCGATGCCCTGCATGCGGGCTCATCTTCACGCCCGGCATTCGTCGGCAGGCCATTTCCGGACCGGAGCTGGGCAAGCCGATACGGGTGCTGATCGTGGTTGCCGTCATTGCGGCGGGCTCGCTGATCCTGATGCATTACCAGGGCCGCGACCGCCCGGCCGTCGTCGCGGCCGCTGCGCCGGCCGATGGCGAGGGACTCGAGCCGGCGCCGACAGCTGACGATTCGGCGGGCCCGACCCAGGCACCGGCCCGGGAGACGAACGCGGTTGTGACACCCAAGACGGCTCCCGCGCGCGAGCCTGTCGCGGCGCCGCCTGCCCGGCGGGTCGATACGGCACCGCGCACTCCATTGCGGCCGGTAACCCAACCTCGGGCACAAGCGATCGACACCGCTCTCGAGACCCCGCCACCGGTTCGGCGTGACACCGTAGCGGCCGTCGCGTCCACGCCAGCGCCGGCCCCCGCCGCCGAAGGAGATACTGCTCCCTCCATCACCCCACCCGCCGCGGCACTTCCCGCTGGCACGCCACTCGAACGATATGCCAGGACCTGGGTCAACCTGCGTGACGGTCGGAGCGGTGCCGCCGCCGCCGTCCGCACCCTCCGCCCCGGCGAGCGGGTCCTGGTCGACTCGCTCGCGGACGGGTGGTACCGCGTCATCGTCGATGGCCGGACCGAGGGCTACGTGGATCGATCGTATGTGGACGAGGCTCCGCCGGCGAGTGAGTGAGGAGCAGGGAGTAGGGAGCAGGGAGCAGGGAGCAGGGAGTCGGGAGTGGGGAGTCGGTAGTCATTCCCGGCCCTCCTTACTTCTCACTCCTTACTCCTTACTCTTTACTCTTTACTCCCCACTCCCGACTCATGCCGCCTGCGATATCACTGACGAACGGTCACCTGGCTCGGCAGCCGGAGCCGCGGGCAGGTCGAGCAACCGCCGGTTCCACGCGTTGAGGAACAATCCCTCCGGGTCCACGACCTGCCGGATCGCCATGAAGCGCTCGAGGTCGTAGCACCGCTTCAAGTACTGGGCGTCGTCGAAGTAGCACTTCCCCGGGTGTGAACGGCCGGCGTACTTCTCCGCGATGTCGTGAAAGCCGCGCAGCAGTTCCATGCCATTCGGCGTGCCGATCGTGAGGGTGAAGTTGACCATGGCCCAGAGCTCAGTCGGCCGACGCGTGCCGCGCTCGTCCACATACGTCTCCTGCTGAATCGCCAACACGGCCCGGCTCGACTTGATGAACCGGACACCGATGGGCGAGGTCAATGCCTTCTGATGGTTCTCGAACAGGTGCCGCGCCAAGGCGTGGCAATCGTCCAGGTAGGCATCGATGTACCGCGCCGGCACCGCGATCTCCTGCACCAGCGTCCCGACCAAATTGGCGGCGCCCATGTTGTACACCTTGTACGAGGCGCTCCGGAACGTGCCCTTGAGGCCGGCGAGACCCGACTCGAGTATGGCCGGCACCAGCCGCGGCACCAGCTTGAACAGTGCGGTAGATAGCCGACCCGGATCGATCTTGATGGCCCGGAGCCCGCGGAACAGGAACTCGTCGAAGGTACGGCGCTTGGTCTCGAGGCCCGCCGACGGCAGAATCAGGCGACGCTCCACCCGAATCGCCTTGGGCTCCTTCGTGGTGGAATACAGATTGAAGTAGTACTCGGCGCTGAGAGCCCGGGTGTAGACGTTGCCGGCGGCGCCCCGGACCACGTCCCGGATCTCCTGCCGTGCGCGCGGGAGGTCGATCTGTTCCCTGCGCTCCTCGAGATAGTAGCGCGGGCCCACCTCGATCAGATACGACAGCGCGACACCCAACATGCCGTAGCTGAGCCGTGCAGCATGAAACAGGTCGTCCTGCTGCACCAGGAGCCATCGACTATAGGCCGGACTCTCTTTGAATTTCTGAGGATCCGTCGGCCCGTTGGCCGGCTCGACCCGGACCGCGACACCCTGCCACACCAGGTCCACGCTCACGACGCTGTCGCTCATCGGCCCGAAGAAGACGCTGGATCCGTGGGTCCCGGTGCTGAAGGCGCCGCCCACCCGCTCGCCGCCGTAGGCGCCCATGGTCTTGAGCGCCAATCCATATCGGTCGAGTGCGTCGTTCAAGTCCCAGATGGTGGTGCCGGAGCGGACCAGCATCAGGTGATGGCGCCGGATGAGGTCGACGTTGTCTACCACCGGCGCATCCTCAACCGGCGGACAGGGCACGCTGTCCTTCAACACTTGCCAGTCGGGGTACTCGACCCCGCTGAGCCGGTCGGTCAGTAGGGCGATACCGGATTGCTCCGGCCGAGCCGCCGGCGACCAGGTGCAGAGCGAGCCGATGGGCTTGAGCGGCAGGCCTTGCTGGTAGGCGACCGCGA
>DATHRW010000009.1:0-18971 GCA_035464955.1 Gemmatimonadales bacterium
GACGTCATCGGGCCGCGTTTCGGAGGGCTGCGCCGTCGATCGGATCGGGCGCTCTTCTTATCGAAATGGCTAGGAGGAGAGCTCTTTTATCGGTCAGGTCTGGATGCGGACGATCTTAGGACCAAGGTTCTGGAAGGCTGCAGATCCGCCGGTGATTTCCAGCGGATCCTGATGGAGAGCATTGCGGCTGAACAAGGAGCCTCCCGCTGGGCGGAGTGTACCCCGACCAACGCTTTCTACATGGATGCCATCAAGACGGCCTTTCCCGACGCCCGCTTCGTTCACATGATTCGGGACGGGAGGGATGTGGCACTGTCGCTGGCCCAACAGAATTGGATCAGGCCATATCCGTGGGATCGAAACCGGCATCACGTGCCCGCGGCGGTCTATTGGGAATGGACGGTGCGGGCTGGTAAGGCAGGGGGCAAGGCTGCAGGAGTCGATTACCTCGAGGTCCGTTTCGAGGACCTTGTACGTGATACTGCAAAGGCGTTAGCCCGCATCGGCGAGTTCATTGACCACCCTAAGGACTACGATCGGGTTCAGCGCTGCGCCATTGGGTCGTTTGCCAGGCCGAATACATCGTTCGATATGGGACCGCGCGGCCCCACCTTCAATCCTGTTGAGCGGTGGAGGTCATCTTCAGCGGACATGGTTCGGGCACTCGAAGCGTTGGTAGGGAGGACCCTGCAGGAACTCGGCTATGAGCTGGCGACAGATCCGACCAAGCTCGCGCTACCCGCGGTCGATCGCTGCAATCGAGTGCTCTATCAGCTGGGGTTCTCTGGCCGGATGTGGCTCAAGTCCCGAACTCCGCTTGGGCGCTGGTATGTTGATACCTCGATTCTCGAGGGGGGGTGGGGTGGGGATGGCGAGGACAAGACCCTGCGCCCCGGGCAGCACAAGGAGTACATCCGCTCGCTCGTACGTGGCGTCCTGGCTTGATGCTTGGTGATGTTTCCGTGTTGCACAACGCGCGATGGTGGATGAGCCGCCATCGCGCGTCGTTGAACACGGCCAAAACGTGCATGAGGCCGCTAGAAGAGCAATCCCCCGGTCACCACGAATTGCTCCCCACCCTCGAGTTCCACTCGCAACTCGACGAAGGGGCGAAGCCGGCCGGTCTTAAACTCCATTCCCCCCAATAGATTGGCCCCGATGTCCGTATCGGAGCCGAACCCAGTCCCGCCCGATATGTGGGCGATGTTGAGTCCCGCGCCGACGTAGGGTACGAGCGTCGGGGCACTTTGAATAGCGAAGTCGTACACGACATTGCCGTTGATTTCCCAGTAATCGATGTCGACGCCCGCTCTGTCATCGGGAAAGTACAAGTCGAAGGTTCCGATGAACCGGAACTCGCCGAGTGCGGGGTCGGCGACCACGATGCGGGGACCCAAGCCGAAATCGAAGTCGTCGGCAAAGTTGATTTGCCCGCCGACACGAACCTGACCGCTCAGCTGAGCGGCGCTGGCCACCACCATGACGGCACACGCGGCGAGAAACTTGATCTTACCCATAGGTGAATCTCCTTAAGGGGCTCAGGATACTCAGAACTCTGACGCTTACTGTTGTGGCTCTTCTTGCTGGTGCTTCATTTTGTCCTTGACCTCGCGGCGAAGCTCCCACAGCACGTTGAGGATCTTCCACTCACCGTCCACCTGGCCAATCTGTAGATAATCGATCCACGAATCGGCGTCGACCCGCACCGTCGCGGCATTGCCGAAGATGTCGAGGATCCTCACCTCCGTCCGCCGCTTCTCCGCGGGGGTTTGGCGCCCGCCGCCCGCCGCCGTATAGCCGATCAGCTGCTCCGCTGTCATCTCCTGGATGTGGCTTGCGCCGGCGCGCTCCGCGACGATGCGTTTCACCAGATCCGGGTGAACCGCCCGGGCCATCCGTTCCGCATTGCCCTCGTACCACCCTTCGACATAGTCGAGCGCCGCCTGGGTTACGCCTGCGGAATCCGCCGCACTTTGCGCTACGAGGCTCCCCGGCCAGGCCATTGCCAGGGCTATCACCGCCGCCTGGATTCTCATCCGACCACTCCTTGTTCGGGACGCTCAGCAGGGAATATGCCAAAGCCGCCGTCGGGATACCACGGGAACGCCCCTCGCCCGGGGCTCCCGAGGCAGCCTATGTTTCGATGCCCATGCCATCGACACCCACGAGCCGCCAATGGTCATACTTGCCCATAACTACCCATACCTACCCATACCTAACCATACCTACCCATACATACCCATACCCTCCCCGCACTGCCCGTGTTTCAGGCGACCCCAGTCGGCTTCAGGTCGGCTAAGTGGTATCAGCAGGTCGGTTACGGGATGTGAGCTTCGCTCGGCGAGGACACCGGCGTCCTCCGCGGGTGGCAGATACTGCGCGATGACGCCAACGCATCGACACTATGGTGCTCGCGACCCAAGTAGATTATCCGAATCTAGTAGAGCCGGATGGATCTCGTGGGTCTGAACTCGGGTTGAACTGTTGCTCCGAGCCGGAATTGCACATGCATACACCACACCACCAGTGTCGCTCGGCAGCCGAATGAAGTTCAAGCCTGGCACCCGGCGCGATTTCTTCCGGGACGCGATCGGCGATTGGGTCGAGCGACTCATGGACCAGGCGGAAGGCCGGGTCGTCGGGCGCCGCTACGTACGGCCTCCCGGCGCCCTGCCCGAGGTGGGGTTCCTGGCCGCCTGCACGCGGTGCGGGGATTGCATCGACGTGTGCCCGCCCAAGGCGATCATCAAGGTGGGCACCGACGGCGGGTTGGCAGCCGGCACGCCGCACATCGACGTGTATCGGGAAGCCTGCATCGCCTGCCCGGACATGCCCTGTGCCCAGGCCTGTCCCACCGAGGCGCTGACGGTGCCCGAGCATGGCTGGGATGGCTTCAAGCTCGGCACGTTAGAGCTATATCCCAATCGGTGCATCACCTATCGTGGGTCACCGTGCCGAGTCTGTGCGGATGCATGCCCGGTCGGAGAAGAGGCGCTGGTGATGGACGAAAACGGCCACCCGGTGATCCGTGCCGAGGGCTGTGTAGGCTGCGGGGTCTGCGTCCGGGCCTGTGTGGCGCTGCCATCGGCCTTTATACTCTTGCCGCTGGAGGATTGATGGCCGAGTTGCCATACCGGGTCGAGAAACCGTGGGGGTACGAGCTGATCTGGGCACAGACCGACCGGTACGTCGGGAAGATCCTGCACGTCCGGGCCGGCCACATCCTGAGTCTGCAGTACCATAATGAGAAGGACGAAACCATGTACGTGCTCTCGGGGCGGCTGCTGTTGCGCATCCGCGAGGGTGACGAGACGGTGACTCGCTCCTTCGAGGCGGGAGAGAGCGCCCACATTCCGCCCGGTCTGATCCACCAGATCGAGGCAGTCGAAGACAGCGACGTCCTGGAAGCATCGACCCCGGAATTGGACGACCTGGTCCGCCTGGAAGACCGCTACGGAAGGATTCCCTGATGCAAGTCGTCATCCCGCTCGCCGGCAAGGGCACTCGTCTGCGCCCTCACACCTACCACGTGCCCAAGCCCCTTCTCAAGGTCGCGGGCCGGCCCGTGATGGATTGGGTCATGGACCGGCTTGAGGGGCTCGATGTGTCCGAGCTGATCTTCATCACCGGCCACCTCAAGGAAGAGGTCGAGCGCTACGCGACCGAGCGCTACGGCATCCCCGCCCGGTTCGTCGAGCAGCGGGTCCAGGATGGGACCGCGGGCGCCGTCAACCTGGCGCGTCCGTTCATCGCCGGTCCCATGCTCATCATCTTCGTGGACACGGTGTTCGATGCGGACTTGACGGTTATCAACCGGACCAAGGCCGACGGGATCATCTGGGCCAAGGAAGTCGAGGACTACCAGCGGTTCGGGGTGGTGGTCACCGATGCCGAGGGGTATATGACCCGGATCGTGGAGAAGCCGTCCGAGCCGATCTCAAAGCTGGCCAACATCGGACTCTACTACATCCACGATGTCGAGAGTCTGTGGCAGGGCATCGATCACACCCTCGCCGCCGCACCCAATTTGGGCGAGTACTTCCTCACCGACGCGTTCCAGTGGATGATCGAGCGGGGCAAGAAGATCCGGACGGCGGAAGTGGGCGGCTGGTACGATTGCGGCAAACTCGAAACCCTGCTCGAGACCAACGCGACGCTCCTGAGCGCGGGGGGTGCTCGCCGGGGTGAGTTCCCTGGGGTCACCGTTATCGATCCGGTCTACATCGAAGAGGGCGTCGTGATCGAGCGGAGCGTCATCGGGCCGAACGTCAGCGTGGAAGCGGGCACCCGGATCCACGACAGCACCATTGCCAATACCATTATCGGCCGGGATGCCCGCGTTCGCGGGGCCACGGTCGAAGCGTCCATGGTCGGTGACCGGGCGGTGGTGGAAGGAGTTACCGGGTCCGTCAGCGTTGCGGCCGATTCGCTCGTTCGGGGGCATCGTTAGCCGCCAAACCTCTCGCTTGACCTACCTCCGTTTTGCGGTGAACGTACAGCCATGGATCAGAACGACCTCATCTACGACTGGAACAGCCTGGGCGACGCGTTCGACTATCGGAGCGCGTCCTTCGTGCTCAACGACGAATCGCTCCGAGACGGGCTCCAAAGCCCCTCGGTCATCGACCCGCCCATGTCGGCCAAACTCCGGCTGCTGCATCTCATGGCCGATCTGGGCATCCGGGCAGCCGACATCGGCTTGCCGGGCGCGGGCCCGCGAGTGGTAGCGCAGGTGCGGGCGCTGGCCCGGGAGATCGTCGATGCCAAGCTCCCCATCGACCCCAACTGCGCCGCCCGCACCGTGGTCGCGGATATCGAGCCGATCGTCACCGTATCCCAAGACGTCGGCTTGTCGATCGAGGCGGCAACCTTCATCGGATCCTCCGCCATCCGGCAGTACGCCGAGAATTGGACCATGGAGAAGATGCTCCGCGCCACTGAAGAAGCAGTGACCTTCGCGGTGTCCCATGGGCTCAGGGTCATGTACGTGACCGAAGACTCGACGCGGGCCAGGCCTGAGACGCTCAAGACGCTGTACCAAGCAGCTATCGGCTGCGGTGCGCGGCGCATTTGCCTGTCCGATACCACCGGCCACGCCTCGCCCAACGGGGTGCGGCACCTGGTCCGATACGCGCGCGATGAGATCATCGCACCCACGGGGCAAGAGGTGAAGATCGATTGGCACGGCCATCGCGACCGCGGCCTGGGCATCGCCAACTGCCTCGCCGCGATTGAGGCAGGCGCCGACCGCGTTCACGCGACGGCGCTCGGGATCGGGGAACGAGTCGGGAACGCCGAGATGGACCTGCTCATCGTCAATCTCTACCTCCTCGGCGCGCACGACGGAGACCTGTCCAAGCTCCTTGAGTACTGTCAGATCGTCTCGGAGGCCACCGGCGTGCCCATCCCGGCCAATTACCCGGTCGTCGGGGAGGACGCCTTCCGCACCGCCACCGGCGTCCATGCCTCCGCCATCATGAAGGCAATGGAAAAGGGCGATACCTGGCTGGCGGACCGGGTCTATTCGTCGATCCCGGCCGGCGCATTCGGCCTCAAGCAGCGAATCGAGATCTCCGCCGTGTCGGGCCTGTCGAACGTGAAGGTTTGGCTCAAGGACCATGGCTACGACCCCGCCGACCAGGCGGCCTGCGATGCCCTGTTCCAAGCGGCCAAGCGGGCCGACCGGCTCCTCAGTGAGGAGGAATGCCACCGTCTCGTGGCCCGAGCCCACGGCGAGAGTGCAATCGATGCCGCCAGCAACTGAGGCGCTCTGCCGGTCATACCTCGATCTGCGGTGGCACTACGACCCGGCATCCGCGACCGCGGCGGGCACGACCGACCAGGATAGCCGCCTCGGCGCGTTCGATGTCGAATCCATCGGCCGGCATCTGGCTGCGTTTCGTGCCATGGCGGGCGCAGTCGAGGATCTCGAAGTCGAGTCGCTCCAGGACGAAATCGACCGGACGGCACTGCTCGGCGATATCCGCGTCCTGACTTTCCGATTGCAGCACGAACAGCCCCACGTCCGCAACCCGCAGTTCTGGCTGTCTCATCTTTGTTCCGCCATCTACACACTCCTGGTTCGGGCCGAGTCGAGTGTCGACCATCGCGCGCGCGCGGTGCTGGCTCGGCTCCGTGAGGTGCCCCAGTTTCTCGATGCGGCCCAAGAGACGCTGTGTGAGCCCCCATCGGTCTTTATCGAGTCCGCCACTCAGACGATTCCCGGAGCGCGGCTCTTGCTCCGAACCGCGGCAGAGACCTTGAGTGGGTCGGTCCCGGCCTTGGCGGACGACCTCGCGTCGGCGGCCGCCGATGCGGATGAGCGAGTGGCACGATTCGGCCTGGCGCTCGAGACCGAGCTGCAGGCTCACCCCGATCTTCTGTTCTTTGCGGTCGGGGAGGAACAGTTCGACCGGCGACTGCATCACGAGCACGCCCTGCGGAACACCGCGCCCGAGTTGTGGCGCTATGGACTCCGTCTCGAGGAGGAAGTCACGGCGGAAATCGAACGCCAGGCGAGCGCCATCGACGCGTCTGTGCCGTGGCGGGACCTGGTGAACCGTTTGCGGGAAGATCATCCCGGGGCGGACGGACTGCTCGGTGCGTATCAAGCCTCCTTGGATCGCGCGCTGGCCTTCGTGCGCGATCGAGATCTGGCGACGGTACCAGCGGGGTCACTCGATTTGGTGCGGACGCCGCCGTTTATGGTGCCCCTCGTGCCCTTTGCGGCATATCAGCCGCCGGGCCAGCTCATGGCCGGCCGGACCGGATACTTCTTCGTCACCGTGCCCAACGGCGGCGGATCGCCCGAAGCGGTGGACCGCATGCTCCGCGAGCACTGCGTCCACGAACTGACCGCCACCACGGTGCATGAGGGGTATCCCGGCCATCACCTGCAGTTGCTGACCGCCCACTCGCTCGAATCCTCGGTCCGCCGTTTCTGCTGGACACCCATTATGGTGGAGGGCTGGGCCCTCTACTGTGAGGAGATGATGGGCGAGGAAGGGTTCTATCGCAGCCCCGAGGAGCGACTGTTCCAGCAGGTCCATCTCCTGTGGCGGGCCATCAGGGTCATTCTCGACGTTGGCCTCCACACCCGCGGCATGACCCCGGACGAGGCTGTTACCTACCTGGTGGAGCACCTGCCCATCGACCGCGTGAGCGCGGAACGGGAAGTGCGCCGCTACTGCGCGTGGCCGACCTACCAGCTGTGCTATGCGGTGGGGCGCCGGGAGATTCAACAGCTTCGGGCAGCCTACCGCCAGCGTGCCGGCGCCGCCCGGTACTCGCCGCGGGCATTCCACGACGAGCTCTTGAGTTACGGTGGCCTGCCCGTCTCCCTGGCCGCGTGGGGGATGGGGCTGGAGGGCTGAGGGCCTTCCGCCAGGCTCGGCTTGCCGCCGGCCGGTGCGGCCGGTAGGTTGGTCCTTCACATGTCCTTTTCCGAGAAGTTCGATACCTCTCCGGCCTGGGAACACACCGGCGAGGCCGCGCTCGAGGAACCCCAGCCTCAGCCCATCGCCGAGGGCTACCGCGGCAAAGTGGCCATCGTGACCGGTGGAGCCACCGGCCTTGGCCGCTCGATCGCGATGGAACTCGGCCGCCGTGGCGCGAAGGTGGCTTTCTGCTTTGTCGATCTCCCCGGCCGAGATGTGACCGAGCAGGCGCTACTCACCGAGACGTCGCTCTCAGGCATGGGTGTTGAGGTCTACGCCTGCCGCTGCGACGTGCGTGACCGTCTGGCGGTCGAACACTTCGTCAACGAAACCATCGCTCGGTTGGGCGGTCTCCACTACTTGGTCAATAACGCCGGCATCGCCGTCGATGGGGCGCTCTGGCGGTTGACCGAGCGCGCCTGGTCGGAGGTGCTCGACACCAACGTCACCGGCGCCTTCAACTGTATCCGTGCCGTGGCACCGCACTTTCGCGTGCAGCGCTACGGCAAAGTCGTGAGCGTGAGCGCGCACACGGCAGGGCGTCCGGGGTTCGGTGTGGCCAACTACGCTGCGAGCAAGGCCGCGGTGGAGGGGCTGACTCGTGCCGCGGCCGTCGATCTCGGATCGGCCAACGTGAACGTGAACGCGGTGGCTCCCGGGTTCATCCGCACCGAGCGGATGGAACTCTTGCCCTCGGACGTGGTCGAGCGTTCCCAGAAGAAGTCGGTGCTCGGCCGCCTGGCCGATCCCGAGGACATCGCCCGGGTGATCGCCTTTCTGTGTTCGGAGGAGGCGCGCCACATTACCGGCCAGACGCTGGTGGTGGACGGTGGGATGTCGCTCGGGTAGGCTCCGCCGGTGGCGTTCCTCGAATGAGCGGGCGGCCGAGACAGCCGCTCGTTCTTCTTTGGTGGGGCGCTCGTCGTAGACCGGCCTGCCACCCCTTCTCTCGGTGCGAGATGTGGGGACCAGCGTCGCCCCATCTTGAATCCACCCCCGCCGAGATTAGGTTCCGGGCCGCTTCGCATTGCGGCGGCGAGAGCCCTGCTGCCCCGAACGAACATGTTGTAACTTCAAGGGTTACGGTGGCCCTACCTTGGGGCCGGCCCACTTCATTCAGCCGCCGGGGATCCGTGAACCAGAAATTTCTCTACCCAGCGCTCCTCGTGGCCGTGGGTTGCGGTGGCGGGCAACGCTCCGAGACAACACCGGCGCCGGCCGATTCCCTCCCGCCGACCATCGGGCTCGGGACCGAGTCTCTCGCCGGGCAATCCATCGCTGTCCTGCCCCTGACCCTGATCGTGGCCGACTCGACTCTCTCGAGCGGTGAGTTGTTCCGCAACCGGACCGTGCTCCTGAACTGGGCCGATTCGATCGTGGGTGAGAAGCTCACGGCGAGGTCGCCGGAAGTGGACTGGAAACTCCCGCCCGACCTGCGTGCCATCGCACGCCGTTCCCCGGGCGTTGTCACCGATCCCGACAAGATGGGGCAGGCCGTGATGCGTGCCCCGAGGCTCGAGGTCATTCCCGATCCGTTCCGCTCGCACTTGCGGACACTCGTGGCGATCTCCGGCGGCCGCCACGCGCTCGTCCCCGCGGCTCTCATGTTCAAACAACCCGAGCCGGGTGTGGTCCGGGCCGAGCTGAGCATCGTGCTGGTCGACGCGCGGTCGGGCCAGATCTTGTGGCGCACCATTGCACACGCCCAGGCCGGCACACCGGTCGTGGCGCTCGAAGCGGCCATGGATGCCATGCTACCGATTCGGGGGATGGAGCCGTGACCTACACCGTCACCTTGATTCCCGGGGATGGGATCGGGCCCGAGATCACAGCCCAGACCATCAAGGTGCTGCAGGCCACCGGCGTGCCCTTTGCCTGGGACGAGCAAATTGCCGGCATTGCCGCGCTCGAAACCATGGGCACCCCGATTCCCGATGCCATGCTCGAGAGCATTCATCAGCACCGGATTGCGCTCAAGGGCCCGCTCACGACGCCGGTAGGTACGGGATTCCGCTCGGTCAACGTGGCTCTTCGGAAGGAATTCAAGCTGTTCGCCAACGTGCGGCCCACCAAGAGCGTGTTGCCGGGTTGCCGGTTCGACCACATCGATCTGGTCTTGGTACGGGAGAATCTCGAGGGGCTCTACGTGGGCGTCGAGCACTATGTGCAGGTGGGCGACGACCCCCGGGCCGTTGCGGAGTCGATTGCCATCCTCACGCGTGAAGGATGCGAGCGTGTTCTGCGCTACACCTTCGAGTATGCCGTCAAGACAGGCCGGAAGTTGGTCACCATCGTTCATAAGGCCAACATCCTCAAGATGGTGAGCGGCCTCTTCCTCGACGTCGGCCGCGACATCGCGAAAGACTATGCCGGGCGGGTCGAGGTCAACGATCTGATCATCGACAACACCGCCATGCAGATGGTGCTCCGGCCTGAGCAGTTCGATGTGATCGTGACCACCAACATGTTCGGCGACATCCTGAGCGACCTGGCGTCCGGGCTGGTCGGCGGCCTGGGCCTGGCCCCGGGCGCCAACATCGGGGCCAAGGCCGCAATCTTCGAGGCGGTGCACGGCAGCGCGCCCGACATCGCGGGGAAAGGCGTCGCCAACCCGGCCGCCCAGATGCTGGCCGCCGCCATGATGCTCGATCACCTCGGCGAGAAGGACGCCGGCGACCGAATCCGCCGCTCGATCCAGCGGACCCTGGTCCAGGACGGCATCCGCACGCGTGACCTGGGCGGTACCGCCACAACGAAGGAGTTTGGCGATGCCGTCGCCAAGTGGGTTGCCTGAGATTCCGTGCCCCAAATGCGGCCGGAAGGATGCGAGCGCCGTGTTGGGTGACGTCTGCGTCTTTTGCCGCGACGAAATCCAAGCGCGGGCCAACACGATCGCACGCCGGGGAGCCCTCGTGGCCACGCTGCTCATGGCCGTCTACGTGTGGGTGCGGATTCCGCGCGGCGGCGCGTCCGCGCTGCCCCAGATCTACGGCGTCATCGCCGTGGCAGCGACATACATCATCATGTACCGCATCATCTCCCGTGTTGCATTCGAGGCCTTCAAATGAGATTACTTGCCACCCTCATCGGTGCCGGTGCCCTGGCCATGCCGGTCGCAGCCCAGGCGCCGAGCCTCACCATCTACAACGATGGCCGCGTGCTGGTGCGCCGATCGATTCCCGCGCGGGTGCCGCGCGGCCCGTCCACGCACCGCATCGAAGTGGGCGCGCTCGATCTTGCGACGGTGTTCTCGCGTGATTCGCTGGTGACGATCACCGCCGCGAGCTACGACGGTGCCACCGACATGCAGAGCGTGATCCGGCGTTCCATCGGACGGCGCATCACCTTTCGCTACGGGGGTGTGAAGGACACGGTGAGCGCCAAAGTGCTGGCGGTCGACCCGGAGCGCTACGAGATGCCGGACGGCACGGTGACGTTCAGCATGCCGGGGACGCCGCAGTTTCCCCGCGACCTGGTGGTGGTCGACCCGGTCCTATCTCTGAGCGTCGAGAGCCGGCGTGCCCGAGAGGGACTCGATCTGGGCTACTTCACGTCGGGCGGAACCTGGCAGGCCAGCTACCAAGTGATCCTCGGCGCCAAGGCGGCTCGAGTGCAGGGGTCGGCTGTGGTTGCGGTCGACCGCTTGAGTGTCGAAGGAGCCTCGGTCCAGCTGTTGGCGGGCTCGGTGGGTCGCGCGGCTCAGATGCGGGACGAGACCCGATTCCGACGGAACGTGGCTGCAGTGGCGGAAATGACAGTGGCCGGAGTTGCTGCGATCGAGGAGCGGGTGGGCGAGTTCCATCTCTACACCCTGCCCGGAACACTGAACTTGGCGCCGGGCATCGAAACGTCGAGGGCGCTGTTCGAACCCGCAACGACAGGGTACGAGCGACGCTACGTGGTGCGCGGATTCCTGCCGTACCGTGGCCCCCTGGTACAGACCGGTGAGGAGCCCCAATCACCTGTGGAGGTACGATACAGGATCGAACGGAAGAGCGGCAGCGAGTTCGGCGACACGCCCCTCCCCGGTGGTGTGATCCGACTCTATCAGCCCGATGAAGGCGGACGGCTGCAGCTGGTTGGCGAGGCCAACGTCGATCATACCCCGGCCGGCCGCGACGTGACCGTGTCGGCAGGGCTCGCATTCGACATCACAGCCAAGCGGGTCCAGACCAGCTACGCCACGGTCCGGCAGGGACGCTATACAGTGGCCACCGCGGACTACGAGGTGACGTTGGCCAATGCGACCGACCAGGCCGTGACGGTCGACGTGCTCGAGGAGCGCTTCGGTGAATGGTCGATACTCGAGAGTTCCGTGCCGGCCGAGAAGGTCTCCTCCACCGTGACCCGGTTCCGGGTGACGGTTCCGGCAAAGGGCGAGGCGACGCTGACCTATCAGGTGAGGGCCCGGTGGTAAGGGACCTCACCATCGTCCACCTCTCCGATCTCCACTTTGGCGGTGTGGCCGATCTGGCGCAGATCGAGGCGCTCGAATCCCTGGTACCCACCATCGAACCCGACGTGATCGCGCTCTCCGGCGACCTGACCCAGCGGGCCCGGCATGGAGAATTCCAGCGGGCTCGCGCGCTGGTGCGGCAGTTTCGGGACACGGCCCCGACCCTGGTGGTGCCTGGCAATCACGACGTGACCTGGTGGCGGAGCCCATTCAGTATCGCCGGCCCCCGCGCCAAGTATGAGAAGTACCGGCAGTATTTCGGCGAGGAGCTGACGCCGACCCTCGAGCTGCCCGGCTTATTCTTGGCCGGTGCGCTCACGGCATATGGGGTCGCGGTGGGCTCGCTGACGCCGAACCTGAGAGACCTCGCGGTCAAGGGCCACCTGCCAAAGTCCGAGACCGATCGGGTCGCCAAACTCTTTGCCCGGGCCGGCAACGACGTCTTCAAGGTGATCGTCCTGCATCACAACATCATGCGTGGGCAACTCTCCCAGCGCATGGGCCTCGCCCGCTGGCCCGAGGCGCACCGGCGGCTCGTGGCTACCGGGGCCGATCTGGTCTTGTGCGGCCACGATCATCAGGAAGGAGCCGATCAGTTGGACGGCGGCCTCACCATCAGCACGACCGGCACCTTGAGCACCCGCATGCGAGGTGGCAGGCCATCGGTGTTCAATCTGATCAAGGTGGACCACCAAGCCGTGCATGTGCAGTTCGTGCGGTGGGAATCCGGGGCGGGCATGTTTCGTCTTTCCGATACGCACTCATTCGCCAAGCGTCACCCCGTGGCTCTGCCTGCGGCCGCCGAGAGCCGCGCAGGATGACGAGTCTGGCACTTGAGCCCGACGATGTGCTAGCCGAGCGGCTGGCCGCGCTCGGGTGGAAGACTCCGTCCAAGATCAGCACCCACGACAATCGCACCGTGCTGGTGAGCCTTACCCCGACCGGTGAGCTCCGGGTCCACCGTGGCTACGCCTTCGCCTCCGATCGTGTGCTGCGGGCCATCCTTCGGTTTGTGACGCCGACGGTTCGGCGCGACGTGCGTGCCGCGGCGCGGCGCGAGCTCCTGGCATTCCCGGTCGAGCTCCACGTGCCATCCCGCGATCGGCGGCCGAATCGGCCGCGGCCTGAGGACGAAGCGATCATCCGGCGACTCGAGGCGCTCCACCATGAACTGAATGACCGGTATTTTGGCGGCGAACTCGATTCCGTGGCGCTGAGGCTCTCGAGTCGGATGCGTCGCCGCCTCGGCGACATCGCCATCAGCAACAGGACAGGCCGTGCCACGGAGATCACCATCAGCCGGCGCCATCTCCGCGCCGATGGCTGGAAGGAAGTGACCCACACCCTGCTCCACGAAATGGTCCATCAGTGGCAGGCAGAACACGGCCACCGGGTCGATCACGGCCGCACCTTCCGCGAGAAGGCGCGAGACGTTGGAATCCGTCCCGCCGCCGAACGACATGTGAGCCGTTGATCCTGATTCGCCAATGTGTGCTATGCTTCCCCCAAATTACTTCAACTGGAGCGTTTCAATGCGAGCCATGACCCTTCTTGTGGTTCTGTGCCTTGGTCTTGGCGCGTGCTCGGGCGAGCCATCGGCGCGTGTCGTCGATGACGCGGCCCTTGCGGACCTCACAGAGAGTCACGACTGGCTCGCGTTCGGCCGCACGTACCACGAACAGCGTCACAGCCCGCTCACCCAGATCAACGACTCCACGGTGCGCAGCCTCGGCGTGGCCTGGTACATGGATCTGCCAAATGACCGCACGTTGTATGGAACCCCCCTTGTGGTGGACGGCGTGATGTACTTCGAGGGCAGCTACAACGTGCTCCGGGCGGTGGATGCGGCAACCGGCAAGCTCTTGTGGGAGTTCGACCCCGAGGTAACGAAGCACGCGGGCAACCGGCTGCGCGTGATGTGGGACGCGAGCCGCGGGGTCGCGTTCTGGAAGGGCAAGGTGTACGTGGCGACGGTCGATGGGCGCTTGATCGCGGTGGACGCCGGGGCGGGTACGGAAATCTGGAGCACGATGACGGTAGATCCTGCCCTGCCACTCTACATCACCGGGGCGCCGAAGGCATTTCGTGGGCTCGTGGTGATCGGCAATGGTGGGACCGAAGATGGGCCGATCCGCGGCTACCTCGACGCGTACGACGCCGAGACCGGAGAGCGGGTGTGGCGCTGGTACACCGTGCCCGGAAACCCCGCAGATGGGTTCGAGAACGATGCCATGACAATGGCAGCTGCTACCTGGACCGGCGAATGGTGGCGCTTCGGCGGCGGCGGCACCGTATGGCACGCAATTACCTACGATCCCGACTTCGATCAATTGATCTTTGGCACGGGGAACGGCGCGCCGTGGAATCGCAAGATCCGGAGCCCCGGTGGCGGCGATAACCTGTTCCTGTGCTCCGTGGTCGCACTCGATGCGACGACCGGCGAATACCGCTGGCACTACCAGACCGTACCGGGCGAGACCTGGGACTACAACTCCAACATGGACATCGTACTGGCCGACTTGACGATTGAGGGCCGGCCGGTGAAGGCGGCATTGCACGCGCCGAAGAACGGTTTCTTCTACGTACTCAACCGCGAGAACGGGAAGCTCTTGTCCGCCGAGCCGTTCGTAGAGGTGACCTGGGCAACCGGGATCGACTCGACCGGCCGTCCGATCGAGGTGGCGGGCGCGCGGTACGAAGACGGGGACGCGGTCGTCTCGCCCAGTGCGCTGGGCGGCCACAGTTGGCATGCCATGTCCTACAACCCAGGCACCGGGCTCGTGTACATCCCGGCCATGGAGTTCGCCGGCGGGTACAGCGACAAGACCGTGGATATCGAGAATTGGGAGAGCCCGAATTGGCGCTTCGACGCCGGCGTGGACCCACTGACGACCGACGTGCCCCCCGAGGCAGGGACTAGCTCGCTCAAGGCATGGGATCCCGTCGCCCAGCGCGTGGTGTGGGAGGCGCCCAAGCCCGGCCTGTGGAACGCAGGCACCCTCACCACGACGGGGAACCTGGTGTTCCAGGGCCAGGGAAACGGACGGTTGGTGGCGCACCGCGCAACGGACGGCGAGGTGCTCTGGTCTTTCGACCTCGGGCTCGGGATCTCGGCACCTCCGATTACCTACTCGGTCGGGGATCGGCAGTATGTGGCGATTCTGGTCGGCTGGGGCGGTGCCGGCGCGGCAATGCTCGGCTCGCTGAGCGCACAAGACGGTTGGGCCTACCGGGCGCAGATGCGTCGCCTCGTCACCTTCGCTCTGGATGGTGCCGTGGAGCTGCCGGCTCAGGCCCCGCCCGGCTTCCCCAAGCCGCTCGTCAGTAAGGACTTCAGGGTGGATGCGACACTCGTGACGGAGGGGCAGGAGTCGTACGTGCGACTGTGCTGGCGCTGTCATGGGCCGGCCGGGGTGTCGGGAGGCACTGCACCGGATCTGCGCGCGTCGCCCATTTTGTTGTCAAAGGAGGCTTACTTGGACGTAGTCCTCCGCGGGTCGAGGCAGGACAAGGGCATGCCCGGCTTTCCCAATCTCGATGAAGCAGGGGCCCTAGCCGTGCAGCACTATGTGCGGAGCCTGGTGCCGAAGGTTGGACAAGGCAATTGACAGACTGGGGCAGCGTGTAGGCCGCCACCAAATTCCTGAGGCAGTGCATCATGACCAACAGATTTTCTGGAGTCGATTTCTACGATATGGACTCGCTTCTGTCCGAGGAGGAGCGGGCGGTTCGCGACACGGTGCGCACCTGGGTCGACGAGAACCTCATGCCCGTGATCGCGGACGCATACATCAAAGGGGAATTCCCCGAGGCGTTGGTTCCACAGATGGCCGAGCTCGGCTTCTTTGGCGCCAACCTGCCGGAGCGCTATGGGTGCGCCGGGCTCAACAATGTGGCCTATGGACTCATCATGCAGGAACTGGAACGCGGTGACAGCGGTGTGCGTTCCTTCGCGTCGGTGCAAGGCGCGCTGGTGATGTACCCGATTCACCAATTCGGCTCGGATGAGCAGAAGGACCACTGGTTGCCGCGGCTGGCCAGCGGTGAGGACGTCGGCTGTTTTGGTCTGACGGAGCCCGATTACGGGTCGAATCCGGCCGGGCTGATTACGACCGCCCGACAGACCGGCGACGGCTGGGTGCTGAACGGGACCAAGATGTGGATCACCAATGGTTCCCGGGCTAGTGTGGCTATCGTCTGGGCTAAGACCGGGGATATCACCGACGCGTCGTCGGTCCGCGGGTTCATCGTTCCCACCAACACTCCAGGCTTCAGCGCTCGGGACCAGAAAGGCAAGCTCTCGTTGCGCGCCTCGGATACGAGCGAGTTGATCTTGGAAGACGTGAAGGTCCCGGCGTCTGCGCTTCTCCCCAAGTCGTCAGGGGTCAAGAGTGCCCTCATGTGCCTTACCCAGGCACGATATGGGATTGCCTGGGGTGGAATCGGTGCGGCAATGGCTTGTTACGACGAAGCCCTGAGCTACGCTCAGAATCGGATCATGTTCGACCGCCCCATTGCGCAAACCCAGCTTCAGCAGGCCCGACTGGCCGAGATGCTGACCGAGATCACCAAGGCGCAGTTCATGACGCTTCAGCTGGGCCGACTCAAGGACCGTGGTACTATGACTCCGTTCCAAGTGTCGTTGGCCAAACGGAACAACGTGAACATGGCGGCGGAGTGCGCCCGTGAGGCGCGACGCTTGCTCGGGGCCAACGGCATCCTGGCCGAGTACGGCGCCATGCGTCACATGGCCAACCTCGAGTCGGTGTACACCTATGAAGGAACCCATGACATGCACACCCTGATTCTCGGCCAGGCGATCACCGGTTTGAACGCCTTTTAGCGGGGCGGCCACCCTGGCGACCTCCCCCGGACGGGGCTACTTTAAGCCCCGTTTCCGGGGTCAACGACGGGATCCGCAGTCTGGAGGAGTGACGTGAAAATCGCGGTGTGCCTCAAACGCGTGCCCGACACGACAACCAAAATCGTCATCGGCTCCGATGGCGCTTCGATCGATGAAACCGGCGTCAAGTTTGTGCCGAATCCGTTCGATGAATTTGCCATCGAGGCTGCCATCGCCGTCAAGGAGGCGGCCGGGTCGGGTGAGACCGTGGTGTACTCGCTCGGTGGCGATTCGGCGCAGGAAACCATCCGGACGGCGCTTGCCATGGGCATCGATCGGGGTGTGCTCCTCCAGGGCAGCGGGAGTCCCGATGGCTTGGAGGTCGCCAAGGCGCTTGCCGGCGAGCTGAAAGACCAGGGGTTCGATCTCATTCTGTTCGGCAAGCTGGCCGTGGACGATTACAACTATCAGGTCGGGCCGATGACGGCTGAGCTGCTCGGTCTCCCCTGCATCACGTCGCTGGCCCATGTGACGGTGGCGGACGGGAAGGTTGAGGCTGAGCGGGAAATCGAAGGCGGCATGGAAACTTCGACCTGCCAACTTCCCGCCGTGCTGACCTGCGACAAGGGCCTGAACACGCCGCGCCTGCCGTCGCTCAAGGGCATCATGGCCGCCAAGAAGAAGCCGCTCGAGGTCAAAGCGGTCGACCTCGGAGCCGGCACCATCGAGATCCTCGGGCTCGAGCTTCCACCCGAACGCTCGGCCGGGAAGATCGTTGGTGAAGGCCCGGATGCGGTACCTGAGCTAGTCAATCTTCTGCGAAATGAAGCGAAGGTAATCTGATATGTCCGTGATACTCGCTGTCACCGAGCAACGCGATGGTGCCCTTCGCAAGGTCTCCTTCGAGGTGGTCACCGCCGCTCGTCAGCTGGCCGACGCGCTCGGCGCCACGGTCGACGCGGTGGTGTTCGGCGCGGGAGAGGTCAGTGGCGCAGACAAGCTGGGGAATGGTGGGGCCGACCGGGTGTTGACGGCGAACCACCCCGACTTCGCTCGCTATTGCCCCGACGGGCAAGCGGCCACGCTCGCCGAGCTGGGTGCCGCCGCAACGGCGGTAGTGCTTGCCGCAAGTGCCACCGGTCGCGACCTCGCGCCCCGTGTCGCAGCCCGATTGGGGGTCGGCTGTGCCTCCGATGTGGTGGGGCTCGAGGTCCAAGACGGACGCATCATTGCCACGCGCCCGGTGTACGCCGGGAAGGCGCTGCAGAAACTCCGCCTGTCAGGCTCCCCGGCTGTGCTCACCGTGCGGCCTAACACCTTTCCGCCGTCGGATAGCTCCAAGGCCGGAACGGTCGAGAAGGTCACGGTACCCTCCTTCAACGCCCGGGTGCACGTGACCGGTATCAAAGCGCCCGAAGGCGGCGCGCTGGACGTGGCGGAGGCGCCAGTCGTGGTATCGGGCGGGCGGGGGCTCAAGGAGCCAGGCAATTTTGCCTTGATCGAAGCCTTGGCGGCGGCGCTCGGGAACGCCGCGGTAGGTGCCAGTCGCGCCGTGGTGGATGTGGGCTGGCGCGATCACGCAGCCCAGGTCGGCCAAACAGGTAAGACGGTGAGCCCGAGTCTCTATGTGGCCGTGGGCATCTCGGGGGCTATCCAGCACCTGGCCGGCATGCGCACGGCCAAGGTGATCGTCGCCATCAACAAGGACAAAGATGCCCCCATCTTCAAGGTGGCCGACTACGGTATCGTGGGTGACCTGTTCGAGGTGGTGCCCAGGCTGACCGAGGAGATCAAGAAGCTCAGGGAGTAGGGAGTGGGGTGGTAGGGAGTGGTGCGAGGAGGATTGCAATCAAGAGAAGGGGGCTGGCGAGTCATCGCCAGCCCCCTGCCGCGTAAGGGTCCGTCCCACCCCACGGTCCTACCTCCTACTCACTACTCCCTACTTGTATCTCTTGAATTCCCCCGCCTTGTACTTGGCCCAGTAGTCATCGAAGTCTTGCTTGACCTTCCCGCTCAGAATGTAGACCCCGATCAAGTTCGGGAATGCGAGACCCAGGATCATGAGGTCGCCGAAATTGAGCACGTTGGTCGACGTGATGATCGAGCCCAGGAACACGTTCAGGATGAAGATGACCTGGAAGATCTTTGACGTCTTGTCGCCGAAGAGATAGGCCCAGCACCGCTCCCCGTAGTACGACCACGAGATCATCGTCGAATAGGCAAACAGCAAGACCGC
>DATHRW010000010.1:0-4474 GCA_035464955.1 Gemmatimonadales bacterium
ATCCTTGGCCGATGCGAATAGGCGGACCTGGTCTCCAAGCGCCGTCAGAGTCCAGCTTGATTGAGAAACCTCTACTCGATCCACTGTCGCGGGGCCCAATTGCCCATCCCCGCCACAGGCTGCCAGCCCCGCGGCGAGCAGTCCGGCTGATATGCCGCATCGGCGCCTGATTGATCTCCAACCTGAGCGCCCCACTTCGGCGCGAGTCCGACAATCGGGTTTGGACAGGTTTCGCATGGATCCCTCCTGCCTTGTTGGTCAGGCCTCGGGGTATCCCCGGTGCTCTACCCAAGGCTAGGAGGTCGGTGTCAAGCGGGGGTCAAGTGGGGGGCCAGGGGAGATAGCTGAAGGGCTACCTGCTATTAGCTATTGGCTATTGGTCTAGTATGGGGAGGGATCACTGCAAGACTAGCATTGTCGTGATCTCCAATAGGCAAAGGACCAATAGCTAATAGCCAATAGCTAATAGCCATTTGCTGTCTTCCCAGCCTCGCGCACGGTGTTCGAATGAATCTCCACCGTGTCCCGCGGATCCATGGCTTAGCCGCCCGCCGTCATCGTCGCGAGCGGGACACCGGCCGTGCCCAAGACATCCAGCACCAGCCGGTCGCGGCGTCGGAGGCCGTCCAGCGTGAGTCCGAGCCCGCCGAGTTGGTCGTGTTCATATGGGTCCGCGCCGGCCAGGTAGTAGACCAGGTCGGGCCGGTGGCGCTCGACGATCTCGGGCAAATGCTGCTCGAGGAGATCCAAGTACTCCCGGTCCTCGATCCGGTCGGGAAGCCCCAGGTCCAAATCGCTCGGCGGTTTCCAGGCTGGGTAGTTGTTCTGCTGGTGCATCGAGAAGGTGAACACCGTGGGATCATCGGCGAAAATCGCCGCCGTGCCGTTCCCGTGATGCACGTCGAGATCGACCACCATGCCGCGCTCGATCAACTGCTCGCGCTGCAACACCCGGATGGCGATCGCGACGTCGTTGATGAGGCAGAACCCTTCGCCGTGGTCGGGATAGGCATGATGGAACCCGCCGCCCAGGTGCGACGCGATACCATGCTCCAGCGCCTGCCGCCCGGTGAGCGTCGACCCGCCGGCAGAGAGCCACATGGCCTCCCGAAGCTCCGCCGTGAACGGCACCTCGAGCAGCATCTCCTCGGCGTCCGACAGCCAGCCGCTCTTGATCTTCCTGAGCCACTCGGGCGTGTGCACCAGCGCCACGTCGGCATCGGCCGTGGGCTCGGGGGTGAGGATGTCGCTTTCCTCAATAGTGCCGTCCTCGATCAGCCGTTCGCGGATCAGGCGGAACTTGGCGGTGACGAACACGTGGGCGCCGATGTTGACTTCGTAGGCGGGGTGGTGGATGACGGGGAGGGATGGGTGCATTGGAACGGGGGTCTAGGAGGTAGAGCGCAGGAGAATTGCCAGTTCGGCGTTACGCCACATGGCTGAAGCCGCTGTCCGGCGAAGCGTGGCCATAGCCGCGGGGCAGACCGACCTCCCGGCAATCGATAATCGGAAACCTCACCATTGACGAGCAAATACGCAAAGGCCCAGATTGGGCCACATGGAGGGACGCCACGGCTGAATCCGCTCCGTCCAGCAGGAGATGATGCGGTGCCGCGGTATTGCCGCCCTGAGCCACGTGTAGAGCCCCACGCTTTAGCCCTGAGTCCGCTCGCCTCATGCCGCTGGACTTGCCCTCGCCCCCGATTCGCAACACTCCGCGGGGGAGAGTGTGCCGTTCGATATCATCGAAGTTTACGCGCGGAGGATCACCGTGAAAATACTTCTGTTATGCGGTGCAGTCGCATTAGCTCTCGTCGCCTGCAGGCAAGAAAGAGCCGCCCAGACGGCCGAACCCGAACTTGGCGAATGGGGCGTGGAAACCGCCCACATCGACCCTGAGATCGATCCCGGGGACGACTTCTTCCGCTATGCGAATGGCAAATGGCTCGACACCTTCCAGATACCGGAAGAGTTTTCGACCTACGGCTCCTTCACTATGCTGTTCGAACGATCCGAAAACCGGGTGAAGACGATCATCGAGGACGCAGCCGAAAGCAACGCGCCGGATGACTCGCTCGAACAGAAGATTGGCGACTACTATGCCGCCTATCTCGACACCGTCGCAATCAACGCCGAAGGCTTTGACGTCGTTGCGGAAGATTTCGCCAAAATCGATGCGGCCCAAAGCCACGAAGCCATCGCCCGTCTGATGGGTGATCCGGCACTTGGTGCACGAACGCCGCTCGGCCTCCGCGTCAATGTCGACGACAGGCACCCCGACCGCTACGTGACCTACATCAGGCAAGCGGGGCTCGGCCTCCCGAACCGCGACTATTATCTCGACGACAAATTCGCGGACAAGCGGCCGAAGTATACCGCCTATATCGAACAAGCGCTGACGCTCGGCGGCGTTGAAGGCGTAACCGAAAAGGCGCAGGCTGTCTTCGCTCTCGAAAAGAAGATGGCGGAGGTCCATTGGGAGCCGGCCAAACGCCGCAACCGCGACCTCACCTACAATCCCAAGACCATTGACGAGCTCAGAGCTTTCGCGCCCGAAATGCCGTGGGACATCACCTTCGATGCTGCCGGGCTTGGCGACCAGACCGAATTCGTCCTGCGCGAGGACGACGCCATTCAGGCGCTGGCGAAAATCTTCAAAGAAACCCCTGTAGGGACGTGGAAGGCTTATCTGAAATTCCACCTTCTCGACGACAATTCGGATGTCCTGCCGACCGCCCTTGATAATGCGCACTTCGCCTTCTTCGGCACGGAGCTGCGGGGCACGCCGAAACAGCGCGCACGCTGGAAGCGCGGTGTCGCGGCGGTCAACCGCGCCATGGGCGAAGCGGTCGGCAAGATCTATGTCGAACGTTATTTCCCGCCGGAGTCAAGAGAACAGATGCAGGACCTCGTGGCGAACTTGCGCAAAGCGCTCGACGAGCGCATCACCGAGCTCTCCTGGATGGGCGAGGAAACCAAGAGCCAGGCCCACCAAAAACTCGCCA
Organism: Gemmatimonadales bacterium; assembly: GCA_035464955.1. Taxonomy (GTDB): domain Bacteria; phylum Gemmatimonadota; class Gemmatimonadetes; order Gemmatimonadales; family GWC2-71-9; genus JABDII01. Next base: position 3,006 of record DATHRW010000010.1, read on the forward strand.
AGTTCACGCCGAAGATTGGCTATCCGGACAAATGGCGCGACTACTCACGTCTCCACGTCGTCAAAGGAAAGGCGTTCAAGAATGCCCAGAACGCCGGTGAATTCGCCTGGAACTACTCAGTGTCCCGGCTTGGCGGCCCGGTGGACAAGGCCGAATGGGGCATGACGCCGCAAACAGTGAACGCCTATTACAGCACGTCGCGCAACGAGATCGTGTTCCCCGCGGCAATCCTTCAGGCGCCGTTCTTCGATCCGAATGCAGACCCGGCAGTGAACTATGGCGGCATCGGCGCCGTCATTGGCCACGAAATCGGCCACGGCTTCGACGATCAGGGTCGCAAGTCGGACGGCGACGGCATGTTGCGCGATTGGTGGACGGCGGAAGACGCATCTAACTTCCAGGTACTCGCCGACAAGATCGGCGCACAATACGCTACCTACGAACCGGTCCCCGGCTTCTTCATCAATCCCGGCCTGACAATGGGCGAGAATATCGGCGACATCGGCGGGCTCGCCATGGCCTATCGCGCCTACAAACTCTCGCTCGGCGACGAGGAAGCGCCGGTGATCAACGGTTATACCGGCGACCAGCGCTTTTTCCTGGCCTGGGCACAAGTGTGGAAACGCCTCGACCGCGAGGAAGCGCTAAAGAATCAGGTTGCCACCAACCCACACTCGCCGGCGCAATACCGCGTCAACGGCGTCGTCAGAAACATGGATGCCTGGTACGACGCCTTCAACGTTACCGAAGACGACGAGCTTTACCTCGCGTCGGAAGACCGGGTGCAGATCTGGTAGTTGTGCCTGCCGTGCCACGCATGAGAAAAGCCCCGGGCGACCGGGGCTTCTTCGTTGTTGAGCTCTAGGTTCAATCAGCCATATTCGGCGTCACTGCTGACGGAATGACAATCCTCCCCTTTGCACCCCCATCGCCATCGCCACCGGAATCACCGCGACCAGTATCGGCCAGTAGGTTGATGTCGGAATATCGAAGTTCCTCATGAAGGCCCAGTCGACAACCCCGACCAGCGCCGGCACCAGGCCGATCGCCAGCCCAATCAAGACCAGGCTCATGCCCGATCGCGTGAGTTCCGCGCGCGGGGTGGTGACCCAGGTGTGCACCACGGCGACGAGCGCCAGGATCAGGTAGGTCAGCATCAGCAAGTAGCCCGGGCCGCCGTAGGTGTGGTAGAGCGCCGGGTGGGTAACCAGCTCCAGAACCAGGAGCGGCAGGAACAGGATCCACAAGCCGGAAATGATGCCGGTGGTGACCGCGCTCGCGCCGGCGCGCTTCGTGATCGGATATGTAATGAAGAAGCGGAGCAGGAACGCGGCCCACAAGATCAGCGCGGCGAAGGAGATGTGGCCGACCACCCCGTTCAGTCGGCCCAGGCTAGGCCCCATGCCAAGCATGCCGACGCCCACGGCCAGGCCGATCGCGGCGAGTTTCTCGGCATGCACGGTCCCGAC
>DATHRW010000011.1:0-4067 GCA_035464955.1 Gemmatimonadales bacterium
GTGCTCGACCGCGACCAGGAAAACGTCATCGCCCTCCAGGCCCTCGCCGACATCGCCGAGCGGGCGGCGCGCCTCGATGAGGCGGAGCGGTGGCTTACCATCCTCCTCGGCATTGACCAGGGCAACGCGGCCGCGCGCGAACAGCTGGCGCGCGTTGCGGCCGGGGCGGGGCCGGACGTGAGCGCCGAGCCGGCGTGGTCTTCTGTTGATGAGGATGTGGAGTTGCCAGACGGCGAAGCCCCCGAACGTATTGAGGCTGGCTACGACGACGCGTCGGACAGCGTCGGTCCGCTGGAGGGTCTCGAGGTACCGCGGTCCTTCGCTCTGGAGGAGGATGCAGGACTGTCAGACGGCGACTCTCTTGAGCGCGCTGAAGCTGGGTACGACGACGCGTCGGACAGCGTCGGCCCGCTGGAGGGTCTCGAGCTTGCCGACTCTTTCGACGCAGAGGTGGCCGGTGAGGAGGTCGAGGAGCTCGATATCGTCGGTCGCGGCATCGAGTTGGAGCCGGTCGAAGGGCCAGCCGACCTCGAGCGCTTAGAACCTGGAGACCAGACGGGTGTGGAGGAAGCGGAAGCGAGTCCGGAGGAAACCGAGCCCGCGGAGCAGGAATCCGAGTGGCTTCGACCAAGCATGCCTGAAGCAGCAAGCAGCCTGCATGCCTGGGATGTCGAAGGCGAGGAATCTGCCGACGAGGAGTCCACGGTGCTCGACGACGCCGTGGATGACACCGCAGCACTGGCCGGGCCCGAGTTGATCACGGCCGATGTGGAGAGCGGGCTCGCGTGGGAGCCCGAGTCCGACCTCGATGTCGAAGAGGAGGAGGGAGAGCAGGAAGGTGATGAAACACCGGCGGCGTTTGCGGAGCTGGATTCGTTGACCGGCTTCGAGGAGTCATTGACCGAGGAGCGCATCCCGGAGGAGGAGCGAGCCGGTGCGGCTGAGCTTCCGGCCTTCGAGGAAACGGCTCCGCTGGACGGCTACGAGATGGCCTGGGACGAGGGGTTGGAGCGGACTACCGAGGGAGTGACGGACAGCGCCGAACCGGAGCCAGAGACGGTGGCAACGGAGACCATGGCCGAGCTCTATCTCAGCCAAGGACACCGGCTCGAGGCGCTCGGCATCTACCGCACACTGTTGGCCCGGCAACCCGATAACCTCCGATTGAAGGAGAAGGTCACTCGGCTGGAAGAGGAAGGAAAGCGGCCGGCGGCCAGTCCGGTCGGCGGCCCGAGCGAGTTTGCCGCGACGTCACGGGGCGGGCAGAGCGTCTCGGATTTTTTCCACGTGCTGCTCGCATCCCGCCCCGACTCCGAACCGCCGGCGGACGCAGAGCGTCAGCCGGCCGAATCCAGCGCCCCCACCGGGGAGGCTCGAGCCAGCGATCTCCGGGGGCCTTCCGAGAGCGGATCCGTGGGAGAGCCCACTCGCCCCGCGCACGATCGTCTGCTGTTGAGCTCGGTGTTCGGCGAGGATGCATCCCCGGTGCCGCCTGCAGTGCGGGGCACCGGTGGGCGCGGAATGGCCGGAACGACCGGTCGCTTCTCCTTCGACGCCTTCTTTGGTGGCCAGCGCGGTGAGAGCGTGCAACCGCCTGAGGTGGATGCGGGAGGTACCCGGATCGAGGAGGAGGACCTGGACCAATTCCAGGCCTGGTTGCAGAGCCTCAAGGGCTAGATGCGCATCGCTGTCCTCAATGGTCCAAATCTCAACCTGTTGGGCGATCGTGAGCCGGACGTGTATGGCCGGGTCACGCTTGGTGAGATCGAACGCAGCATGCGGGCCCGGGCCGAGGAATTGGAAACCCAACTCGAGTGGGTGCAGAGTAACCATGAGGGGGAGTTGGTCGACCTCGTGCAGCGACTCCCCGAGCGGGCAGACGGCGCGATCGTCAACGCCGCGGGCCTGACCCACACCAGTGTCGCGCTTCGGGACGCGTTGGTTGGATCGCGGCTCCCCTTTATCGAGGTCCACCTGTCCAACATCTTCGCGCGCGAGGAATTCCGCCGCCGGTCGCTGTTGGCCGACGTGGCCGTGGGTGTGGTGGCCGGACTCGGTGCGGGCGGGTATGTGTGTGCGCTGAATGCGCTCGTCCAGCGATTGCGTGACGCCTGATCGGTGCGGTGAGCGACAAGCGGCGCTCCGGCAGCGGATGGCGGGAGAGGCGCTGGACGCCCTCCTCGTCACGCACTTACCGAACATCCGATACCTGACGGGCTTCACCGGTTCGGCGGCTCTCGCCTTCATCACGACCCAACAGCTCTTCCTGGTCACCGATTCGCGGTACGCTGTGCAAGCGCCGGCGGAGGTCAAGGCTGCCGCCGAGGTGCTGATCGATCCGGTGAACGTATGGTCGCGGCTGGCCAGCCTCCTGGCGCAGCACAGTCACGGGCGAGTCGGGATCGAGGCGCACGCGCTCACCGTGCGGGACGCGACCCGCGTCGAGCGCGACTTCCGCGGCGATGTGATCCCGGTGGTGGATCTGGTCGAGGACCTGCGTGTGGTCAAGTCGTCCGACGAGGTGGAAGCCATTCGTCAGGCGGCGGCGCTGGCGCAAGAGGCATTGGCCGAGACCTTACGTGCAGTGCGGGTGGGGTCGAGCGAGTTGGCGATCGCGTCCGACCTGGAAGGGGCACTTCGGCAGAGGGGCAGCGAGTGGCACCCGTTTCCGACCATCGTTGCCTCGGGTCCCCGATCGGCCTTGCCGCACGCCCGCACCGGCCGCCGTGTGCTTGAAGCCGGCGATCTGCTCCTGGTTGACTTCGGTGCGCAGGTGGACGGATACTGTTCGGACCTCACGCGGTGCTATGTCGTCGGGGCCCACGCGGATGAACGTCAGCGGATGGTCTACGATTTAGTCCTCGAGGCCCAGCGCCGGGCGTTGCGGCACCTCAGGCCCGGTATGACCGGGGCGGAGGGCGATGCGTTGGCGCGGCAAGTGATCCAGCGGCGTGGTTTCGGTGATGCCTTCGGACACGCGCTCGGGCATGGGCTGGGCCTGGAAGTCCACGAGGCACCGCGACTTGCGTCCAGCTCGGAGCACCCCATTCCGGCCCACGCAGTAGTCACGGTGGAGCCGGGCATCTATCTTGGAGGGTGGGGTGGGGTCAGGTTGGAGGACGATCTCTACCTTGGCCCCGACGGTCCGGAATGCCTCTCGACCCCGGCCGCGGAACTCATCGAACTCACGTAGGAGAAGGTGTGGCAACCACTTCGGATTTCCGAACTGGCATGGTGCTCGAAATTGACGGCCAGCTCTTTCAAATGACCTACTTCCAGCATGTGAAGCCGGGCAAGGGCGGTGCCTTTGTGCGGACCAAGCTCAAGAACGTCATGACCGGCGCGGTGATCGACCGCACCTGGAACGCCGGAGAGCGCGTCAAGGACGTTCGGTTGGAGCGACGGCGGATCCAATTCTCCTATGCCGACGGACATTTCTATCATTTCATGGACATGCAGACCTTCGACGATATCATGATTACCGATGCGGTGCTGGGCGAGGATCAGCAGAAGTACCTCAAGGAGGGGATGGAGTGTGAGGGGCTGGTCCACGACGGCACGGTGCTCATGATCGAGCTTCCCACCTTCGTGGAGCTGACCGTGACCAAGACCGACCCAGGCATTCGGGGCGACACCGCGACCGGCGGTACCAAACCGGCCACGCTCGAGACCGGGGCCATCGTTCAAGTCCCGCTCTTCATCGAGGAAGGCCAGGTCATTCGGGTCGATCGTCGCGACGACAAATACCTGACGCGCGTATGACAGTCAATGAAATGCAGGATCTCGCCCGGCTGCTGCAGAACGTTCCGGGAATCAAGTCGGTCGACCTGGGCGACGTGAAGCGGTTGGTCAAACTGCTCCGCGATTCCCCGGAAGTCGGCTCGATCGAAGTGAAGGGGTGGTTCGGAACCGGGGTCGTGGTGACGCGGGCGGGATCGGGTGTGGTCACTGCCAATGCCGCGCCACCGGCCGCCGCCGCACCGGCGCCAGCCGCGCCGCCGCCGTCCGCCGCGCCCGCGGCGGCCTCGCCCCTGAAGGAGATCACCTCGCCCATGGTCGGCACGTTC
>DATHRW010000012.1:0-11598 GCA_035464955.1 Gemmatimonadales bacterium
ACAGGATCGAGGCAGAGCAAGACCGTGAGCACCACAGGATCGCGCACAGCCCCTCGGTCGATTTCGCCAGTGTCAGAGGCGACCTCAACGGCTCCGCCGTCGACGAGGCGCCGCCAGCGGCCGGCTTCGACCTCCCCGCCACGCGAGGGGGTGATCAGCTCGGGAATCCAGATTCCCGCGGCACCGACCTGCACCCACTCCCGGACCAAGCGATTGATCGACCTGGCGGTTCGGAGCCCCTTATACCATTCATCCCGCACCCGTTCCGCCGACAGGCCGCGGAGCCCGGCAACCTCTGCCCGTGCTGCCCGCCACGTCGAGGCATCGACCTGGAAGCCGAACCGGGCTGCGAATCGCAGCGCGCGCAGGATTCGGAGGTAGTCTTCGCGGAAACGCTGAGTCGGCTCCCCGACCGCCCGGACGATGTGCCGATCGATGTCTTGCCGACCGGCATGCGGGTCGCGCCACTCGCGGCGCAGAGGATGGTAGGCGATGGCGTTGATGGTGAAGTCCCGTCGCGCGAGATCTTCTTCGAGGCTCACGCCAAACTCGACCTCGGCATGGCGCCCGTCGGTGCGGACATCGCGGCGAAAGGTGGTGACTTCGTGCAGGACGCGGTCCGGATCCAATACGCCGACCGTCCCAAACTTGATCCCCACCGGCACGGTATGGCGAAACAACGACTGCACCGTGTCGGGTGTTGCGGAGGTCGCCACGTCGAAGTCCGCATGAGGATTTTCGAGCAGCGCGTCCCGCACGGCCCCACCGACACACCAGGCTTCGTACCCGGCATCCTCGAGCTGCTGGATGATCTCCAGCACCCGCGCTGGGACTTCAATTGAATCGGGAAACGTCAAGGGCTCACCCACAGAGGACACTCCCCCCGTTCACGTTGAGCACCTCGCCCGTGATGTGGCGTGCCAGGCGACTGCACAAGAAGAGAATGGGTCCGGCCACATCGGCAGCGGATGCGATGCGTCGGAGCGGAATCGTGGCCGTCACGGCGGCCCGTCCTTCCCCCGCCAACGCCGAGGCGCTCATTTCAGTGTCGACCCAGCCCGGCGCAACACAGTTGACGGTGATGTCGGGGGCGTACTCGATGGCAAGCGACTTGGTCAGTGCGATGATTCCGCCCTTGGTGGCCGCGTAGTCCGCATGGAATGCTTCGCCCCGCTGACCGGCTGTGCTCGACACCAAGACCAAGCTTCCGCCTCCTCCCATGTGCGATAGCGCGGCGCGGCAGGTCTGGAACACCGCGTCGAGGTTTGCCGACATGGTGCTCCGCCACCGTCGCTCATCGAGTTCACCCAGGGCGACTGCCGCCTCGGGCCACACGCCTGCATTCACCACCAGGTAATCGAGCCGGCCGAAACAGGCCAGAAACTCCCGCATGATCGTGGCCACCACCTCGGGGTCTGCCAGGTCGCCGCCGCCGGCATAGGCGTTCCGGCCGAGGTCCCGGATGCTCCGCACCACCGCTTCGGCCTCGGCCCTCCGCACGCGATAGGTGACGCCAACGTCCGCACCGGCCTCGGCAAAGAGGAGCGCGGTCGCCTGACCGATACCCCGCGAGGCTCCAGTGATCAGCGCTGCTTTTCCCGCCAAATCGATCATGATTCCGCCACGCTTTCTTCGACCAGCCCAACGATCAGGTGTTGGACAGCGAGTTGGATTTCCTGGATGTGGCTGGGGTCGGCGCTCTGCACGACAAAGGAAACATCGGCCATGTCGGCCAGGGCAGCGCCATGCTGGCCGACGAATGCCACGACCTTCGTGCCCGCATGCCGCGCGGCTTCAGCCGCCCGCAGGAGGTTGGGGCTTCGCCCGCTCGTACTGTGCAACACGAGCAGGTCGTCCTTTCCGCAGAAAGCCTCGACTTGACGGGCAAACACCGATTCGAATCCGACGTCGTTGCTCTGCGCAGTCAGGATCGAGCTGTCGGTGGTCAGCGCGACCGCGGCCAGTCCTCGACGGGTCCGTGCGTAACGGACCACATACTCGGCGGCGAGATGCTGCGCATCGGCGGCACTGCCGCCATTACCGGCAAAATAGAGGGTCCCGCCGGCGCGAAGCGCCTGCAGGTACAGGTCCGCCAACTCGACCACCGCCTCACGCTGATCGACTGTGGCCTCCGCCAACCGGGCGAGCGCACGTAACCCATCCGCAACGCGTTCTTCTCTCATCGATCCCCCCGCTCGAGCAGCCCGCGAACACGCTCGATCCAGGACGTCCGTATGGAAAATGGCGGAACTGGCTCGAGGTCTTCATCCGCGAGGATCGCCCCGGGGTTCCGCTCCGTCAATATGGAGGCCTGGAGGGCGCCGTTCTGCTCTACCAGCAGATTGGCGGCGCTGGTCAGCATACGTTCATCGCCGTGATTGTCCGATGCCAGAAGATCTGCCAATCCTTCACCGAGGAGGCTTCGAGCCCGATTGCCACGCCCTTGAAGGGACAACACCGTTGTGGAATCCACCTGCATGCGCGCCCCGAGTTCCCGCCAGCGCCGCACCGCGCCCACGGTGCAGCAGGCGTACCGTTCCGGATGGGCGAGAATAGGTAGGAGACCGATATCGACCACTCGTTGGAGGGCTTGCACGACAGCACCGTACGCCACGAGGCGGGGAAACTCGACCAGCATGTACCGCGATCCCGCCAGGGTGGCCATTCGTTCGGAGGCGACCCCGTCCTCGAGTGGCCGGTCGAGCATGACCTCCGCCCCGCGGTGGAGCCGGGGTGAGTCACCCCCGTGCGCTCGCAGCAGCTCAAACGCCCGGTCGTGGGATGCCGGGACCCCTTGGCCGAGGGTACTCGCGAGGAGGTGGGGCGTGAGGCACACGTCGGTGACCCCGCTGGCGGCCATCCGGGCGAGAACAGCAACGGCCTGATCGACGGAACGTGCGCCGTCATCGACTCCGGGAAGGAGGTGGCTGTGGAGATCGATCACGCCTGAGCCGAATGGACCAGCACGAGTGTTCCGGCGAATCGCCCGAGTTCCTCGGGCCGGACCTCGGCCTGCGCCAAGAGGGCCAGCGTAATCAACGCGTCGGCCGCGAGGAGGTCGAGCGCCGTCCGACGGTCGGCGGGTGCGGCCAGCGCCCTTTCCAGGGCGGCTTGCCCCGCGTTGGCCAGCGCATCCGGCAGCGCGGCCGTCGCGGAGACGCCGTCCATGTCGCGGAGTATCTGATCCCTAAGCTCCGCCGGTGCCCGACCGACGCGATCGGCAATCCACGATTGGGCTACGGTCACGCATCCGCCCCGGTGAGCCACGATGCGACGATGGCAGGCGTCGCTTCACGGGCGGCGGGAATCTTGGCAACATCGCCTGCGCCCGCCGAGGCAAAGGAAGGCCGGCCGCCCCCACGTCCCCCACTGATGGCGGCAATTCGATTCACCAGGTCCCCGGCTTTGCGGCCGCGCTTGACCAGGTCGTCGGTCACGGCCGCATGGACCGCGCCCCGGCCGGTGTCGCTGAACAACACCAACACTCCATTGCGTCTGCCTTCCCGGAAGCGATCGGCGATGGTGCCGACCTCGTCCCGGTCATCCGATAACGTCTGCCCGACCGTCAGGGCGACGCCGTCGATCTCGAACACCTTTTCGTCCATCACGGTGCCTGCCGTCCCTGACTCCACCATGGCGGCAAGACGCGCTTCCAGCTTGTTGCGCTCCTCGAGAATCTGTTCCACCCGCCTCATGAGGTGATCCGGCCGTGCCTTGAGAGCGTCGGACAGCTCGGCCATCCGGGCCTCGAGGGAGGCCACGTCATCGTACGCACCGGACCCGGTCACGGCCTCGATCCGGCGGACGCCGGCTGCGACCCCGGTCTGGCTGCTGAAGCGGAAGAGCCCCATCTGTCCGGTGCTCCGGACATGCGTGCCGCCACAGAGTTCGATCGACGGGCCCATCGTCACGACACGCACCACGTCGCCGTACTTTTCGGCGAAGAACGCCATGGCACCCAACCTGAGCGCCTCCTGATAGGGCATCTCCCGGGTCTCGACCGGAATATTCTCCCACACCAGTTCATTGACCAATCGCTCGATGGCGCTCAGCGTGTCCGGGTCGATTGGGCCGTGATGAGAGAAATCGAAGCGGAGCCGTTCGGGTGCCACGAGCGACCCTTGCTGGCGCACATGGGTGCCTAACACGTCCCGGAGCGCATAGTGCACCAGATGGGTTGCGCTGTGATTGCGTTCGATGTTGCGCCGGCGCGGCGCATCGACCCGCGCCTCTACCAGAGTCGGCTCGAAGCTCTCATCGAATGATCCGCCCACCACGATGCCGCGCTCGGGATCGCGCCGCACCGATTCGACCAGGATGGACCAGCCCTGCCCGGTCAGGCCTCCGGTATCGCTCACCTGCCCACCGGCCTCGGCGTAGAACGGCGTGTCCTCCAGGACCAGCTCCACGTACTCACCCTGCTGACGGAAGGCGAGGATCTGGGTCTCGGCTTCGGTCGCCTGGTAGCCGACGAAGTGCTGCTTGCCCTTCTTGAGCACCGTCCAGCTGGTGCTCTTCCCAACGTGAGCGGATTCCGATAGGGTCACTGAATCTTGCGCGCTGACCCTTACAGCCCGGGAACGCTCCCGCTGTTTCTCCAGCGCCTGGTCAAACCCGGCCAAATCGACTCCGACCTTCCGCTCGGCCGCGATGAGCTGGGTCAGGTCGGGCGGGAACCCGAAGGTGTCGTACAGCTTGAAGATCTCATCGCCCGCGATGGTCGTGACTCCGCTCGCGAAGATGTCTTCCAGCCGCTTAAGGCCGCCCTCGATGGTGTCGAGGAACTGCTCCTCTTCCTTCCGGGTGATCGTCGCGATCGTCTTGGCCTGCACCAACTCGGGATACACGTCCCCCAGCTGCTCTACCACCAACTCCGTGAGCGGGGCCAGGGTCGGCTCGCGCCGCCCGAGGAGCCAGGCATGCCGGACCGCTCGCCGGAGAATGCGGCGGAGCACGTAGCCCCGGCCCTCGTTTCCGGGATACACCCCGTCGGCCAAGAGGAAGGCCACGGCGCGGGCATGATCGGCCAGCACGCGGAATGATGCTCCTTCCCCCTCGAGGGTCTGCGGGTAGGGCCGCTCTACCAGCTCGGTCACCCGGTCCAACAACGGCTGGAACAAATCGGTGTGGAAGTTGTCGTCCTGGCCCTGCATCACGGCGGCGATCCGCTCGAGGCCGGCCCCGGTGTCGACCGACGGCTTGGGCAGCGGCGTGAGCTCGCCATCCGCGGAGCGATTGTATTGCATGAACACCAGGTTCCAGATCTCGAGAAACCTGCCCGCCTCGGCCTGCTCTTCGAACGCGGCCTGACTCAGGCGGGGGGGCGTCGAGCCAGGCTTCCACTCGAGATCCACGAAGATCTCGCTGCAGGGGCCGCACGGGCCGGTGTCTCCCATTTGCCAGAAGTTGTCCGCGTCGCCAAGCTGGAAAATCCGGCCGGTGGGAAGACCGGTAATGTCATGCCACAGCACCCGGGCTTCGTCATCGGTGTGGTGAACGGTGGTGATGATTCGGTCGGGATGAAGTCCGAGATACGCCTCGCCGGTCACGAACTCCCAGGCGTAGGCAATGGCATCGCGTTTGAAGTAGTCGCCGAACGAGAAATTCCCGAGCATCTCGAAGAAGGTGTGGTGGCGCGTGGTGAGCCCCACCTGCTCGAGGTCGTTGTGTTTGCCGCCCGCGCGGACGCACTTCTGTGACGTTACCGCCCGATCGTAGGGACGGGTCTCTTGGCCCAGAAAGGTGCGCTTGAACTGCACCATGCCCGCATTGGTAAACAGGAGGGTCGGATCGTCGGCGGGGACCAACGACGAAGAAGGCACCTCGCGGTGCCCGTTGGCGACAAAGAAGTCGAGGAATAGGCGCCGGATTCGAGACGCGTTCATCCTGGCAATATATCACTACCACGCGTCGCGCGGCCACGCCGTCGGGCGGCCAGCTGTCAGGAATCCGAGCAGGAGGCGGGCTCCATCAGAACCTCGTTGACCGCCTCGAGGACCTCGCTGCCCCTGAACCCGCGCCGGGCCAGGTAGGCCAGCAGGCGCCTGCGCTTCACCGCGTGCGACAGGTCGCCCAGCTGCGCCGCTCGCTTCTTCGCGAGCGCCACGGTTTGAGCCCTGAGATCTGTCCCTGGGGGGAATTGCTCCGCCAGTGCCCGATCGATGACGTCGGAACCCACCCCTCGTCGACGGAGATCGGCTCGAAGGCGCACGGGGCCGCGGCCGCGCGCCGAGTACACTTCGATGAATTGAGCCGCGTACCTGGCATCGTCCAGCAGGCCGACGGCGGTCAGCCGCTCGATAGCATGATCCACCGCTTGGGGAGGGTGGCCCTTCCGCACCAGGCGTCGCGCCACGTCATTGACCGAAAGAGCACGCCGCTCGAGTGCCCTCAGCGCCGTGCGAAAGGCGGCCTCCCGATCGGCCGCCTGCCCCAGCTCTGCTGCTGCCGCCCGATCGACGGCACTCCCCACCGTGAGACCTGCGTCGCGAAGCGCCTGAACCGACACGGTACAAAACCGCCTCCCGTCCACCCACACATGCACCGCGTCCGGACGGACGGGATCGGGCTCGAGCGCCGTGATGGAGGCGCGGGCTGGGAGGCCGGCCGGATGATCCACGTGACGCAGGGCGGGACCCACTACTTGGCCGCGACCGGTTTCTTCGACCTAGTCGGGGTAGCGGCGTCGCGTGCGGGCTCGGAGTCGGCCGGCTCAGCCGCGGCTTCCTGAGCCACAGGGGCATCGATCTGAGGCCGAAGGCCGAGCAGTTCTCGGACTTTGGCCTCGACTTCCACCATGAGCTCCGGGTTGTCTTTCAGGAAGAGCTTGGCGTTCTCCCGGCCCTGGCCGATGCGCTGATCGCCATAGGAGTACCACGCCCCGGACTTCTGAATGATGCCGGCCTCGGCCGCGATATCGACCAAGAGGGACGTGTGGCTGATGCCCTCATCGAACATGATGTCGAACTCCGCCTGTTTGAAGGGCGGCGCGACCTTGTTCTTGACCACCTTGACCCGCACGTGATTGCCCACGATCTGATCGCGCTCCTTGACAGGACCGGTGCGGCGGATATCCAGCCGAAGCGAAGCATAGAACTTGAGCGCCTTGCCTCCGGTGGTCGTTTCGGGATTGCCGAACATGACCCCGATCTTCTCGCGCAGCTGGTTGATGAACACCACGGCACAGTTCGACCGGCTGATGGCACCGGCCAGCTTGCGGAGCGCCTGACTCATGAGACGTGCCTGCAACCCCACATGACTGTCGCCCATTTCCCCTTCGATTTCGGCCTTGGGCACGAGCGCCGCCACCGAATCGATCACCACGAGGTCTACCGCTCCCGAGCGTACCAAGATCTCGACGATCTCGAGCGCCTGTTCCCCGGTGTCCGGCTGCGACACCAACAGATTTTCGATGTCGACTCCGAGCGTCTTGGCGTACTCGATGTCCAACGCGTGCTCGGCGTCCACATACGCCGCAACCCCGCCGGCGCGCTGGGTATTGGCAGCGAGATGGAGCGTCAACGTGGTCTTCCCCGATGCCTCTGGCCCGTAGATCTCGGTGACCCGCCCGCGCGGAACCCCCCCGACACCGGTCGCCGCGTCGAGGTTGATGGCGCCGGTTGGGATCGATGCTACCGGCACGCGCGGCCCGTCTGCCCCCATCCGCATGATCGAGCCCTTCCCCAACTGCTTTTCAATCTGCGAGATGGCCAGGTTGAGGGCCTTCCGGCGTTCTGACTCGGCTGCCATGGTAACCTCAGAAAGAGAAAAAGTGACCGATTTTGCTACACTTTGACACTACCAGTATACTACCGAAGATTTGCCGAAGCAAGCCTCTGGTTACCGCTCCCCTCCACGCCATGCATCGGGCACGTGCTCGATCAGGTGACCGCCGCCGGTCCGCTCCAATACTCCGATGAGGTCGAATCGGTAGGTATCGCCCGGCCTGCCATACCTGAGCCGCCAGATCTCAGCGAGCCGCATGATGGTTGCCCGCTGTCGTGCGCCGAGTGATTCGAGTGGGGCGCCACAGCTGCTTCCCCGACGCGTCTTGACCTCCACGAACGCCACGACCTTCGCTCGACGCGCAACCAGGTCGAGGTCGTGCCGTCCCAACCGAAAGCGGTGGGCCTCGATGCTCCACCCGCACGACGTGAGGTAGGCCAGCGCCGCCATCTCACCCCGGAACCCCAAGCGATGCCGGGCATCATCCCAGGCCTCGACCGGCAGAAAGCGACGGGTGCGCGCCATAGACCAACCTAGCGCCCGGTGCTGCATGGTCGGCACCGTTTCAGCGCGACGTTGGTCGAGATTGTTCGAGGGGTACGTGTTCGAGGTCTGGGGCGGGCGTGTGAGCGCCGTGGGTAGCGCTCGATCTCAGTCGCAGTACTCGTCGAGTTGGTCGAAACCGATCAACAGATCTCGCGGCTTGCTCCCGTCCGGCGGTCCGAGAATGCCGGCCTCGTGCAGCTGGTCGATGATGCGTGCCGCGCGGCCGTAGCCGATCCGGAGCCGGCGCTGAAGCAGCGAGGTCGACCCGCCGTCGTTATGAAGGCATGCTTCGGCCGCTTCGCGAAACAGGGCATCGCGTTCCTCGGGCCCCTCACGCGTGGGCCCACCCTCGGCCTCGGACTCCTGGGCCCGCACGACTTCGAGGATGTCCTCCTCCGCACCTCCGGGCTCGAGGTCTCGCATGTCGTACCACCGCATGATGCGCTCGGTCTCTTCCGTCGCGATAAAGGCGCCCTGGAGCCGCTGTGGCTCGCTCTTGCCAGGCGGCAGGAACAGCATGTCTCCGTTCCCGAGGAGGGCCTCGGCCCCGTTTTGGTCCAGAATAGTCCTGCTGTCCACCTTGGAGGCGACCCGAAACGCAATGCGACTCGGGAAGTTTGCCTTGATGAGGCCGGTAATGACGTTGACGGAGGGCCGCTGGGTCGCCAGCAGGAGGTGAATGCCGATGGCGCGGGCTTTTTGGGCCAGCATGGCCAACGGCGTCTCGATCTCGCCCTGCACCGTCATCATGAGATCCGCCAGCTCATCGACGATGATCACGATGAGCGGCAGCTGACCGGCGGTGTATTCCTCGGGCTGCTCGGGCGGGGGCGGCGTGTCCGGCGGCTCCGCGCTGATGGTCGACAGGGTCAGCTTCGGCGGCTCGGGATGCCGCAGTGGCTTTCCCTGCTCGACCTTCCGGTTGAAGTCGGCAACATTGCGCGCTTTGTTGGCATGAAGCAGGGCATAGCGGCGGTCCATTTCCATGACCGCCCACTTGAGCACCTTGGCCGCTTCATGGTTGTTGGTGACCACCTTGTGCTTGAGATGCGGCAAGGTGTTGTACATCGACAGCTCGACCATCTTCGGATCGATCATCAAGAACTGCAGCGCTTTCGGTGCATACCGATAGATCAGGCTTGTGATGATCGTATTGATGGCGACCGACTTGCCCGAGCCGGTGGCTCCGGCAATCAAGAGGTGCGGCATCTTGCCCAAATCGGCGATCACCGGCCGTCCTTCGAGGTCGCGGCCGAGCACGATGGGGAGCGTCGCGCGGGCGCGGGTCCATTCGGGACTCTCGATCAGTGACCGGATGGCCACCAGGCGCGGCGTGGGGTTCGGCACCTCGACGCCAACCGCACCGCGTCCGGGAATCGGAGCGACGATCCGGATCGATGGCGCGTGCATGGTGAGCGCCAGATCGTCCGCCAGCGCGGCGATCCGTCCCACCTTCACGCCGGGCGCCGGCACCACTTCGAATTGCGTGACCACCGGACCGGTTGTCCGGCCCACCACGCGGCACTCCACATTGAAGGTCTTGAGCGTATCGAGCAGCACCTCCTGAAGGCGGTCGAGCTCGGACTGCCCGGCATCGACTTCCGCACTGGGAACAGGGTTGAGCAGTTCCACCGGCGGCAGAGCGTCATGGCGCACTGCATCAGCCTCGGGGGCCTGGGGTTCAGGGGTCGGTTTCGACCGTCCCGGTCGCGCCGGTTTCGCGGGTCGCCCGGCCGTCGAGAGCTTTGCCGGCGCGGCTGGGTTACGCTGCTCGGCCGGTGCCTGCTCCCGTTCGGAGACGACATCGTCCAGTTCGGCCGAGTCGTTCTGACGCCGCGCGAGCATCGACCGGGCCGCTCGGGTCCATCCCGTCACCTCGGGCTGCTCCAGCGGCTTGAGCGGGTGCCAGGCGATGGTTCCGAGCGTGACGGCGGAGAGGAGGAGGAACCCCAACAAGAGCCCGCCGGCGAACCCGACGACGCTGTACGCCCCCCGGGCCAGCACACCGGGCAGGAGCCCGGTCAGTCGAGCGTCGAGGCCCCACTCGGCGAGCTCGGGCACGAAGGCATCGGGCGTGATGCGAAAGAGCACCCCCAGGATGAAGGGCACGATGAGGCAGAGCCCACCAACCAGCGCAGCTACCCGTGGCATGGAGAGTTGTGGCAGGTACCCGAACCCCGCGAGCGCCAGCCCGAGACCGAGGAGCGGGAGTCCCACCGCGCCGACGCCGAGCCAGCGCCAGAGGCTGGTCCCGAGGACGGAACCGAGCGGCCCAGTCCAAGGGGTCAGGAGCAGGGCGAGGGCCACGAAGATGCCCGCGGCAAGGGCTGCGATCGCGCCGAGTTTGCGACGCTGCTCAGTGCTCACGTTGTCTCCGCGTGGCGGGCGACTTGGCCATCGTGGAACCTGATGAGAGATGGGAACACATCTTCTCGCCCTGCGTCGTCGATGTCGGCGCCAAAGCCGAGTCGCTGGAGGTCCTGCCCGGCCATGCTCAGCCTGAGCGGGATGTCCCAGCGCTGACCAAGGCCTCGTGCCATCTCGACGGCGGCGCGCGCGCTGTCGCTGAGCACATCGTGGATACCCGGGTCTACCTCGTCGAGGACCGCCGTCACGAGGCGTCCCGCGCAATACGCGTCATCCAACCCGAACCTCCCGGCACGGCCGGCGCACAGGACCAGGAGCGATCCCTCCGCTTCGAGGGTGGCGCGGCCCAGCGCTGCGAGCAAACTAAGATTGCAGGCCGCCCCGGGGTAGACCGCCGTGGCCGATTGGGCGCTCAGCAAGGCCTTGGTCCCGTTGGTGGTACAGAGCACCACCGTCTTGTCGCGGACTCGTTCCGGCGTCATTCCACGGGGGCTGTTCCCAAGGTCGAAACCGGGAATGGGCACCGCGTTGCGCTCCCCGGCCAACACGACTGCGTCGGTCCCAATGGTCCTCGCGACGGCTCTGGCCTCGTCTGGTGAGGCCGTCGGGATGATCGCGTGCGCACCGTGATGGAGGGCGGCACACATGGTGGTGGTCGCCCGCAGGATATCGATAACGATCACCGTCCGCCCCGCCAGGTCGTCCGGTCCCACGGCGCGGGGAGAGAACAGAACGTCGAAGCTCATACCCCCGGACGCAGGAGGCCTGGTTCACGCTCGAGGAAGTTCGTGTCGATCTTTCCGGCAACGAAATCCGGGTGCCGGAGCACGCGAGCCAGGAATGGGATCGTGGTGGTGGGGCCCTCGATGATGAAGCTATCGAGCGCCTGGCCCATCCGGAGCAGGGCCTCTTCCCTATCGTTTCCGTGGACGATCAGCTTGGCGATCAGGGAATCGTAGT
>DATHRW010000013.1:0-2817 GCA_035464955.1 Gemmatimonadales bacterium
GCCAGCACGTCCTCGGGAATAGCACCGAAGGCGTCGGCGTTGGCTCCAACGGAGTCAGCGACGTTCCCCATAATCTCGTCGAGCTGGCCCGCGTCCAGATTGAGGAGGCTGAACGCAGCCCGCAGGGCCCGGACGTTACCGAACACTTCCCCCATCGCCTCGACGTTGCCGCCGAACCGGTCCTCCAAGAGCCTGAGGACGGCGATCGGGCCTTGCGCGGGGTCGGCCAGCATGTCACGCAACTGGGCGGCCGATAGATCAACTTCACTAAGCGCATCGGCCGTCTTGGTGGTGGGGTTTATCAGGGTGGTAAAGACCTGATTGAGACCGACCGTCGCCTGACGCGCGTCCTTGCTCGTAATGGATAGCGCCGCGACCGTCCCCAGCAGTTGCTCAAAGCTCACATCGAGTTGGGCAGCAGAACCGATAACAGTCGGCAGAGCAGCAGCGAAGTCATCCGCTTCAGCACTGCCCTCGGCAACCGCCGCAGTAAGGATGTCAGCGGCGCGAGCGGCGTCGATGTTCTCTTTGCCGTAGGTGTTGATAACCTGCCCGAGCACGCGGGCGATGTCCTGCGTCTCGCCCATGCCAGCCGCAGAGCTCCGGGCCGCAACCTCCAAGACTTCCATCGCCTCCTCGGCCTCGAAGCCGGCGGATGCGACGAAGTAGAACGCCTCGGCAAGGTCCTGTGGTCCCTTGCCGGTCTCGCGTGACAGCTCGAAGATCGAATCTCGCAGGCCGTCGATGGAGCCCTTGGATACCCCGGCCAGCCCCACGAGCTGCCCCATCGTGCGCTCGAAGTCCAAGGCGAACTTCGAAGTTCCCCCCGCCAGCGCGACGATGGGCAGGGTGATGTTGCGCGTCATCGCGGAGCCGATCTGGCCGAGGTTGCGCGACACGTTCTTGAGGTTCTGGTCGAGACCCCGAATGGCCGCGTTGAACTCAGTCGGATCGGCCCGGATTGCGACGAATACGTCAGCGATTCGCACTAGGTCACCTTCACGTTGTTGGGGTATCGCTGGGCCATCGACATCACTACCTGTTCGAGGGCAGCGCCTTCCAGCCCCTTCGGGCGGGCAGCCGGAAGCGAGCCGTCGAGCTTCATGCCGTGGAGAGCCGCCTGGAATCGGAGGTCGGCGGCGATACGCTCCTGTCCCTTGCGCCAGAACAGGGCGAGTTGGGCGCTATCTAGGCGGCGTCGGAGTCGTCCGGGGTCGAGTCCCCAGTGGGCGAGGCACCATTCGTAGACTGCACCCGCCCCATCACGGCCAGCCCGGTCGTCTGGCGCATGACGCCCTGTACGCCGCCCATGATCCTCCGCACCGCCTCCATGAAAGGGCTGGCGTGGCGTTCGTAGATGGCTTCACCGATCTGCACCAGTTCGGAGTGGTCGGCGTTGGCGCGCAGCCACTCCCGGCCGCCCAGAGCGCCGGAGGTGTCATACGCCACGATGATGTCCAGCAGGGTCGAGGTGCCCAGCTTGAACAGGTCGGCCAGGTTCTCGTGGTCCTGCTCGAAGGAGGCTTGCAGCTTCTCCCACTGGCCGGGCAGGAACTCGTCCTCGAAGGGACCGATCTTGAGTGTCGGGAGCGTCTTGCGCTGCCCGTTGATGGTGACGTGGATGACGCCGGAGGCCACGTCGGCCTCCGGCGCCTTGGGGAACTGCATCACGGGGTTACGAGCCACCCGTGGCGTTCAGGTCAACTGCGATACGGAACGGGCTCGTGGTCAGGTCGGCGGGGTCCCATGACGACCGGACACGAATCCGGGGAGCCATGAGGCCGTCGTCGGTGGCCTCGAGCTCGGCGTTGCCGGTGGCGATCGCATCGTCAGCGAAGAAGCTGAACTGCTTGCCGTCGAGGCCGGGCACCCGAAGCTCATAGTCGTGATAGTCGGCCGTTGCCACACGTCGACCGTCGTCGGTGTCAACGGTGGTGATGTCAGTCACCGTGGCCGAGTTGGAGCCGGGGATCATGTAGCCGATGGTGGTGGCGTTGATCTCGGCAAGACCGAACTCGAGGAACGCTTCCTCGCGGATCTTGTAGTCGGTGCCGACCAGCGCACCCTTGACGCCGTTGAGCTGGGGGACGAAGAAGTCCTGCTCCACGACGTAGTTGTTGCTTCCGGTAGTTGCACCACCGGCCGCGGCGTCAATGTAGATATCGCCTGCCCCAACCACGAGGTTCGCAGGCGTTGCGGCTGAGACAGCCATGAGGATGTGCCTCCTTTAGGCAACTAGCCCTGGTACCAGCCCAGAAGCTCGTCGGCGCGGCCGGGAGTCCTGGCTTTGACGCGGCGGGGCTTCACCGAGTCAATGGTTTGTCGCCACCCCTCCCTCCGAACCTCGACCGAACGGCACGCCGAACAACGCCGGAGATAGACCGGCCAGTTCTCGAAGCGCCCATCGACGTGGGCGAGGAAGTTCCCCGTCCGCCACAACTGCCAGTCATGGGGGTCCGGGGCTCTTTCCGCGATCAGGGCGGTCTCGCAGCGCGCTCGGCCCTGTGCGATGACCGGGTACTCACGAACGTCGAGCATCCGGCCGAGGAACATGTCGAGCGTGACCGGCAGGGCCGTCCACGCGGGGGGGGAGGGCATGTGAATCTCCGGGCACGCCGAAAAGCGCCCCACCTCACAACAGGCAGGGCGCGACGGTGCGCGCCTTCGCTACGGACTCCGCGATGACGGAGCCGGACTTATTGGCGTCCCCTCCTGGGAGGGGCGCAGGCTGGGCTATGCGGTTTGCGGTGGTGCGCGATGTCAACAGATAGTGCGGATTACCCCTTGACAACATATGCGCTAGCGCATATAGTCATC
>DATHRW010000014.1:0-11991 GCA_035464955.1 Gemmatimonadales bacterium
TCTGGTATCGGCCCGTGGTCTCGGCGCGGACCCGGGTCGACAGATAGGGCACGAAGCCCGTGCCGTTGGCCGGTCCGAGGAGAT
Source organism: Gemmatimonadales bacterium (assembly GCA_035464955.1). Lineage (GTDB taxonomy): Bacteria > Gemmatimonadota > Gemmatimonadetes > Gemmatimonadales > GWC2-71-9 > JABDII01. Next base: position 85 of record DATHRW010000014.1, read on the forward strand.
CGAGTGCGTTCACCCCCCGCCCCTTGGCGTATTCCCCGTACGCCGTGTGGCCAAGCCCCAACGGCATCGCCAGGACTCCGGGATTCATGCCAGCGTAGATATAGGCCGGGGCCTCGATCACACCATGCGGCGAGCTCAGGCGAAGGATCTCACCCTCACGGACGTTGAGCCGCTCTGCGGTCTCCGGATGGAGCTCGACCCACGAGTGCCAAGTGATCTTGGTGACGGGGTCGGGGTTCTCGAGCAGCCAGGGCTTGTTCGCACCTCGTCCGTCGAACAGCATGGGCGACGGATAGGGCGCAAAGACGAGTTCTCCATCGCCGTCGATTTCCGGTGGGGAGTACCCGACCCCAGCCGCACCCGGCGCAAGCGCGACCGGCACGGCCGGCCGAGTGGGCTCGAACACACCGCCGGCACCTAGGGCATCAACCCAGAACTGCTCGGCATCCGCGCTGCCGCGCGCCTGGGCCAGCCCCCGCCAGGCATCTTTGAGATACGCTTGAAATGTCGGAGCAGCGAACTGCGCCAACGGACCGCCAACCGCCTGGGCCACCTGGAGCAGCACATCACCGGTCGCGCGGGTATCGAAGACCGGCTGCATGACGGGCTGCATCAGCGAATGCACACCGGAGCGCGGACGCAGGTCGTCCCAGCGCTCCAGGGCGTGGTGGTTGGGCAGGATCAGGTCCGCCAGCGCCGCCGTCTCGTCCAGGACGGATGCCGTGGAGACCTTGAACCCGACCTTGGCCATTTTGTCGGCAAAGCCCGTGGACCTGGGCAGCGTGTAGACCGGGTTCGCCTCGTGCACGATGAGCAGCGACACCTGGCCAGCATCCATGTCGTGTGCCAGGGAGACCAGCGCCGCATATCCGTCTGCCGTCTCGAGCTGCTGCTCGAAGCGCACGGTCCGTCCGATGTTGCCGGCCACGTAGTTGAGCACATTCACCGCGGCGCAGACCTCCACCGCCCCTCGGTGCTGGCTCGCCACCCCTCCGGCAACGGCCAGGCTGGGCTCGGCCGAAGCAAATTCGCGGGCCAACCGCCGCACCGTGTCTTCTCCGACACCGGTGTCCCTCGCCGCCCGCTCCGTGGTGTAGGGAGCCAGCACGCCACGCAGCGCGTTGGCATCGGCGGGCGCGCCGGTGCGTTCCGACAAGATCACATTAGCCATGGCCAGCGCCAGTAGGGCTTCAGAACCGGGCGCGATGGGGTGCCACTCATCCGCGTTCATGCCGGTCAGCGACATGCGGGGTGCGAGCGACACGAACTTCGCCATCTCGCCGTCACGATAGCCGTGGGCCTGGGCAAATCCCTGCTGGTGCTCCACCGGAGACAGCCAGGTCTCCAAAAAGTCGGCGCCGAATGCCAGGACGTACTTGGCGCTCCCGAAATCATGAGTCGGCACGCCATCGATTCCGAACACCTGGCGGTTTGCGGCCCGCAGCGGCTCGAAGCCGAAGGGCTCATGGCGAACCACACGGCCACCGAGCGCCGCCGTCCACTCCCCAAGCAAATCGGTAAAGGTGCCAGGGCCGGCCCCGGAGATGACCGCGGTGCGTGCCCCGGCCTGCGACACATGCTGATTTACACGCTGAAGCGCATCGTCCCAGGTGATCGGGCTGAAGGATCCGTCAGCATTACGCGCCATCGGCCCAGCGAGGCGCGCCGGATTGTACAAACCCTGGAGGGCTGCCTGTCCTCGGGCACAGATGGCGCCGTGATTCACCGGGTGGTTCGGATTCCCTTCCAACTTGATGGCACGCGCCTCTCGCGGCTAGACGTGAATCCCGCACCCCGCAGGGCACTCGGTACAGGTGCTGGCATAGACTGTGGCGATGCCGGGCACCTGATCCTCGTCCTGGATCAAATAGGGAACGAGTTTCTGAATTCGGTCGGTGGAACATCCCGACAGGACGGCGCTACCGCCTCCCGCGACGCCCAGCACGGTGAGAAACCGCCGCCGGTCCATGCCGTCGCTTGGGTTCGGAGTATCGTCCTTGGCCATCGAGTCTCCTCGCCTAGGTGGCGGTGGTCATTAGTAGTGACACACCGAGCAATCGCGGGACTTGTCCATGGCCACGTGGCAGTCGATGCACCACCCCATGTTCGAGATGTTGTTGACCTTGAAGAGTTGGGGCATTCGGGCAACATCACCATGACAACTGCCGCACGCGTTCGGTCCCATGACTTTGATGTGGCTCATGTGAGGAAAGCGGGCGTGGCGGGCAAGCGCATGGACCCGCTCCCACTCCATGGGCTTCTTTTCGTTGTACGCGTCTCGCACCTTTTGGATTTCGGTCCGCGTGGCGCTGTCGGCGCCGGCCAGAACCAAGTGGCATCCCATACATGTCTGGAGGCTCGGAATACCGGGCTCCGACGACGCGCTGACGGAGTAGTGACAGTACTGGCAAGGAATCTTGTATTGGCCCGCATGGACGTCGTGACGGAAAAAAATGGGCTGGCGCGGGCCAGGGAGTCCCGCGGTGTCGCCGGCGGCAAGAACCCATGCCGTGGTCGAGTCCATCGCCACCGCACCTGCCTGCGCTCCCGTGGCCCCCCGCCAAATGGGCAAGGCAACCAGGGCAAACACCACACTACCGCCTAGGGCCAATACCAGCTTGCGCATAATCGGTCGCGGTCGAGAATGGAGAATCAGCTGTAAAGTGAATCGCGGGGCGGAGTTTCGCGCGCTCCGTTCGGCCGTCCGGGCCACCCGCGACGCAATAGTATACGACCCTTCACCGGTGTGACAACCCTAACCGTCTCACCCGCGCCACGACCAGCGGCGCGCGGACCCAACTCACCCTTCCAACTGCCCCCGCCACGCGACCGTCACCCGCCGGATACTCGCCGGTTCGCCAGCGTCGGCGTCTCGGTTCGGACCCATCCCATCTTCTTCCGAATGAATCCGAGAAACGCGTCGGCAACCCGCTTGTCGGTGATGTCGATCGTGCACCACTTGACCGGGCCGGTTCGCTGTCCCTCGCGAATGGCTTGTTTCACCTCTGCGTTCAAGCGGGCCAGCTCACCGGCTTTGCGCCCCTCGTAATCAGTGAGGGTAAATGTGGCGCTGACGCCCGATTCCATGACATGGAGCCAGCACAGTTTCCGGCTGCCCAGCACATACTCCCAGGCCCAGTGCCACTTGGGTCCCAGGTATCGTACGTTCTCGCCGATACCCTTTTCGCCCTTGAGACCCTCCCGAAGCAGGCGGAATCGCTTTGCAGTGTTGGTAGGAAGTTGCTTGTATGGAGCATATGGAACTGGCGGGGCGGAGGGGTCTTGGTAGAGGTTGCTCCTCCAGAAAGATGATGATTTCCCCACGCAGACGCTCCAGTTCGAAACGAGGGCCCCGGCAATGCACCTGAGAAGGTAATGAGGACCCCCGGTCCTGTGCACTGCGGCATGGACCCCATCGTCTCCAATACCAATCCAGAGAACTCGCCCCCGGCCGTGGTCTGAGAGCACGTTGCGACTGCGTTGGGCCCGGAAGGACCGGCGAGCCAGAGCGGTGATGCGGCGGCCCCGTATCACCGCTCGTTTTGGTCTTCGGACGCGTTCAGGCCCGCGACCGGCGCGCCGACACGCTCCAAGTAGCGGTATACTTCGATGCCCATGGCCCTGAAGAGCGCCGCCTCGCGTCCATCCAAGTCGGCACGGAAGACCATCTCGCGCAGCGACCGTAGCACCGCGTCCGGTTGCCGCGTCTTGAAGAAATCGATGGCCCAGAGCGCGCGCTCCCAATCGGCAAAGAGCCGGTCCAATTGAGCGCCCGGAGCAGGACCGGCCGCCCGGCGCGGCGGTTTGCGAACCACGCGGTCTTCGGTGCGTGCCCGCCAGACTTCGTAGCTCATGATGGCCACGGCCTGCGCCAGGTTGAGCGAGCGGTAGGCGGGAGACGTCGGAATCACCGCCATTCCGTGGCATGAATCGAGTTCGGCGTTGGTCAATCCCTTGTCTTCCCGACCCGCGACCATTGCCACTGGCCCTTCGACGCGCCGTCGGCTCAGTTCTCCTGCCGCATCCCATGGCGTGAGGGTCTGCCGCTTCGCCGCCCGCTCCCTGGCCGTGAGCGCCACGGAATAGACGCAATCCCCGAGAGCGGAGCCGAGGTCGTCGTGAAGCTCGATCTGCTCGACGACGTCGGCGGTATTGTGGGCAATACCCTCAATGCGATAGGCATCGAACACCCGCGGTCGCACCAACCGGATCGGACCGATCAGGAAGTTCTTGGCGATTCGGACGGCGCTTGCGATGTTGACGATGTCTTGCGGCTCGACGAGCACGAGCACGGGCCCCGCAGGTGGCGTGATGCCGCTCATCGGGACGATGCGCCTGAATTGTGCGGAGTCATTCTCTGATCTCCACGCCGACTTCCCGCTCGTTCAGCTTGATGACCTCGAGGTAGTCGGCTTCCTCGCCCAGCTCATTGCGCGCGTGGTGCAGCAACTCGCTCACGCGGTGGAGCACCGGGCCTCGAACGCCGGCCTCCTCGAGTACGGCCAAGGCGATCGAGGCGTCCTTGTCGAGCAAGGCGAGCCGGAAGGTGGCGGGCCACGCGCCCGAGAGCACCCGGTCGGGGATCAACCGCTCACTCACAAAAGACCGCCCGCTCGAGGCATTGAGCACCTGCACCGCGCGGGCCGCCGGGACACCCGCCTTGACCAGCGCCGCGAGACCCTCGCCGAGCGCCAGGATGTTGGTGGCCAGCAGGGCCTGGTTCACGGCCTTGAGGGCGTGCCCTGTGCCAACGGGTCCGACGTGCTCGACCCTCGACGCGAACGCCGAAAGAATCACCGTAGCACGGGCATACGCCGCATCGGTCCCTCCAACCATCACGGTGAGGGTCCCGGCCTCTGCCCCATTGGTGCCTCCGCTCACGGGGGCGTCCACGAAACCGACTCCACCTCGGGCCAGGTCCTCGGCTATCCGCCTGGACCTGGCGGGGTCGCCCGACGTGCAATCAACCACCAAGCTGCCCGACGCCAGTCCTGCCGCCAGGCCGGCCGGCCCCCAGAGCACATCGGCCACCTCGGCCGAGGTGGGGAGGCAAGTAATGGCGGCATCGACGCGGTGGGCGAGGGCCCGCGGCGTGTCCGCCCACTCAACCCCATAATGGGCCGCGAATGCACGGGCCACTGATGAGGTTCGGTTCCAGACGATCAGGTCCTGGTCGACCAGATGGCTCGCCATGGGGCGTCCAATCGCCCCCAGCCCGAGAAAGCCGATTCGCATAGAGAAGTACAGTCGGCCGACTAGGCCGGTGCCGACCCGCGACTCGCGAGTTCCTTATCGACCATGAAGAGCCCGGGCGCGCTGTCTCCTACCATCCGAAGGGTCTCAACGATTTGACTCGCGGTCTTCTCCTCTTCAACCTGTTCGGTGATGAACCACTGGAGGAGAGCCTGACTTGCGTAATCGCGTTCCTTCGCGGCCAGGTCGTACAGGCTATGGATTTGGGCCGACACGGCCGCTTCATGAGAGGCGGCAAACTCGAAGGCCTCCAGCGCTGACGCGAATTCGAGCCGCGGCTGGGCAAGGGCCTGGAGCGCCACGCGGCCGCCACGGTCCTCGACATGGTCGACGAACTTCATGGCATGGCTAATTTCCTCCTGTGCTTGGATCCGCATCCAGTGGGCGAGCCCGCCCAAATGTTTCGGGCTGAAGAAAGTTGCCATCGACAAGTAGAGGTAGGCCGATTCGAGTTCAACTCGAATCTGCTGGTTCATTGCGTCCTGCATTGCGGCGCTGAGCTTCATCTTCTATCTCCAAGGGGTGGGGATTTCGGCTGGAAACACGACCTCGCGCGAGGATCTGGTGAGTCTTACCCGAATGCTGCCAATTCTCAAGGCTGGACCGAGCCCATCCTGGACTTGGCGCGAACGAGGCCGTAACTGATGCGACGGATGCAATGGGGCCACCTCCTCACCGCGGGCCTTGGCGCGGTGCTGGTCTTGTTCATCGTCGGGCCACTGCTCCGGCTCTTGTTCAGGGCATCGCCCGCTGGCCTGTTGGCAGCATTTCAAGACCCCGAGTTGGGCCAGTCTATCGCGCTCACTCTGTTCACCGCTACGACCGCCACCGCCATCGGCATCGTCCTGGGTGTGCCACTCGCGTACTTACTGGCACGGACCAGGTTTCCCGGCCGACGATTGCTCCAAGGCATCATCGACCTACCGGTAGTTGTTCCCCACCCTGTCGCCGGGATCGCCTTGGTGCTCTTTCTCGGTCGGCGCTCACCGCTCGGAGGCGCGTTGGCCGAGCTTGGCCTTGAATTCGTCAGTCATGTTCCCGGCATCGTCGCGGCCATGTTGTTCGTGTCGGCGCCGATCCTGGTCAGCGGGGCCCGAGAGGCCTTTGCTGCCGTGGACCCGCACCTCGAACGAGTGGCTCGGTCGCTGGGTGACCGCCCGTGGACCGCCTTTCGCAGGGTCACGCTCCCCCTGGCCGGACGGGGAGTCTTGGCGGCGACCGTTCTCGCGTGGGCCCGAAGCGTGAGCGAATTCGGGGCGATCGTGGTGATCACCTACAATCCCAAGGTGGCGAGCGTCTTCGTGTTCGATCGGTTCACGTCCTTCGGGTTGGGGGCGGCCATTCCCGCCGCGGTCATTCTCCTGCTGGTCGCCCTGGCCGTCTTCGCCATTGTCCGGCTGCTCGACACCCGGGAGCTCGAGTGATTCGGTTGGAAGCGGTGGGGCTCCGTGTGGGCACGTTCGAGTTGCGGGACATCACCCTCGATGTCCCGCGGGGTGGATACGGCCTCGTGATCGGGCCGAGCGGCTCGGGTAAGACGACCCTGCTGGAGGCGGTGGCGGGACTTGCGCCGATCAAGAGCGGCCGAATTACCGTGCAAGGTGAAGACGTGACCAACCGCCCGCCCGAACGCCGGGGGGTGGGAGTGGTGTACCAACGCTACCACCTCTTCCCGCACTTCTCCGTTGCGGACAACATCGGGTACGGCCTGACGCAGTCCCGGCACCTGAAGGCGGAACGGCAGGCACGGGTGCACGAGCTGGCGGCCGGTCTAGGCATTGAGCACCTCCTGGAGCGTGGGGTGCGGCATTTGAGCGGCGGCGAGGCGCAGCGGGTGGCGCTTGCCCGGGCCCTGGCCCCGCGCCCGCACACGCTGCTATTGGACGAGCCCTTCGCATCGCTCGACCCGGCCACGCGCCAGGACATGCGGCACCTGCTTCGGACCGTTCACGAGAGCCAGGGCATCACGGTGCTCCAAGTCACCCATGATTTCGATGAGGCGCTTCGACTCGGGGACGTGGTTGCGGTCATGGCGGACGGAGCGATCGTCCAACGCGGGACACCAGAAGAGGTGTTTCGATATCCAAACTCGGCGTTTGTCGCGCGCTTCATTGGGGCAGCCAATGTCATCGCGGGAATGGTGACCCGGAGCGGTTCGGCTGGCATCGACACAAGAACATTTCCCGCAGAATTCCGGAGCGATGGCTTGGCGCTCGACGTCATCGCCGACCGTGAAGGTCCGGCTCACGCAGTCGTTCAGCCGGAAGACCTCGTCCTGAGCCGGGAGTCCCATGCCAGCTCGGCCAGGAACCACCTGGCCGCAGTCGTGCTCAGCATGGAGCGCGCCGGTCCGCTGACCTACGTGCATCTCGACGCGGGCCGACGGCTGCTCGCCGCGGTGACCACCCAGTCGGCCGAGACCATGGGGCTTGCAGCGGGCGATCGCATCGTGGCGACGGTCAAGGCGACCGCGATCCACCTGGTCTAAGTACTCAGGGGCGATGTCCCTCGCGGACTCGTCCAAAGGGAATCATCCGCTGTGACGACCCGGATACTCCACATCGATCTCGACGCCTTCTTCGTCGAAGTGTGTCGGCACCAGAATCCCGAGCTCTGCGAGGTCGATCTGCTCGTGGTTGGCGGGCGCCGTGACCAACGCGGCGTCGTGCAGTCGGCCTCGTATGGCGCCAGGCGCTTCGGGATTGCCTCAGGCATGCCGATCGCACAGGCGGTGCGGCTCTGCCCCGAGGCGACGTTCGTTCAAGGAGAGTTCAAGCACTACCGGGCCGCGTCCAAGGCGGTACGAAGAATCCTCCAGGAATACTCGCCGGTGGTGGTCATGGCATCGCTCGATGAGGCCTACCTGGATTTCTCGGGCACCGACCGTTTGCATCCTGGCTCGCTCCTGCCCGTGGCCGAGGAGATCCGGAATGCGGTGAAGCAAGAGACGGGGCTCGACGCAAGCATCGGGATCGGTCCCAACCGGATGATCGCAAAAATCGCCTCGGAAATGGCAAAGCCGCGTGGCTTGTTGGAAGTGCGCTCCGGTTGGGAGAAGGGCTTCATGGCCGGCCTGCCGCTCCGCGCTATCCCGGGCATCGGCCCCAAGGCCGCTCAGCGCTTGACCGGCTTGGGCCTCACGGACGTCCACCAGATCCAGGAACTCGACCTCACAGCACTCGAGCGCCTGGTACATCCGGACCAGGCGAAACTCCTGAAACTCCGCGCCCACGGCTACGGCGGCGTGGCCCTGCGAAACTCCCGGATGCCCAAATCGGTCAGCCGGGAAGCGACGCTATCGACCGATGTGACGGACCGGGACCGGCTCGAGGGACGGCTCGAACTCATGACCGCGCGGGTGGCGGCGGCGCTTCGAGCGGACGCGCTCATGGCGCGCACGGTGACCCTCAAGCTTCGCCACGGCGATTTCCGCACCGTGACGCGGCAGCGCACCTTCAGGGTCCCGACCGATCTGGACCGCGAGATGTGGGAGGCCGTGCGCGGGTTGTTTCGAGCAGCCTTCGGCGAGGTTGAACGTCGGGGGAAAGGCGTACGCCTGATCGGGGTCGCGGCTACCAACCTCGCGCCAGCCGCGCCGGCCGACCTGTTCGAGCCACCGGACCGCCAACGCCTGCGCACGTTGACCACCGCGGTCGACCGGGCCCGGTCGAAATACGGCTTCAACGCCGTAACGCCGGGAAGTCAGCTTCGGACTCGACTGGCATCCGGCGGGGAAGGCGAAGCCTCCACCGCGACACCCCCTGCACGGACCCCTAGTAGCGGCGCTGGAGCTCGTCCGGCCAACCGAAGTCCTTCGGCTCGAATCTGAGCCCGATCGCCCCGATCCGGGGATCGACCTTCGGCCCAAGGTCTTTGAAGCGGGCCACCCGTCCTTCCGGGGTCCTGGCTTCCACGGTGGAATTGGTGAAGAGCGGGTAGTACCCGATGACGGCGCGGGTGGCCCCCGGCGGCACGGTGCAGGTGCAGTCCTCAGCATCCGCGAGCCCGGCATTGACGGTGAGACGGAGCGGTGCGTCGGTCATGTTGGTGATGAGCGGAGCGAAGAGCACATCCGCCGCATCGTTCACATCGGCGGCCCACTCGATCCTGCCCTGAGGCATGTCCTCCACCAGGGTCCCCTGGAGCCCGGCGCCAACCGCACTCCCGTCCGACCGCTTTATTCGCTCCATGTACCACTGGGCCGTCAGACCCTGCCGACGCGGAAGTCGCAGCCGGAACTCGCTGCTGGCCGCCACCTGGTGTTCATTCCCGTTCACCACCAGACGGATCGGATGCACCAGGCGATTGCTGAAGATCAGGGTGGGTCTCGTCAGCCGGAGCACGCTGCCGGCCGCCCCGGCTAAGAGCAGGACCAGCACGACGACACCGAGCGGTGAGCGGAGCCTGTTCCACGAGCGGCGGTGGGCCGTGGAGCGCGGAACGGCAACCGCCTGCCCTCCCGTGGTCATGATCTCCGTGGGCTGGTCCGCGCCGACGCCGGCGCCGGCGCGATCCGTGGCCGGCGTCTTGCCGCCCCCCACTGCGAGGCCCTGGTTGAGAGCTTCGATCACCCGGTCGGCCGACTGGAATCTGGCCGCCGGCTTCTTCGCCATACAGTGGACAATCACGTCGGACATCCAGCGCGGAATGCCGGCATCGCGTACGGAGGCAATCGGCGGTGGCTCAGCGATGTGCTTGCCCACGATCTCCTGCGAGGAATCCCCGTCGAACGGCGGCATGCCGGTCACCACCTGGAACAGAACGGCACCGAACGAGTAGATGTCGGAGCGGGCGTCGAGATCTGCCTGGCCCAGCGCTTGTTCCGGACTCATATACTGCGGTGTGCCTACGACGAATCCGGCCTGCGTTTCGCTCTTTCCTCCATCGAGCCGCTTGGCGATCCCGAAATCCACCAACAGCACACGGCCCGTGGTGGCGTCGATCATGATGTTGTCCGGCTTGAGATCGCGGTGAACCAGACCCCGCTCGTGGGCGTGCTCCAGAGCGCCCAACAGGCTGATCGCGTAGCCCGCAGCCGTCTTCCACGGAAGCGCGCCGGTGTGGCGGATCATCTGCGCAAGCGACTGCCCTTCGATGTAGGGCATGGCGTAGTACACGAGACCATGACCCTCACCCACGAAGTGAATCGGCAGGATGTTGGGGTGGGTGAGACGCGCGACCGCGCGAGCCTCCTGCTTGAACCGCGCCAGCATCCCCTCGGTCCACGCCATGCCCGGTCGCAGGACCTTGACGGCCAGCCGGCGGTGAAGCTCCTCATCCCAGACCTCGTACACCTCGGCGAACCCGCCGCGACCGATGAGGCGCCGTACGCCGTATTTGGGTCCGAGAGCCCGGGATAGCCTCGACTGAATCTCGTCATCCAGTTCCGGGCGCTCGGCCGCGCCGGTCACCTTGGTGGCAGCCAGGGCCCCGCACTGGGAACAGAACGCGGCGTCTCGGGCGAGCGGCGCCCGGCATTGGAGACAACGGTCTGGAGTCACTCTGGCAGCAGGCCGCAGGAATCAGGCCGCCGGATGATCCTCGTTACATTCAAACAATACAATACTTTAGGTGACTTTCACATCGAGGTTTGCGCCGTGGGGAGCAGAGAGTTGCAAGGAGGAAGGAAGACTGCGCCCGTGCCCCCCATTGTGGCCGGACCAGCACTTCGATAACTTGCTGGACAGCTAGCAAGTTATGGAGCGCTATGGCGGGTGTCACATCAACAACCGATCGGACGCGGGATCCGGTGCGCACGCGGGAGGCCATCCTCGATGCCGCCGAGCAGCTGTTTGCCGCGCGAGGATACGAGTCGACCAGCCTGCAGGAGGTCGGGGCGATGGCCGGCGTGTCTAGGGCCACGCCGGGCTACTTCTTCGGTTCGAAGGCCGATCTGTACCGCGCGGTGCTCGAACGATGTTTCGCCGCCGTCCGCGAAGCCGTGCGTGAGGGCCGGCGCCGTACCCTATCGAGCGGCAAGAGAGCTGAAGTCGTGCTGGCAGGCGTGGTCTCGGACTATTTCGACTTCATCACGGCCAACCCCAATCTCGTTCGCCTGATCGAGTGGGAGGCCTTGAGCGGCGGCAAGCACCTCCAAGAGCTCCCGCCGCATTTGGAAGCCGCCCAGGAGGCGCTAGATGCTCTGCGCGAGGAGTTGGACTTGGAGGACGAATGGGGCGTGGATGCGAGTCAGCTCCTGCTGAGCGTGATCGGGCTCTGTTGGTTCCCGTTGGTCCACTCCGAAACCATCATGCGGGCCCTCGGCATCGATCCCGGCAACCAGGAATTTCTCGATGCCCGCAAGCGGCATGTTGTAGACCTCGTCATGCACGGTATGCGACGTCGCGCATCGGCGCCCCTTTCGATTACCTAACAATGGCACAACGACCCCCTACCAGGACCAACCCATGACCGACGTCATCACCGCACCCGCACCGCACCCGAGCCCGGAGGGCCAGTTAGCAACCGAGCAGGAGGCCCGGGACGTCGCCGAGGCCGCGCGGGAAAAGGAGTGGCAGGCCCCGAGCTTCGTCCGGCAGTTGTTCGAAGGTTCGTTCCTGCTCCACCTGGTCCACCCGTTCCCCGAAATCGATCCGGCAGAGGAGGCGAGGGCGCGGCCCTTTATGGAGCGGCTCGAACGGTTCATGCGGGAGG
>DATHRW010000015.1:0-4297 GCA_035464955.1 Gemmatimonadales bacterium
ACCGGGCGCTCGGGCACGCCAGGACACGACCATCGACCCGAGGGCCATGACCGATACGACCGACAAGACTCGCCGCCAACGTACCATCCTCCAAATCCTGGGGGCGACGCCGATTGCCAGCCAGGATGATCTCGCCGCGAAGCTCGCGGCGGGGGGCATTCGCGTCACCCAATCGACGCTATCGCGGGATCTCAAGGAGCTTCGCGTCACCCGGGTTTCCACCGGGGTGAGTTACCGCTACCTACCGTCAGGCGGTAACGGTGGACTGCACGCGGCCACTCCTCCCGAACAACTCCGCCGCCTCGCTGCGAGCGAGGTCACGGGTATCGACGCGAACGAAGTGGCGGTCGCCGTGCACACGTTATCAGGCCGGGCCCAGGGCGTGGCCGTGTACCTCGATTCCCTCGCCATGCCCGAGATCCTCGCCACCCTGGCCGGCGATGATACGGTGATCGTCCACCCCCGGCGCGTCAAGCAAACTGCAACGCTGAGGCAGCGTCTGGCGGCGCTGCTCAGTATCGTCTAGTCCATTCCACTCCTCCAACTCTAGACCACACCGAGACACGCTTATGCCCAAGTTCGTACTCGCCTACTCCGGTGGGCTCGACACCTCCGTCATTCTCAAGTGGCTCCAGGTCCATTACGACGCCGAGGTGGTCACCGTTAGCGCCGACCTTGGGCAGAAACGCGAGTTGGTCGGGGTTCGGGAGAAGGCCCTCGTCTGCGGCGCCAGTGCCGCCTACGTGGAAGACCTCCGCGAGGAATTCGTTCGCGACTATCTGTGGCCGGTCCTCAAGGCGGGAGCGCTCTATCAGGAAGTCTACCCGCTGGGCTCGGCCATCGGTCGTCCCCTCATTGTGAAGCGACTCGTGGAAGTGGCCCGCGAGGTCGGGGCCGATGCCATCGTTCACGGGTGTACCGGCAAGGGGAACGACCAGGTGCGTTTCGAAGTCGGGGTCGCGGCGCTGGCGCCCGATCTGCATTGCCTGGCCCCGGTCCGGAGTTGGGAACTCAAGAGCCGGGAGGAAGAGATCGCCTGGGCCAAGGCGCACCACATTCCCGTCACGGCGACCAAGAAATCGCCCTACTCCATCGACGAGAACATCTGGGGCGTCTCGATCGAGGCGGGCAAGCTGGAAGACCCGTGGGCGGAACCGCCACGCGACTGCTGGCAGATGACGGTCGACCCCGAGCGTGCTCCGGCCACGCCGGAACCGGTCACCATCGCCTTCGAGCACGGCATACCCTGCGCCCTCGACGGACGGGCCCTCGGGGGCGTCCAGCTCCTGAGCGAGTTGAACGAGCGCGCCGCAGCACATGGAGTCGGACGCATCGATATGATCGAAGACCGGGTGGTCGGTATCAAGTCCCGCGAAGTGTACGAGGCCCCGGCCGCCGTGACCCTGCACGCCGCGCGGCAGGCACTGGAGCAGTTGACCCTCGACCGCGAGACGCGGCGCGCCAAGGCCGCCCTGGGGCAAGAATTGGCTCGTCTCACGTACGATGGCCTCTGGTACACGCCCCTTCGGGAATCGATTGCCGCCTTCGTGGACCAGGCGGTGCAGCCGGTCACCGGGGAGGTGAAGGTCACGCTTCATCGCGGCCACGTCACACCCGTTGCGCGGCGCTCGGCCAACGCCCTGTACGATCCGGCACTCGCAACCTACGCCGCCGGTGACGCCTTCAACCATGAGTCCGCCCGCGGGTTCATCGAAATCTTCGGTCTGCCGAGCCGCGTGGCCAGCACGCGACGGCAGAGCCTCACAGCTCCGGTCCCGAAGCGCCGCAAGGTGGCACTCGCGTGAGCGATTTGTGGGGCGGTCGCTTTCAAGAAGAACTGGACGACACGCTGCGTCGATTCTCGTCATCGCTCGGTGTCGACCGACGCCTCGTCTTGTACGATCTCACAGGGACAAAGGCCCACGCTGCCGCACTGCAGGACGCCGGCGTGTTGAGCTCCGCTGAGTACGACACCATCCTCACCGGCCTCGCGCAGATCGCCGCTGAAGTGCGGACTGGTGCCTTCCCGCCTGCGGCCGACGCGACACCGATGCCCGAGGACGTTCACAGCGCGGTGGAGGCCCGACTGGTCGCGTTGACTGGAGAGACGGGGTACAAGGTGCACGCGGGGCGAAGCCGAAACGATCAGGTCGTGACCGACGTGCTGCTCTGGCTCAAGGATGCCTCGTTCGAAATCGAGCGGGCGGTCCGCGACGTCCAAGACGCCCTGATGACCAAAGCCACAGAATACCACGCGGCAATCGTTCCGGCCTATACCCATCTCCAGCGGGCTCAGCCGGTGCTGCTGGCCCATCATCTCCATGCGCATTTCGAGGCATTGGAGCGCGATCTCGGACGGCTGGAAGACGCCGGCCGCCGTGCTGATCGCTGCCCGCTCGGGGCGGGAGCCTGTTGCGGATCGTCGTTCCCGCTCGATCGGCACGCCACGGCTGAACGGCTCGGGTTCGCAGCGGTCGCTGGCAACTCGATCGATGCCGTAGCGGACCGCGACTGGGCCATCGAATTCGTCTCGGGGTGCGCCCTCATCATGACCCACCTGTCGCGTCTGGCCGAGGAGGTGGTCTTATGGTCCTCAGAGGAATTCGGCCGGGCCCGACTGGCCGATGCGTGGAGCACGGGGTCGTCGGCGCTGCCCCACAAACGGAATCCCGACGTGGCCGAGCTGGTCCGGGGCAAGGCAGCCACGGTGGCCGGTGATCTCATCACCCTGCACGGTCTCCTCAAGGGGCTGCCGCTGGCCTACAACCGGGATCTCCAGGAAGACAAGGCGCCACTGTTCCGTGCCGCGGACACGACTCGGGATTCAGCCCGAGTCATGGCCGGCGCGATCGCCTCCATCGAATTCAAACCAGCCCGCATGGATGGACCGGACTTCTCGACGGCGCTCGATCTGGCCGAAGAGCTGGTCCGGCGCGGCGTCCCATTCCGCACGGCCCATCACGCCGTCGGCCGGTTCATTCAGACTCTGGAAGCATCCGGTCGAGGCCTGCCGGAAGCCACCGATCAAGAGTTGGCGGCGCTTGGCGCGGCCGGAATCGACCGGCAATTGCTTACCGCCCAAGGGAGTATAGAATCCAAGCGGACCTACGGGTCCACGTCTCCCGCGGAGGTTCGGCGGGAGATGGAGGAAGCCCGGTCGGTGCTCGCACGTGGCCGGGCGGGTGGGGCCTCAACCACGGCACTTCATCAGAAAGAACAGAGCCGATCATGACGACTCTTACCGACACCAAGACAACCGCCGACTTCATCGCCGAGGTCGACCACTACGGCGCCCACAACTACCACCCACTGCCGGTGGTCATCGGCCGCGGGGAGGGCGCGTGGGTGTGGGACGTGGAGGGCAACAAGTTCCTCGATTGCCTGGCCGCCTACTCGGCCGTGAACCAGGGACACCGCCATCCCGCCATTCTGCAGGCCGCCCGTGACCAACTCGATCGGCTGACCCTAACCTCCCGCGCGTTCCACAATGATCAGATGGGGCCGTTCCTCAAACTGCTGTGTGAGGTCACGGGCTACGAGAAGGTGCTGCCCATGAACACAGGGGCGGAAGCGGTCGAGACGGCCATCAAGGCCGTGCGGCGCTGGGGCTATCGCGTGAAGGGCATCCCCCGCGAAAAGGCCGAGATCATCGTGTGCCACAACAACTTTCACGGGCGCACCACCACCATCATCTCGTTTTCAGACGATCCCGGTTCGCGCGGTGACTTCGGCCCCGCAACGCCTGGATTTCCGGTGATTGCCTACGGCGACGCCGAGGCGCTGCGCGCCGCCATCACACCGAATACCGCCGCGTTTCTGTTCGAGCCGCTCCAGGGTGAGGGCGGCGTCATTGTGCCTCCGGATGGGTACCTCGCGGCGGCGGCCGACATATGCCGTGAGCACAACGTGCTCCTGGTGGCCGATGAGATTCAGACCGGGCTCGGTCGGACGGGCAAGTTGTTCTGCTGTGACTGGGAAGGCGTGCGGCCCGACGTCATGGTGGTGGGCAAGGCGCTGAGCGGTGGCTTCTACCCGGTGTCGGCCATGCTGGCCGATCGGGCGGTGATGGACATGTTCCAGCCCGGGGACCACGGCTCGACCTTCGGCGGGAACCCGCTGGGCGCGGCGATAGCGCAGGCCGCCCTCCCAATAATCGTCGATGAGCAACTCCCCGAACGGGCGCAGGAGCTGGGCAGCTGGCTCATGGCAGAGCTCCGGAAGATCGGCTCGCCGCATGTCGCCCAAGTCCGCGGCAAGGGCCTCATGATCGGGATAGTGATCAAGCGCGAGTCGGGCC
>DATHRW010000016.1:0-10007 GCA_035464955.1 Gemmatimonadales bacterium
CAGCAGGCAGCCGGGCTCCTGATGAAGGCCGGCGATCCGATTATCTGGCTTGCCATGCTGGCGGTCTTTGTCCGGTGGAGTACCCGGGAGGCCAAGCTGGACGAGCGCGATCTGGCCGAGCACCGACGAGCGGCCGCCATGGGGAGGGATGGGGGTGAGGGGGCCCGGGCCGAGTGAACTTTTTGGCCCACCTCTACCTGGCGGAGGACTCCCCCGGATCCCTCATTGGCAACCTCCTGCCCGACCTGGTTCGCGGAGTAGGTCCGCCGACCGACGAACTCGACCCCGCCGTTCGGGCGGGAGCCGCCCTCCACCACCGCGTCGATATCTACACCGACCGCCATCCGGTGTTCCGCGAGAGCAAGGGCCGGATCCGCGGCCGGCATGGGATCTTCTCCGGCATCCTGATCGACGTGTTCTATGACCACTTCCTGTCGGTTTCCTGGGATCGCTATCACCCTGACCCTCTGCCTCAGTTCATCGCGCACGTCTACCAAACCTTTGCTGATCATACCCACCTGATGCCACCGGCCATGCGATGGGTCACCGAGCGCATGGCGGTCCAGGACTGGCTGTCGAGCTATGGCTCGGTCGAGGGGATCGGCCTCATCCTGGAACGGATGTCACGCCGATTCAGGGCGCGGTTCGAGCGGAACGTGGACCTGGCCGGTGCCGTGGTCGATCTCGAACAGCACTATGATGCCCTGCAACGCGACTTCTCCGTGTTCTTTCCGGACCTCGTCGCCGAGGTCGGGGCAACGGCGCCTTAGACATCCCTCCCGTGCACTGTGCAAAGGCTTTGGGGGCTGCTCGACACCTTTGCACAGCGAGCGAGCAGACAGCACTCTGGCACATCTCCTGCTCTAAAATCAGGCGTCTTTTGGACCCTAAATGTGGGCGACTTCTGGAGCCCAAGCATTCCCGGACGAGCCCCGAGGACCACCATGGCACCCGACGAAGGCTGGCTGGATTTCCTCGAGGAAGAAGAGGACGAGAAGCCCGAGCCCGCCGGGCCTTATGTTGCCCTGGCCGACGGGGATCTCTCTGCCAAATGGGACCTGGGAGAATTCCTCAACAGGCTGGGCGGGGTGTTCCTGCTCGGCAAGAAGGAATGGAAGGATCCCGAGTACCTGTACATTCCTAACTTCTATCTGCGGATCCTGAACCTCGTATCGGTCGTGGTGTGGGGGCCGGACCGCCCCAAGCCAGCACTCACCAAGGCCCAGCAGCGCCGCCGCCGCATTTGGTCCTACTCCCTGGCGGCCAGCGGTCTGGTAGCCTTTGCCGCGCTGATGGTATCCATCGTTCCAACCCGGCGCGAGCCCCTGCCTCCCGACCTCGTCGGTATCTGGCAGACCACCGCCGCCGGGTACGCCGACCGGACTTTCGAAATCGCCGAGGATGCCTTGGTGTTCCAGGTCGGTGAGGGGGAGACGGACTTTCAGATCCACCCCATCACCCGCGTGCGGCGCAGAGGGCGAACGGAGAATGCCAGCCTCATCCAGATCCAGTATGGGTCGGAGGATGCCCCGCTCGAGCTGGCCTTCTATTACGAGCCCGGCCCCGAGCCGCTCATCCGGTTCCAAAACCAGGCCGAGCTGGTGTGGAGGCCCAATCACCGCTAGCAGACCCTCGGCCTCCGCCCCCCAGGCCAGCGCTCTCTTCTCGTTGCCGGCCCGAGCATCCCGCACAACGTGAGCTGGATCACAAATCATTGACGCACCGATGACACACCGGCTGAGGCACCACCCTCGTCCGGGGGGGGCCTGCCTTGCAGCCCAATTCAAGGCGCCGGAGACTGCTAACACCGTGCGATCGTGGAAGTTACCCGGTGTCAAAAGATGAGGCGTCGATGGACTTTGGTGATGCCTCTCACAATGCGGTTCTGGAAGGACAATGAGATGCTGCACCGCTGGGATACGAATGAATCTAAGTCTTTGTAAGAATGTGTCTTAACTATTGTGCCGCCGATGGCATAGGCCGTGCCATGAATAGGCTGCGTGGAAGTGTCTATTTCTTTGACTCTGGGAGCCTGATGGGAAACCGGGGCTACAGTCTCACCGAGCTGGTGCTGGCGATGGTGATCGTCGGCATGGTGGCGCTCATTGCCACGCCGCGGATGGCCTCCCAGCGGCGGTTCTTGAGCCAACGCTCGGTTGTCAACGAGTTCATTGCGGCCCAATCACTGGCCACGGCGACCGCGGTGCGGCGAGGTCGCGTCGCGGAACTTCACATAGACGCCGCGGCGCGCCGCTACTGGATCGAGGTCGACACCAGCATGGCCGGCGGCGGCGTAATCGATACCGTCGGTCCCGTTCGGCAGATCCAGGACCCGACGGCGAGTATGTCCAGCACCCGGACCCTCCTCTGCTACGACGCGCAGGGCCTGGCCACCACGGTGCGGGCCTGTGAGGAGGGCGATGCGACGGTCATGTTCTCGTTCCCGGGATACTCGAGGACGATCGAGATAACGCTGTTAGGGAAACTCTTGCGATGAGAACACCCGCGCCCAAGCGGCGAAGCAAGTCCGGGGGATTCTCCGTGATCGAGGTGTTGGTGGCCATCACCATCTTCTCGATCGTGGTGCTTGGCGTTGCCGCGACGGGTGCGGTGTCTGCTCGCAACCTGAACTCGGGCCAGGAGTCAACCTCGGCTGCGACCGCCGTGCAGAGCAAGGTCGATTCCCTGACGTCGCTGGGCTGGGCCGCGCTCACTTCGCAATCCGGCACCGATTCCGTTCAGGGGCATGCGGTGAACTGGGTGGTGAGGGGGACCAACCCGCGGCACGTGGTGGTGGTGGTCCACCGCCAGGTCCTGTCCCAAGCCTTTGCCGACACCATCGTGACCTATGTCTCGAAATAGCCGCTGTCCCGAGAAGGGCTCGTCTCGAGGCCTAGGCTCGACCGAGGGCTTCACCCTGGCCGAGATCATGGTGGCCCTGGTGCTTGGCATGATCGTCATGACGGCAGTGCTCGGGGTGATGATCTCGCAGCTCCGCCGCTACGACCTGCAGCAGCAGACCGTCGATGCGAGCGAGACAGTCCGCGGAGCTGCGGCCTTCCTGGGAGACCAGCTCCGGGCGGTCTCGGCCTCGCGCGGCGACTTGACCGGCCTCGGGCCGTTCGCGGTGACCGTCCGCGCGGTTCAGGGCAACGCCGTCGCGTGCGCCAAAGACAACACCTTGCCGCGCTACGCGCTCAACCTGCCGGCCGGAACCTTTCTGGGCACAGTCGATGACAGCGTGTTGGCCTACAGTCCGGCGAGCAGCACCTGGAAGAGTCTCAAGGTCGCGGCGGTGTGGACCAACCCGTCGGCAGTGGGGATGGCGACTTGCGCGGCGCCCTCCACAGCCACGCCCGATCTAGTCATCGAGGTAGTTCCGGGCGACACGGCGGGCATCGGCATCGGATCGGACATAATCGCGTTCCGTCGGACCCAGTACGGCATCTTCCAGCAGGGTGGGCGGTGGTGGCTCGGGCGGCGGCTCATGAGTGCGCAGTCGTACGATCGATTGACCGGGCCCCTGATGCCGCCGGCCGACAGTGGGCTGGTATTTCACTACTTCGACGCCGCCGGCGCGGAAACGACCGACAGTGCCCAAGTGGCCCGCGTAGGCATCGCCATCCGGGCCCAGAGCTTCCGGCGGGTCAGGACCGGTGCCGGGGTGGCTGAACGACATGATTCCACGGCGTTCGCCGTGTCGATCCGGAACTGAAGTGGAGAATATCATGACCTTCCTATGCCACGGCCCACGAGCCATTCGCACATGTACGGCAGAGCGGGGAATCGCACTCCCGATGGTGCTGCTCGCCCTCGTGGTGCTCTCGGTGGTGGCCGTTACCTCGATCCAGATCGCCGGGCAACAGAAACAGGCCGGTGGCGGGTCGCTCCAGTCGACCAAGGCGTTCTACGCTGCGGAGGCGGGCGCACATCAAGTGATCGCCGAGTGGGACTCGGCCCGCTACGATACCCTGACCCCGAACCCCGGAGACAGTGCCGTCTTGGGATGGCGAATCCTGCCCGACAACGGCGCCGCCTTCCGCGCGGTGTTTCACCGGGTCGATGATGGCGGGGACAAGCTCTTCAGTCTGACCGTCGAAGGAAGCGAAGGACCAGAACAGGCCCAGCGCGCCATCGGTGTGCTGCTCAAACCGGGCTTCCGCCTGCCTCGTGCCGCGTTTACCACGCGCGGAACAGTCAGTCTGGTGGAGGATACCGCATCGAGTATCAACGGTAACGACAGCAATCCGCCTGGTTGGACCTGCGACTCGACCGGTCCGGCGGTGCCCGCGGTGGAAGTATCAGCGGGTACGTCGGTGTCGCAGGGGTTAGGAGCGCTCCAGGGGAACCCGACCATCCGAGTCGATTCCACCATGGACGATACCCGGTTTACCCAGTTCGGCTCCTATAGCTATGCCGATCTGGTGGCCATGGCCGACAAGACCTACACTGACTCGCTCGTGACCATGTTCGTCGGTCCGGTGGTGGACGACGGACAGTGCGCGACCTCGGCTTCGAACAACTGGGGCGACCCGCTCAACCCCGGATCGCCCTGCGCGGACTATTTCCCGATCATCCACTTCTCGAGCCCGAATAACGTCCAGCTCGTGCTCCAGGCCGGCTCCATTGGTCAAGGCATCCTGTTATTTGATAGCCGCCTCGATCAAGATGCGACGACCGGACTCAATTTCTACGGCCTGATCATTTCCCAGAAGCGATGCGACTTCGAGCACTATAGCACGCTTTACGGGGCGCTCCTCTGTTCGAATCCGTTGAACGGCGCCCAGCAGAATTTCAACCACACCCACATCTATTACTCGAGGTGCGCACTGGAGAAGGCTACCGCCCGGTTGGGTGGGAGCGGTGTCAAGGTGGCGCAGGGGTCCTGGAAGGAACTGTCTCGGTAACTACGGCGCCTCGGCGGGTGTCGGTGCTTCGCTGCTTTGGTCCCGGTCTTCGGGAGCTGTCACCCCGGCGGCCGCACGAATCCCGCTCAGTAGCTCCCGCATGCGGGCCTCGATTACCTCCATCTCCAACTCCGCCGTTTGTTGGTCCCGGAAGCCGCGCTTCTCATCCTCGCCAATCCCATTCAGGCGCCGGATTTCGGCCAGCAGCTGGACCGTCTGGCTCCGGAGCAGGTGAAAACGGCGCCTCGGTCCCTCCGGGGTGGTCCAGCTGGTTCGTTCCGCCCTGGGCAACTGGGTCGACGTCCACACGATGATCGCGAGCAGTGCCACACCAAGGCCAGAGCGGAGCAGCGGGTTGTCGCCTTGATAGATCAACACGGTGGTGACAACGAGGGCGACCACGAGAATGACCGTGAGAAGCACGGCGCGGAGGTTCGAACGTAGAGCGGGCATCGCGTATCCCCGTTGCGGTTCCAATCAGAGCCTGACCACTCACGGCTTGACGAAGCTAGGGTCGTCGGGGCGAAACTGCCAGCCCGACGCTGCTGCAGCCGGACGGTTCCCATCCTGGCGGTGTGGTGTGGAGCCTACTAGAACGCGATCTCGATGCCGAGCCGAACCAGCCTGGGCGGTCCGTAGACGAAGAGCGGCTGGGTGAAGTCCCGAGCGGCGGCCTCGAACAGCGGCAGGAGCTCATCCTGTCCCTCGATCAACCCATTGCCGTCGAGATCCGCCTGGGCCCGGTACCGCGGCGATTCGTATGGAATCGCCTCCGGGTGCTCCTGGTACGCCGCCTCGGCCAGATCCTTGATACTCTGCTCGTCCAACTCGGGCTCTCCCGTGTCGCGCCGCACAGCGACCAGGTTCCGTCGGTTGAAGAGGTTCCGCATGTCGAGGTAAAGGCTGCCCTGCGTTCCGCCCACGCGGATCGATCGGCGGACCAGGAGATCGATGGTCGACTGCGATGGGAGCCGCGAGTCGTTCGGCAAACCAACCAGAGAGTCGCCGGCCGCATTGGTCCGGGAGAACGGCAGCCCCGAGCCATAGCGCACGATCACTGCGGACTCGAGTCCTGCGAGCGGGCGGACGCCGGCCACCACCGGGCCTACGGTCTCAGGGATCTTCCCCTGCAGGATGATGGTGAGCCCGTGGCGCCGGTCGAAGTCGAGCGGGAACTCGACCCGGGCTGGGAACACGGTGTCGCCGCTCGTGGGATCGATGACGGCGGCCTGTCGCAGCAGGAAGGCCGACGTGGACGTGGCCGTCGCCTGTTGCAGGGTGTAGGTGACCCGCGCGCCGAAGCCGTCGTAGGGTTCGCGCTCGAGAATGATCTCACCGCCCTTGACCGTGCCGACGTCGGTGTTGCCGAACACCGACGAATCGGCGCTCACTCCCAAAGGAACCGATGCCACCAGTCCCTCCAGTCGCTTGACGAAGGCGTTGAGCCGGAGCGAGAGATGTTCGCGTGGCCGTGCGCGGAGGCTGAGTTCGAACTGGGTCGCCTTCTCGAAGCCCAGGTTCGGGTTGCCGCGGCGGAACCGGCCGGTGCGTGTGGTATCATCGAAGGCCGCGTCCACCAGAAACTGGAAGTCGGGCGGCTGGCTGAAGAGACCGTAGCTCGCGACCACCGTGGCGCCGGCCAGGACGGTCGACACCGCGGCCCGCGGGCTCAGTCGCTGCCGGGCGCCGACGTTCTGGCCCGGCAGCTTGGCGCCCGGATCGAACAGGTCGTACCGCACGCCTCCGGTAAACGCAACATCGGCCACGCGGACCTGCCCCTCCGCATAGGCGGCGCCGATCAGCGGTGAGAAGTCAGACGCCGTGGCCGGCGGCACCGCGCCGCCCACCGGCTCGTAGCCCTGGACCCGCTGGAAGGTCTGGACCCGCTGGGTCACCAGCTCGCCACCGGCCAGAATGTCGGTGGTGGCCCCGACGCCCAGCGTCAGATCGAGTTGTGAGCGGAACTCGCGGAACCGATTCCAGGCGATCTCGCCCCGGGACCCCTGACCTAGGAAGAAGGCCGACACGCCCCACGGGGTGCGGTCGCTCAGGTCGGGCGGGAGAAGCCCCGGAATCGGTGCCATGGCACTGACGGTATCCTGGGCCCTGGCGATGTCCTCGCCCACAAAGTGGAGCCGTTGGCCGGTGATGGCCCCGAACCGATAGTCGACCGAGTCTTGGAGGGTGCCGCGCACGAAGGTGCGATTGTAGAAACTCGTCCGCAGGTCCACCACGAACGGAAGCTTGGCACTTGCGCCCGACGCATGTTGGAAGTGACCCGTCAGGAGGTTCCCGACGGTCCGTCGGCCCGGTGACAACTCCACGTCGTACTTGTACAACGGGTCGTACAGGAGCCGTTGGTCTTCCGAGTGGAGCCCGAAGAAGCGGAGCGTGGTCTGCCCGCCCACCGGAACGGTCACCTTCGCGACGGCATCGATCTGCTCGCCGCTATTGTGCGGCAGCATCCACGGTCGCTCGTACCTGGGGTCGCGCGGATCGGCCGGCCGCGGCGCGTTGACCGGGTCGGCATCGAGCCGGCCTGAGATATCGATCGCGCCCAGCACGCGAACCCCGCCGCCGAGCGGGCCGCTTGCAGTCACTACGGTACGATCCAGCCCAAGGTCCCACGATTGCCAGAGCGGGCGGTCCGTCTCGTAGAGCACGCGGCCGCTCCACCGTTCGCCGCCGTCTCGCGTCACGACGTTGATCATGCCGGAGAGAGCCTGGCCGTACCGGGCCGAGAAGCCGTTGGTGACGAGTGAGGCCTCGGTGAGGATGTCGGGCGGAATGCGGACGCCGAGCGGGCCGCTCGAGGCGTCCAGTTGGTTCTTGACCCCGACGCCGTCCACGATGTACGACTGCTGTCCGAGCCGCCCACCGCGGTAGCTCTCACCCACGGTGCCGGCTGAGAGTGCGATGCCTTCCTCCAGGGTAGTGACTGGGAGTTCCCTCAAGTTGGCCGCTGTCACCTTCTGCTCGGCCGACGTGGCCAGCGGGTCGAGCACGGGATCGGGCCGGGCCTGGACCACCAGCTCTTCCACCTCGATGGCCATGGCCGTGAGCAACAGATCGAGTGTCGTGGTCTCCCCGCCACGGACCAGCACGCTATCGAGCCGAACCGGCCGGTACCCGATGGCCCGAACGCGGACCGTGTGGAAGCCGCTTCGGATCACCCGGACGCGAAACCGGCCGTCAGCGCTCGTGACGGCCCCGCGGCCGCCTTCATCGACGGTGATTTGCGCATTGGCGATCGGCTGCGTCGTGCCGGCATCGCGCACGCGCCCGCCGATGGCGCCACTTGCCTGCGCCGCTAGGGAAGCGGCCCCCAGCGTGACGCCGAGCCCGACCAGTAGGCCGATGCGCGGCCCGATCATGGCAGCGTGAACAAGTAGAGGTCCGCTCTCCGGTCGACGCTGCCCGGGAGAACCTGATACCGCTCGACCACGAGTTTCGATCCGTCTGGGGACAGGGCGGGACGCCGGTACACGACCACGGGACTCGGGTCGAGCACGGTTTGGGTACCGGTTGCGAGATCGACCATCGTGAGCACGCCGCCCTCGTCCGGCTGGACCGGGCCCAGGACCGGGTCGTTGATGAACTCGACGCGGCCGCCGACGATGGCGACCAACGTGGTGCCCTCCACCGAGACGTCGCGCACGATGGTGCCGGCGCCGAAATCGTGGACCACGGTCGAGGTCCCGCTGCCGAGGACCCTCCGATACACCTGCGCGTCACCCGACACGGTGTAGTAGATGATGTTCGAGTTCTCGCCCGGCACCACCGACGACGCGAGGCTCGTGTTGGGTTCGGCGGAGAATTGCGGGCTCGATCCGCCCAGCTCGACCACCACGATGTCGCGCCCGGTGGGCAGCGTATCCGGGGCCGTGCCGATGGTTCCAACGGGCATGCGGATATAGAAAATGTCCTGCCCGACATACACCAGCCGGGAGTCGTCCAGCCACGCAAGGTGGGAGATTGCCCCGTGAAACTGCCCGGTTGGTAGAGTGTAGGGAGTGGTCGTCAGGACCTCCGCCGCGAGGGCATCGGACAGCGGCGCCAGCAGGAGTGACGAGCTGAACTGTGGGGTGTGAACACTCGCGCGGGCGCGGAATGCCACGTAGGCCACCTGTCCATCGCTCGAGGCGGCGGATGGTCCGAAGACGTCGATGGTGTCGGAGGTCTCCGGTTGCGGGTCACAGATCTCGAGTCGGCGCGTTCCGCCGTCCGGCGGTAGGATGCCGAGGCAGCGATCGCGGTCGGAGCGGCCAGGAACCTGATAGGAATAGAGAATGCCCGACCCGTCCGGCAGCCAGGAGGCGTCGAGATCGATGAGCGGGTTCAGGGTGAGGCGGGTAGGTTGGCCCGGTACGAGCGGTTGGTTGACACTCGGCACGTCCGGCGTGAACGCCTCGCCGTGCGTGCAGGCGAGCGCCAGGAGAGCCATCCACCTTACGGACCTGCCGATTCGGCGGCGCATGCTGGGGCGCTTTCTGGAAAAGAGTCCGGACGCTGCTGCGGCCATGGACGCCCTGGCGCGCAATTCATGCACAGCCCGGCCGACGGGACGCATGACGCTAGCGCCCCGCTTGCGGGAACACGACCACGCTCTCGCTCCCGTCCGCACCGACGGCCGCGACCCCGAAGAAGTAGTTGTCAATGACCAGGCCCTCGAACGTGTGCTGGGTGGTCAGGCCCGCCCAAGCGCTCCGGTCCCACGTGGGCGAATCGGTCGCCCGCCAGTAGACCCGATAGCCCGCCAGGGCTCGGGTCTCCTCGGGCGGCTCCCACTCGAGGCGCGCGGCCGGTTGAACCGCTCCGTGTATCGTGACGTTTCGCGGCGGAGCCGGAGCCCAAGCCAGCGAGGCCAGGGTAGCTGCGTTCAGGGCGGTGAGTTTGGCCGCGTAGGCAAAAGCGACCCCCTCGATCACGTCGCCGTAGGCGATGCCGTCCTCCACTCGGATGTCCTGGTGCTGCCGGGTGTAATTCTCGTTGGTCTCCATGACCCGGACCGCCGGAAAGCCGACATCGGCAAAGGGGCGATGGTGCCCGCCCCGGCCGAACCGGTCTAACCGGTAAATCATCATGATGTCTAGGGTCGGG
>DATHRW010000017.1:0-2500 GCA_035464955.1 Gemmatimonadales bacterium
TCGGATGCAGCGAGAGATCTGAGCAAGGCCATCAGCTATCCGCTATCGGTCTCGGCAAGGCAGAGCCCCCCAGCCCCAGAGACCGATAGCCGATAGCCGATAGCGGGGTGGTTGGGTGGTGGGGCGGTAGCCGATAGCACAAAGCCCCTCCGGCGTGCTGGAGGGGCTTTGTCTTTTGGAATGGCTGGCGACGGCCTACTCTCCCACCACCTCTCAGTGGCAGTACCATCGGCGCTGCAGGGCTTAACGGCCGTGTTCGGAATGGGAACGGGTGTGGCCCCTGCGCGCTAGTCGTCAGCCAAAACTGACGCTATCGGCTATCGGCTATCAGTCGTGTGAACTGTTAGCCAATAGCTGATAGCTGATAGCATTGAAGGGTGGATGGGGGTGGTGGAATCAGGGAAGAGATCAAACTTCACGGGCGATTAGTAGCGCTCGACTGAAGAGGTTACCCTCCGTACATCTGCGCCCTATCAACCTGGTCGTCTCCCAGGGCCCTTGAGGGATCTTAAGATCCAGGAGTGTTCATCTTGGGGAAAGTTTCCCACTTAGATGCTTTCAGCGGTTATCTCCGCGCGACGTCGCTACCGGGCGCTGCCCCTGGCGGAACAGCCCGTACACGAGCGGTCGCTTCGTCTCGGTCCTCTCGTACTAGAGACGAGTCCCCTCAACACTCCCACGCCCACGACGGATACAGACCGAACTGTCTCACGACGTTCTGAACCCAGCTCATGTACCACTTTAACCGGCGAACAGCCGGACCCTTGGGACCTTCTCCAGCCCCAGGATGTGATAAGCCGACATCGAGGTGCCAAACCGCGCCGTCGATGTGAACTCTCGGGCGCGATAAGCCTGTTATCCCCGGCGTACCTTTTATCCGTTGAGCGATGACCCATCCACACGGGATCACCGGATCACTTAAGCCGACTTTCGTCCCTGCTCGCGCCGTCGCGCTTGCAGTCAGGCGCCCTTTTGCTTATACACTCGTCGTGCGATTACCGACCGCACTGAGGGCACCATCGCGCGCCTCCGGTACTCTTTAGGAGGCGACCGCCCCAGTCAAACTACCCACCAGTCACGGTCCTCGACGGTGTTGCCGTCGGAGTGAGATTGTCGCTAAAACAGGGGTGGTATTTCACTGTTGCCTCCCCCCCAGCCGAAACCGAGGGTTCAAAGGCTCCCACCTATGCTACGCAGGTGATACCAACAATCAATGACAAGTTGTAGTAAAGGTGCACGGGGTCTTTTTGTCCTGTCGCGGGTAATCGGAATCCTCACCGATACTGCTATTTCGCCGAGCTTACGGAAGAGACAGCTCCCAAGTCGTTACGCCATTCGTGCAGGTCGGAACTTACCCGACAAGGAATTTCGCTACCTTAGGACCGTTATAGTTACGGCCGCCGTTTACCGGGGCTTCGGTTCAGAGCTTTGCCTTGCGGCTGACCCCTCGCCTTAACCTTCCGGCACCGGGCAGGCGTCAGTGTCTATACGTCGGCTTCCTGCCTTGGCAGACACCTGTGTTTTTGCTAAACAGTCGCTTGGGACGATTCACTGCGGCCGGTCTCCGCTTCCCCTGTGCGGGGTCACGTACTGCCGGCACCCCTTATCCCGAAGTTACGGGGTGATTTTGCCGAGTTCCTTTTCCGTAATTCACTCGAGCACCTTAGGCTTCTCGCCTCGCCTACCTGTGTCGGTTTGCGGTACGGTCAACGGCAGTCCTGGTCTGCGAAGCTTTTCTTGGCAGCGTGCGTCACCCACTCTTTGCGGGGCCGCAATGGCCCCTTCGGCATCGGTTCTCGACTAACCCCGCGGATTTGCCTACGGGGCAACGTCTACCACCTTGCAGCGGAAAATCCACCACCCGCCAGTGAGCTTGCTCCTGCGTCCCTCCTCAGACTCATAACGGCTTACCGTTGGTACGGGAATGTTGACCCGTTTCCCATCGTCTACGCCTCTCGGCCTCGACTTAGGGACCGACTGACCCTGAGCTGATTGGCATGGCTCAGGAACCCTTAGGCTTTCGGTGACAGGGGTTTTCACCCTGTTTATCGCGTACTTAATCCGGCATCCTCACTTCCCACCGCTCCACCGGAAGGCTTCCGCCCCGGCTTCGACGCTATGGGAACGCTCCCCTACCCCTCCATCCCCGAAGGGACGGAAGACGTTGCTTCGGCGGGCGGCTTGAAGTCCCGACCATTATCGGCGCGGCTACGCTGGACTGGTGAGCTATTACGCACTCTTTAAAGGAATGGCTGCTTCTAAGCCAACCTCCCAGTTGTCACAGCATACCCACATCCTTTGCTACACTGAGCCGCCACTCCGGGGCCTTAGCAGACGTTCTGGGTTCTTTCCCTCTCGCCACGGTACATTAGCGCACCGCGACTGCCTCCCGGGCAGCATTCAACAGGTATTCGGAGTTTGGTTGGGGGAGGTATCGTTATTCACGACCCGGACCCATCCAGTGCTCTACCTCCTGTGAACTCATTTCCCGAGGCTATAC
>DATHRW010000017.1:7500-8516 GCA_035464955.1 Gemmatimonadales bacterium
ATCGATGGCCGCCGGCGCGCTCAGCGTGGCCACGGCCGCGAGGGTCACGGCGGGGATGGGCGCGTCGACCCAGCCGTAGCCCACGACATAATGAAAGATGGGAAGCAGGGCCGCGAGGGCCAGCACGAACGTCGAGACCGCCTCGGTGAAGGCGATCTTCACGTGGGCGCTGTCGAGCAACGCCATGGCCGGCAACCGGAAGTAGGTGCCCAATAACATCCCGAGCCAGCCCAGCGCCAGGCTCACGATCGGCGTCAGCTCCTGCACCACCTGGGCGTCGAGCAGTCGCGCGGCATGCGGCCCGAGCAAGAATCCGATGACCACGTACTCGGCGCCACCCACATAGCCGAACCGGTCGCGCAGCCTGTCGAACAACAGGTACGCGAGAATGTATCCAACGGTGACGACGGCAATGGCCGTGAGGGTGGTGCTCATGCGCTTCGGGGTCGCTCCATGTCATGCGGCGATCGGGAAAGGTCCGACACCGCCCCCGGCGGTACCGAACGTCAACGGTCCAAGTCGACTTGCCGGACCTCCAGCACCTCGGGAACGGCCGTGAGGTCGGCGCGAAGCTCTGCCGTCAACGAGCCGTCGATAGCTATCGCAGCCAAGGCTTGCCCGCCCTCATCCTGCCGCGCCTGATGGTAGCCGGCGATGTTGAGCCCGGCCTGGCCCAACAGCGTGCCGACGCGACCGATGATACCGGGAACGTCGCGGTTCCGAATCACGACCAGCGTGCCCTTCGGCTGAATATCCACATGAAACTCGCCGATGCGAACCACCCGCGGGTGCCCCGCCCCCAACATCGCGCCGGCCACTCGACTCTCCACGCCTTTGTGGCGGACGACGAGCTCGATGAACTCGGCGTAGGCGCCATGCCGCTTGACCCGGGCCCAATCCACTTCGATGTCCCGTGCCTCGGCCAAATGAAGCGCGTTGACGAAGTTGACTTCGGATGCCCCCAGCGCCGTCTCGAGCAATCCCACCAAGGCGCTCGCCGCGAGCGGGCGCAGGAC
>DATHRW010000018.1:0-4199 GCA_035464955.1 Gemmatimonadales bacterium
ACCGAGACGCCGTTCTGGCCATCCAAGGGACGGTCGACACCGCGGTGCTCGACGAGCTGCTGCTCGATCCTTACTTCGAGCGCCGACCGCCCAAGAGTACTGGGCGCGAGCGCTTCGGTGCGGAATACGCCGCGGCGCTCACCGAGCGCGTGCCCGGCCCGGACGCAGTCCGTACCGCGGTCGAACTCACCGCGCAGTCGATCGCGCGCGCCGTCGCGCAATGGGTGCCGGATGCGGGTGAAGTGGTCGTGTCGGGAGGTGGATCGCACCACCCGGTGCTCATGCAGCAGTTGGCGCAGCACTTGCGGCGCGCAACCGGTCGTCCGATTACCATGCTGCGCTTCGACGACCTCTTCTTCACCGGCGATGCCAAGGAAGCCGTGGCGTTCGCGTTGCTTGGGTATCTCACGCTTGCGGGTGCGGCGGGGAACTTGCCGGCCGCGACTGGGGCGAAGGGCCGCCGCGTGCTGGGCGCGATCACGCCACGATGATTCCCGGCCGCCTCATCGTTCCCGCCCTCCGCTGGAGCTCCGCCACCGGCTTTGCCCACGAGCGCTCGACCATTGCCGAGGCGATTTCGCTCGGTGTGGGTGGGTTCATGATCTTCGGCGGCACCGTGCCGGCAGTGCGTGCCTTGGTGCAGGAGCTGCGCGAGCGCGCCGGGCGCCGGCTCCTGATCGGCGCCGATCTCGAACGCGGCGCCGGGCAGCAGGTGGAAGGTCTCACCGAGCTCCCGCCGCCCGCGGCACTCGCGTCGCTCGGCAAGCGTGAAGTGTGCCGGTGGGCCGGCGCGCTCACCGCGGCGGAAGCCCGTTCCGTGGGCATCAATTGGGTGTTTGCGCCCGTCGGCGATCTCGACCTGGCTGCGGAAAACCCGATCGTGCAGACCCGCTCGTTCGGGCAAGACCCCGAGCGCGTGGCGGCCTGTGTCCGGGAGTGGGTCGACGGGTGCCAAGGGGTCGGCGCGTTGGCCTGTGTCAAACACTACCCAGGGCACGGCCGCACCTTGTCCGATTCGCATGACACGCTGCCCGTGGTGCCGGTCGATTGGGAGCACATGCGCACCGCGGATCTGGTGCCCTTTCGCGCTGCGGTGGAGGCCAATGTTGCCTCGGTCATGACCGCCCACGTGAGCTACCCCGCCATCGACCCCAGCGGGCGCGCCGCGACCTTCTCCAAATTGATTCTCGACGATCTCCGGCACGAGTTGGGCTTCGACGGGCTCATCGTAACCGATGCCCTCATCATGGAGGGTGCCTGCGGCGCCCAAGGCGAGGCCGACGCGGCCGTCCAGGCCGTCCGTGCCGGGTGCGATCTCGTGTTGCACCCGCGTGACCTGTCCGCAGTGTCCAACGCTATTCATCAGGCGCAGTCCCGGGGCGAAATTCCCGAACGCCGGTTGCACGATGCGTACCTCCGCTATGAGCAGGCGCTTGAGCGCTCGGCGCGACCGGTCACCGCGCGGCCTGCGGCCCCGTTTCGTGACGTGCAAGAAATGGCGGCCGCTATGCTCGAGCGGCCCATGCTGCGTGGCGCCCCGCCGACGCTCACCGAGCCGCTCGAACTCGTCGTGGTAGACGATGATGCCGACGGGCCGGTGGAAGTTTCGCCCTGCGATGTGGTCGAGAAGTTCCTTCAGGCCGAAGGCGTGGGGATCGGGGCGGGAGGCGATCGCATCGTGCTCGCCTTCGCGGAGCCGCGGGGATGGAAAGGCCGAGCGGGTTTTGGCCCGTCCGCGCAGGACGCACTCCGCGCCGCTGTGCCGACCGCGGCCTTGGTCGTTCTGTTCGGCCACCCCCGGCTCGCGGCTCACGTTCCGGAAGGTCCGCCCATCCTGCTCGCGTGGCATCGCCAGCGGCCGTTGCAGAAGGCCGCGGGCCGTTGGATCCGCGAGCGGGTTCGGTGACAGCACTCGATTGGAGCGTGGTTGCCGCCTACCTGGGCGGCACGTTGTTCCTTGGGCTCTGGCTCGCCCGGCGCGGCACCAAGAGCATGGTCGATTTCTTCGTGGGTGGGCGGGCCATTCCGTGGTGGCTCGCGGCCACGTCCATGGCGGCGACGACCTTCAATGTCGATACCCCGCTGTATGTGGCGGGTGTGGTTGCCCGACGTGGTGTCGCCGGCAACTGGGAGTGGTGGAGCTTCGCCTTCGCGCACGTTCTCCTTGCCGTCCTGCTCAGCAAGCTCTGGCGGCGGGCCAGCGTTCTCACCGATATGGAGCTCACGGAACTCCGCTACGGCGGCAAGCCGGCGGCGGCACTCCGCGCGACCCGCGCATTCCTGTTTGCCGTTCCCTTTAATTGCATATCGATTGGCTACGGGATGCTGGCCATGCGTAAGGTCATGGTCGGATTGGGAGTGTTCGATCATTTGCCGAACCTCCCGGGCGACGACCGTCTCTGGGCCATCATGCCGATTGTGCTCGTCGTCCTGATCTACACGGCTGCATCGGGGCTCTGGGGTGTGGTCGCGACCGATTTTCTCCAGTTCTTCCTGGCATTGGGTGGCGCGCTGTTGGTCATGGGCTTCGCGCTGGTCGAGGTGGGTGGGCTCGGAGGATTGACCCACAGCCTGCGCGCCATGGGCGAGGGCGAGAAACTCGCGCTTCTCCCCGTTGGTCAGGACGCATTACTCCCGATCTCCACATTCGTCGGCTATCTGTGCATCCAGTGGTGGTCGTTTCGGAACGCGGATGGCGGCGGGATGTTTGTCCAACGACTCTCCGCGACGGCCAACGAGCGTGAAGCGACCAAGGCGGCCCATACCTTCAACATCCTGAATTATCTGATCCGAACCTGGCCCTGGGTCTTAGTGGGGTTGGCGGCGCTGGTCGTGCTTCCTGGTCTCGAGGATCCCGAGCTTGCCTATCCGCTCCTGATGGTCCGTTACCTCCCGGCCGGCGTGCTGGGTCTGGTACTGGCGAGCCTCGTGGCCGCGTTCATGTCTACAGTTTCCACGCAAGTCAATTGGGGTGCGAGCTATCTGGTCCACGACCTCTATGCGCGATTCAGCGGCCAGCGCGACGAGGCACGGCTGATCCTGTTGGCTCGGGTGGCCACCGTCCTCCTTACCATCACCGCCGCGACCGTCTCCTTCTTCATGGACAACGTGGGCACCGTGTTCCGGTTCGTGATCCTCATCGGCACCGGGCCGGGCACAGTGCTTCTGCTGAGGTGGTTCTGGTGGCGGGTCAATGCATGGACCGAGATTTCCGCCATGGTTGCCGGGCTCGCGGTGGCGATCGGCTCGTTGTTCGTCACCCTGACCTTCGGGCAGCGACTCATGGTCACGACCTTTGGTTCCATGGCCGTCTGGATTCCGGTGATGTTGCTCACCCGGCCCGAGCCAGCCGAGGTGCTCGACCGCTTCTATGCCCGCGTGAGGCCGGGCGGCGCCTGGGGGCCCGTCCGGTCACGCACCGGCCTCACGGCGCTCGACAACCTCGCGCGCGATGCCGGGCGCTGGGTGGTATGGGTAACCGTGATATTGGGTGGGACGCTCGCAGTGGGCTGGTTGCTCCTGGCCTAGCAGGAGCCACCCGGCACGCGTGTGTCAAGGCATCCCGTCGAGGAGTTCGAGGGCATACACGATCGGAACGCTGTAGAGGATCCGCCCTCGACCACCCGCCTGGCTTCCGTAAACGAGACCCACCACACTCCCGGTGCGATCGAACACCGGACCCCCACTCGATCCTTCGACGCCAAACCCGTCGAATTGGATGAGAGTCTGGAGGACCCGCGTCACGGACCCGGGTGATGCCGTCGCGGTGATGCCGACTTGCTCCCACTCGCCCCCCATCGGGAGGTCGAAGCCCAACGGGTAGCCGATCGTCGCTACTGCGTCCCCGACCGCCACCGGCGGTTCGCGCCACTGGATCGCTGCGACGGCCGGAACGGCATCCCGCGCACTCGTCCGAAGCAGGGCGATGTCGACGTCGGGGTGGACCGCCACGACTTCGAGATGCAGGGCACGAGTTGAGCCCTCGAACACGATGTCCAAGGTTTCCGCCGGTGCGCCATCGACTCCGAGGACCACGTGCTTGGCGGTCAAGACCAAACCCTCGATCCGGTCCGACCTGATGCCGAAGCCGGTGCCCGTGACCCTGGTGCCATCGGGGAAGGCGGCGAGCACGATCCCAATCGCCGCCTGGTTGGCCTTCGCGATGGCGTCCAGGTCCAACGCGGCGGCCAGCGTGAGCT
>DATHRW010000019.1:0-16086 GCA_035464955.1 Gemmatimonadales bacterium
CGTCCACCGCGACATCAAGCCGGGCAACATCATGCTGGTGGGTGGCGAAGCCGTGGTGGCCGACTTCGGCATCGCGCGCGCCATCACCTCGGCCGGCGGCGAACACCTCACCGAGAGCGGGATCGCGCTCGGCACGCCTGCTTACATGAGCCCCGAACAGGCCGGCGGCGAGGAGTCGATCGACGGGCGGAGCGACATCTACTCGCTCGGGTGTGTGCTCTACGAGATGCTCGGCGGCGAGCCACCCTTCACTGGCCCAAATTCACGCGCGATTATCGCCCGGCAGATGCAGGAGCCCCCACGCTCGCTCCAGATCGTGCGGCCCGCGGTCCCGCCAGGGATCGAGGCGATGGTTCAGACCGCGTTGCAAAAAGTGCCGGCGGATCGGTTCAGCACCGCATCTCAACTCATCGAGGCACTCGAGCAGGCCGAGAGCAGGGTTGCAGCCACTCATGCGCGGAGCGGCCGATGGGTATGGTGGCTGGCGGCCCTGATCGGTGTGGCGACCATGTTCGCGATCGCGCTTGCGGTCAGGAGCGAGCTCTCATCGCTGGAGGTTGCTGGCGGCATCGACACCACACGTTACGCGATTCTCCCGTTCGAATACGGCGCGAACGTGGACCTCGCTCTCAATGAGCGCCAACTCCTTCAGGATGCGCTCTCCCGGTGGAGCGGCATCGAAGTCGTCCCGCCGTTCCAGCTCAAGGACGCCCTGGCGCGAAGGGACTCGAGTCTGAGCCCGGGTGACGCCCGAGACGTGGCCCGAGAGGTAGGCGCGGGCCGGTACATCCGTGGGGAAGTGTCCCGGATCGGCGATTCCGTGAGGCTCAGCGCCCAGCTGTACGGCACCGCTCGGGGTGAAGCGCTCAAGGCCAAGAGCGTGAGGGTGGGGTCCGATCTTGCTCGGATCGACTCGGTCTTCCAGGTCCTGGCCGATACACTCCTCTTCCGGAGTGCGCCGCCCCTCATGCGGCGTGAAGGTCCGCTGGCGACCCAATCGGCGCCGGCACGGCAGGCCTTCGCTCAGGGCCACGAAGCCCTCGAGCGCTGGGACTTGGTAGCGGCAGATTCGGCCTTCTCCGCGGCGACTCGATTCGACCCCAATTACGCCCAGGCCTTCCTCTGGCTGGCGCAGGTTCGATCCTGGAACCGGCAGTCCCCGGCCACGTGGCGCTCTGCAGCCGAACGGGCTGCGGCAGGACGGGGGCGTCTGTCATCCCGGAATCAGCTCCGCTCGGACGCACTGGCGGCGTTGGCCCGCGGCGAAGTCGTTCGGGCGTGTGGCAGCTGGGAACAGCTGACCCGACAAGACCCCTATGATTTCGCTTCGTGGCATGGCTGGAGTACTTGCCTCCTCGGAGACTCGGTCGTGGTGCGGGACCAACGAAGCCCGTCGGGGTGGCGATTCCGATCCAGCCGCAATCAAGCCCTCAAGGCCTACCAGCGCGCACTCGAACTCCTCCCGTCCATTCACCGGTCGCTCCGGGCCGGCGGCTATGAGGCGGTCCGGAACCAGCTGATGGCAACCGGAAACCAGCTACAGGCTGGGCGCAGCCTGCGGCCTGATTCCGCTCGTTTCTTGGCATACCCGTCCTGGCAAGCCGACTCGCTCGCGTTCACACCGTGGCCGGAAGGTGAGGTTCAACAAGGACTCCCACGCACTGTGCCCCAGGGCCTGGCTGCCGCCGTCTGGCACCAACGGAGTGCGTTTCATGAGATCGCCACGAGTTGGGTGACTGACTTTCCCCAGAGTCCGGACGCCCAAGAAGCTGTGGCCATCGCGCTTGGGTTGTCAGGTGACCGGGCGGCTTTGGGTGCTCTGCGCCGAGCTCGCTCGCTCGCCCGAGAGCCCGAGGACCGCCTGCGGCTCGCGGCAAGCGAAGTCTGGGCGGAGATCAAGTTCTCGATTCCTTCGGACGCGGACGGCGTCCGCGCGGCCCGCGCTCTGGCTGACTCTCTGCTCGAGGCTCGGAATCGGCAGCACCCATTGGAGCCACGGGTGCTCGCCAGTCTCGCCGCGCTCACTGGCAGGGCGCGACTGGCGGCAACCCTGAGCTCGGATGAACGCATCGTCCAGGAGTGGGGCCTGCCGCCGGCGCTTGCCCAGGCGCCGCTGCCGGCCTTTTTCGTCTTCGCCGCGTTGGGCGGGCCCTGCGACACCCTTCGGACTCTTGAGCGGTCGGTGGCCCTGAGCATCGAGCGGTCCGCCTCGCCGCCCCACGCTGGGCTCACGCTGTTTGCACTGGCATATCCGGCGACGTTCGCGTTTCCCGACTGTAGGCTGGAGTCGATCTCAACGCTGGCCGGCCGCGAGGACAACTTGCTCAACGCCCAAGCAGCCTATCTGCGGGAAGACACCGCTGCGGTCCGGCGCATTCTGAGCGGCATCCAAAACGGCCGGAGGAACGCTCGACAAATGCCGGAGGTCCTGACCCTCGATGCATTGTATCCGGAGGCGGCGCTGCTCGCGGGGATGGGAGACCGGCAGGCGGCAATCAGCTGGCTAGATCCGACACTTGGTGCGCTCGCGCGTGTAGCACCCCAGATCTTCGCCGATGCCCTCCGTGCCGGCCCCCTGGTTCGGGCGCTGGCACTGCGGGCGGACCTGGCGGCGAGCGTGGGGGACACCACGGGAGCAAGACGCTATGCCAATATCGTGGTAGTACTCTGGTCAGACGCCGATCCGTTCCTCCAAGAGACGGTGGAGCGGATGCGGCGCCTGGCCGGCGAGGGATGACCAGTAGTCGATTCGCGACTCCAGCCTGCCATGGTAGTAAGCACTTCGGACTTGGGGTACACAGAACCCGTGCGGGTCAAATAGCCCTGAACAGGAGGTCATTATGCAAAGCCAGACAAGTACGCTGATCACCATCGGGCTGGTGGGATTGGGGATAGGATTGGGCGCGGGCTGCTCACCAAGAGCTCCGTCCATCGTAAAGGAGCGATGTCCGGACGACCGCCTGGAGATCACGAAACCGGGCGGGGGGGTGGTGACAGACATTCCGCTCGCGACCTCGATCGACGAGATCCACGAGTTTCACGATTGCCAGGCCTTCATCACGGGCCCAAACCTCGACCAGTTCGGGCCGAGGGTCGCCATTTACGCATCGGACCAACTTTCTTCGCTCGATCTCTTGGTCGATACCCCCCAAGGATGGGCTGTGATTTACAGCGACAGCGCAAAGTATGCTCCCCTTGCCATCGAAAAAGGGTTCAATTGCCTGTGGCTGTGGAAGGACAGCAAAGGGGACCCGAAGGCCAAGATTTCCTCCAGCGGATACAACGAGGATGCGTGTGCCGATGGCACGGCTCCGAGCACGCCACTGGAAGCCCGCTATGGTGCTAGCCCCACCGGCAGTGATAGCGTGCCGCCGGTGGCGCGGTGGGACTTCGCTGACACCAGCCAATTCATCGGAATCAGGTGCGGGAAGGAGGAGTGGTGCGAGATCGGGCATCAGGGCTTCGGCCAGTCAGGCGACCAGGATTGGCCCCCGGGTGCCGGACAGACCGGAAAGGCTCATAAGGCATTGTACGACGAGGAGCGCTTGGCCGTCAGGGACCCCGTGAGCAACAAACTGGTGCGGGCCGCCACCCTAGCGACCGCATTTCCTCACCCGCGACTCGAGGAGCGCAAAGTCGATTATTACAAGGGCAAGTTCAAGCTTGCGGCGTTGGTCAAACTCCAGGAGGACCTGCCTGAGTACCAAAACCAGAAGAATTGGCATAAGGGAGTGAATAGGGTCTCTCTCTGCTGGGACAATGGAAACCCCAAGGAGAATTGCTTCGGGAAAGATGAGGACTCGACGAAGAAGCCAAGCGCTTGTCAGGCGGATCCCGACGCGCGCACTTGGTATTCCAAGACCAGCTCGCCAGGCGGCAACGTGACATACAAGTGCGTCAAGCGGTGTGACCGCAACATCCCGATACCGGGAACCGTGCGGTTTCGTTGGCTGGAGAGCGACCAACAGCTCTGGATACGGTGTGCCACAGGGTGCTGTACGGACCAGTGAGCGTGGCTAGACGACCAGACAGAAGAGGGCGGGCCCGGGCCCGCCCTCTTTCGCCAATGCCCAAGCTGCCACCCGGGTCTCCCCTCTCGGTTGCGTCGGCGAACGCGCCCGCCTTGCCAGAGTCCACCCCCTCCCTTAGCCTAGGGTCTTCCCTAGTCCAACACGCCCCGCCGCACCAGATTACGGCCGACCGAGTATACTGAACCCCCACATCCTTTCCTTAAATAACGGAGTCCTGTCGTTGGTCGATGTCGCCGCCACCCTGACGGCCGCCCTCAAGGGCACCTACACCGTCGAGCGCGAGCTCGGCCGCGGCGGCATGGCAATCGTGTTCCTGGCCCAGGACGAGAAGCACCACCGTCGGGTCGCGATCAAGGTGCTCAAGCCCGAGATCGCGACCTCGATCGGCGCCGAGCGGTTCCTCCGCGAAATTCGCGTAGCAGCGCAGCTCAACCACCCCTACATCCTGGGTCTCCACGACTCGGGCGAGGCCGACGGGCTGCTCTACTACGTGATGCCGTTCGCCGAGGGCGAAACGCTCCGGCAGCGGATCGAGCGGGAGGGGCAGCTGCCGGTCCGGGACGCCCTCACCATCACCCAGCAAGTGGCCGCCGCCCTGGCCCACGCCCACAGCCTGGGCATCGTGCACCGCGACATCAAGCCCGAGAACATCCTGCTCGAAGGCGGCCTGGCCCTGGTGGCCGACTTCGGCATCGCTCGCGCCGTGAGCACCGCCGGCGGCGACAAGCTCACCGAGACCGGCCTCACCCTCGGCACACTCGCCTACATGAGCCCCGAACAGGCCGGCGGGGACCACCGACTCGACGGCCGGAGTGATCTCTACTCGCTGGCCTGTGTCCTGTACGAGATGCTGAGCGGCGAGCCGCCGTTCAGCGGACCCACCGCACAATCGATCATCGCCAAACATCTGCAGGAGCGGCCACCCTCGATCCTGGTCGTTCGGCCGCGCGTGCCGCCCGCGATCGATCAGGCGCTCGACCAAGCACTCGCCAAGGTGCCCGCCGATCGGCACAGCGGAGTCATGGAATTCGTCGAGGCCTTGACCCTGAAGCTGCGGGAGGCGGCTCCGGTACCAATCGCGGGGCCCACGCGGACCACCCGCCGCTGGTGGCTCTGGGCGGCACCCGGAGTGGCCATAGTTGCGCTGGCCATGGTGTTCGTACCCAGGCTGGTCTCCGGCAGCCTGAATCCGACCCAGTACGTGCTCGGCACCGAGGATACGGGCATCGGCGAGAATTCCACGGAAGCGCTCCGCTGGGAACTCGAGCTCCAAGCGGCGCTGGCCCAGGTACCGAATGTGCTCCTGACCGAGCCCTACCGGGCCAACGACCGGCTGCTCCAGCTGGGCCACCCTCCCGCGGATGCCATCGGGTGGTTCAACTTCGCGCGCAAGCTCGGCGCCGGAAAGCTCTTGCTCACCCGCTTCATACCGGGGCCGGATTCGACGATCGTCGTGGTCAACTCGTACGACGTCGCCCGCGGCCGAAGCATCGAACGGGCCCAAGTGGGTGTTCGGACCGACTTCGGCCAGGCCGCCGTGCGGGCGGTCGAGCAGCTCTTCAAACTCGAACGAGGCGTCATCGAGGCGGGCGCAACCAATGACGCTGCGCGGCGCGCCTTCGTGGCCGGACACCAGGCCCTCAAGTCGTGGGACCTGCAGGGCGCTGAGCGGCACTTCGCCGAGGCGCTGGCCGAGGATCCGGCTGACGCCCAAGCCAGCCTCTGGCTCGCCAAGGTCAAGCTCTGGGCCGGCGATCCGGCGGACGAGTGGCTTGCCCCGGCGCGCCGGGCCGGCGGAGCACTACAGAAGCTTCGCGACGATCGCGAACGCGACGCCGCCCAGGCGCTTCGGGCCCTTGGCGAAGGGGATTACGTCGATGCGTGCCGGCGATTCGATGCCATGGTGGCCGCCGATTCCCAGAATTTCGAGGCCTGGTTTGGCCTTGGCGAGTGCCACGCGCGCGATCGCCTGGTGCTGCCGGACAGGAACAGCCCGTCGGGATTTCGTTTCAGAAGCAGCCGCCAGGCGGCAATCACGGCCTATGAACATGCCTTGGAACAGGTGCCCTCATTCGCGTTCCAGTTCGGGCCGCTCGAACGCTTGAATACCGTGCTCGTGGTAGAGTCGGGCCGGGTGCGGAGCGGTATCCTGGCCAGCCCGGATTCGACATTGTACGCCGCCTGGCCTTCAGTCGATCACGACACCCTGGCGTATGTACCATATCCCGCTCAGCAAATCTTTTCCGGTGATGTGCCACCGCCACCGAACCAGGACGATGCCGTCTCCCAGAATCGTGACCGGCTGCTCCGAATCGTGCGGACCTGGGCCGCGGCATTTCCCGACTCCTCAAGCGCCAATCAGGCGCTGGCGCGGGCACTCGAGCTCAAGGGATTTCTCAACGGTGAGCAGGCGCCCGAACGATCGGCGTTGGCCGCAGCACGGCTGGCCGGCCGCCAGGCACGAAGCGCAAACGACAGCCTCGAGTCCGCCGAGCTCGAAGTCCGGCTCTTGCTCAAGCTCCAGCGGTTCGACGACCTGCGAACACTCGCCAGTGCAACCCTCAGCCGACATCGGAACCCCTCCCCGCGAGAGGCCCGGCACTTGGTCGGCCTGGCCGCACTCACGGGCCGACCGAACCTGACGGCAGCGTTGAACGCCACGGCCGCGACAATTATGGCCGAGGACCCCGGAGGCCGGTACAGCCAGGTCGCGCTGCCGGTGCTCGAGGCCTGGCAGCGCTTGATGGTGTACGCCGCGTTCGGGACGCCGAGCGACAGCATCCGGGCGTACGTCACTCGACTCGACACGCTGCTCCAGGTACACGAGACCCCCGAGGCCGCCGATCGATTGCAATGTGACCTGGTGTGGTATCCCCGGGCGCTCGCGTGGCCCGAGTTACGGCAGGTTACCAGCAATGAACGATGTTGGAGTCAGAATAGCCTCTTCGAGATGCAATGGGCATTGAATCAGGGCAATCACGACGCCGTCCGCTCGGCCTACGATGAGTTGCGATCCATGCGCGAGACCATGGGTCCTGGTGAAGTGGCCCTGCAGAACGTGTATCACGAGGCCTTGCTGCTTTTGGGAATCGGAGACACCTTATCCGCCTCCCAATTCGTGGGCCGAACCCTTGCAGCCATGGGCGCGCTTCGAACCAGTGTCGTAACGGAGGCTCCGCAGGCCGCGAGCCTGGTGCGAGCCATGGCCCTCAGGGCCGAGCTGGCGGCCCAGGCCCGAGATTCAACGGTGGCCCGGGAATGGGCCCGGAAGGTAGTCCAGCTCTGGGAAGACGGAGAAGAGGCTGTGCGGCCGGTGGTCGACCGCATGCGGCAGATTGCCGAAGGCTAGTCACGACGATGTCACGTGAAAGGAAGTTCGCATGATGAACGGGAAAACATGGGTCGCGTGCGGGGTTGGGGCCCTGCTCTTTGTCGCCGGTACCACGGCCGAAGCCCAAGGCGACCCGGTGGCGGGGCCACCGGCAGGAGTCCAGGGATGCACCGACCTTGGGCAGCCGCGGGCCGCCATCCTCGGGTGGGCTAATAGCCTTCGGTTCCGTGCCCTCGATCACAACGGCGGCGGCCACCGCGCCAACCTCACCATCGAAGACGCCCAGGGCCGGCGGGTCGGTCCGGTGGCCACCGTACAACCGGTGGATCGGATCAACGAGATGGCGAGTCTGTCCGGCCCGGGGCGGGTAGGCACCATCGTGGCCCGGGTCTATGTCGATCCGGCCTTCACCGATCCCGTCACCAACCAAAAGGGCTTCGCCCCGCGCGGCCTGCCGCCCGGTGAGAGCTTCATCATGATCTGCGAGGAGACCACCGGACAGACGACCGGCTATACGGCCCTGATCATCCCGACTGACAACGCGGAGCCGTTGAGAACCCGCCCGATCGTCTTCTACCCCATCAGCGACGCGTTGAACACCGCCCGCGCCGTGTTCCAGGCCGGCAGCACCGAGGTCATTTGCGTGTCGTGCAAGGCCCGCGGGTGGTGCGAAGTGCAGTAACCCCGTTTCAGCCGGGTGCCGTAGAGAACACGGGCCGCCGTCCTCGATGACGAGCGGCCCGTTTCTTACTCACACCTCAGGGTTGCTACGAGATCGCACCGGAAGTGGCGGACATGCGCCGAATCAGTTCTCCGGCCGTCCGGGGCCGGTCCGCGGGCCGCTTGGCCAAGGCCGCGAAGACTGCGTCTTCCACTTGCCGGGGCAGGTCGGGCCGGACTGCGCGGATCGACCGGGGCGGCTGCTTGAGATGCCGAGCAATGACCGACTGCGCCGTGGGCCCCGTGAACGGAAGCTCACCGGTCAGCATCTCATAGATCACGCACCCCAGCCCGTACACGTCACAGCGGCCGTCGATCTCCTTCTGCCCGATGGCCTGCTCCGGACTCAGGTAGGCTGGAGTCCCCACCACGAGGCCGCTCGAGGAAATGTGTTCCCCTCCGGCGACGACGATCGCCCGGGCCAGGCCGAAGTCGCACACCAGCGTCAGCGTGCAGGCCTCATCGCCAAACAAGATGTTGCCGGGTTTGATGTCCCGATGGATCACGTTCATGCTGTGGGCGTAGTCCAGCGCCCGCGCCACGTCGTGTAAGACCGGCAGCGCCCGGTCGAGTGTCCACCGCCCGTCGAGAACAATGCGGGTGTGGAGCGACCCGCCGGAGGCGTAGGGCATGGCGTAATAGAGCACTTCGCCCGAGTCGGCCGACTCGAGGATCGGCAGGATGTTGGGGTGATCCAGCTTCCGCAGGACGTCGATCTCGCGCTGGAATCTGCCCCCGCCTTGGAGCGCGGCTCGGAGCTCCGCGTGGAGCGCCTTGATCGCCACGGGGCGTGAGGTCTCGCGGTCCACGGCCAGGAACACGGTGGCCATGCTCCCCCGGCCGATCTCCCGCTCGACGTCGTAGCGTTCGGCCAATGCCCTCTTCACGAATTCCAGGCGCTTCTTCATCCGGCGGCTCCCCCGTTACCCGGATACGATAGGAGAAGCATGGACGACCCGCCAGGGCCGGCTCAAATGGAAGGGCCATGCAACAGGCCTACCCTCCCACTTCCTACCATACTACTCCCCGTACTTGATTGATCATTCTACTTGCAGAAGTCGATCAAATGCGCAATCTTGCATCTCGTTGATTTGCACCATGACCACCTAGCTGAGGAGCCTCGGCCAGGATGGACTCTTCACAAGACAACCGGGTTGTTGATTGATCGACCAACTAAATCAGAGTGAGTAGCGGAACCAGGGACCGGATTCTCGCTGAGGCCTCCCGCCTGTTTCATCGGCAGGGGTATGAGGCGACCGGCGTGGCGACCATACTCCGCGCCGCCGGCGTGAACAGCGGGAGCCTCTATCACTTCTTCCCCGGCAAGGAAGCGCTCTTGGTCGGAGTCCTCGAACGGCACCTGACCCTGCTCGACGCAACGATCCTGGATCCCGCCGAGGACGCCGAGAGCGACCCGATCGAGCGGATCTTTACCCTGCTCG
Organism: Gemmatimonadales bacterium; assembly: GCA_035464955.1. Taxonomy (GTDB): domain Bacteria; phylum Gemmatimonadota; class Gemmatimonadetes; order Gemmatimonadales; family GWC2-71-9; genus JABDII01. Next base: position 9,525 of record DATHRW010000019.1, read on the forward strand.
AGGCCTACCGACGAGCGCTCCTGGTCACCGACTGCACCCGCGGCTGCCCGGTCGGGAACCTGGCGCTCGAGGTGGGAAACCGAACCCAAGTGGTCCAATCCCTCATCGATCAATACTTCGCCGGTTGGACCGGCCGGGTCCGGCGCTGGCTGGACCAGGCGGGGCCGAGGCTTCCGGCCGGCTCGGACCGGGTCGCGCTCTCCCGGCTCGTTCTCTCGGTCATGGAAGGCGGCGTGATGCAGGCCAGGGCAGCGGGGTCACTGGACCCGTTCGATGCCTCCGTGGCCGAGCTGCGGCGCCACCTGACGCTGCTCCAGGAGGCCGCCAGCCGCGAGCGGGGCGAGGAGCCCGCTGCCCTGGCGCCCGAGGCAGCGGGGACGGGGCGTGAAGAGCCCACCCACACAGGCAAGCGCGCCGCCTGGAGGGCCTGGTAGTGGCGAGCGGCGCGCCGCCCGTGACCCAGGAGGAGAGGATCCGAGCAATGGTCCGGCGGGTGGTGTACCGGGCCGTAGGCAAGACCCCTCCCCGAACTTCGGCGCGTGAACGGCGCGTGGTGACTGAAGCCGCGCTCGATGGTGTTGCGACTGGCGGACGACTGGAGATCCCTCGAGGCGCCTTGGTGACACCGCTGGCCAGGCAGGCGGCCATGGAGCGGAAAGTGGCACTGGTGGAGGCGGCCGGGAGCCGGGCCGCCACATCCCAGGGCCGGCGACCTGAGGCGGTGAGGGCCGACCCAACCGCAAAAGTGGTGGCCCTGGGCGCCGATCACGGAGGCTACGCCTTCAAGGAAATGCTCAAGAGTCACTTGAGCGCCGGGGGCTACGCGGTCCTCGATTGCGGAACCGAGGGCACCGAATCGGTGGACTATCCCGATTTCGCCCTGGCGGTGGCCCAGCTGGTGTCTGAGGGACGCGCCTGGCGCGGCATTCTGGTGGACGGCGCCGGGGTCGGCTCATGCATTACGGCCAACAAGGTGCCCGGGGTGCGGGCGGCCATGTGCTATGACGAGGCAACGGCGGTCAACAGCCGGGCCCACAACGACGCCAACGTCCTAACGCTTGGCGCGGGCATGATCGGCCCGGAGCTGGGCCGCCAGATCGTCACGCGTTGGCTCGACACACCGGCCGAGGGCGGCCGGCACGCTCGACGCGTCACGAAGATCATGGACATCGAACATCGGTTCTCGAGGCGGCGATGAGCCAGGCCAGGAATCTCAGCCGAGCGGGAGGCGGCCGGTGAAAGAACTCGACGACGCGACGCTCGAGCGGCTCATCGAGCAGATCACCCACCAGGTCCTGGTACAGGTCGAGGGCAAGGCAGCGAGCCCCGGCAGCGCGGCCGCCGCACCTCCGCTCTCCGCCCAGAACTACGTCGATCGGGTGCAGCCCGTGGTGTCCGCGGGGGCGGACCGCGTCGCCAGCACCCTGGGTGTCGCACCCACCGATGGCAGCCTGAGCCACATGATCGATCACACCCTGCTCAAGCCGGGCGCAACACAGGACGAGATCGCCCAGCTTTGCTACGAGGCACGCAAGTGGGGCTTCGCGTCGGTCTGCGTGAACCCATCGTACGTGAAGCTCTGCGCCGACCTGCTGAAGGGGAGTGACGTGCTCGTGTGCACGGTGGTCGGCTTCCCGCTCGGAGCCACGTCCACCGAGAGCAAGGTGTTCGAGACCCAAAAGGCCATACGCGACGGCGCGACCGAGGTGGATATGGTGATCAATGTCGGGGCGCTCCGGTCGCGTGACTACGAGCTGGTCGAGCGCGACGTCGCCTCGGTGGCGCGGGCCTGTCATGCCGGGGGCGCCATTCTCAAGGTGATCATCGAGGCGGCGCTCCTCGACGACGAGGAGAAGGTCGCCGCCTGCCAACTCGCCAAGGTGGCCGGCGCGGATTTCGTGAAGACCTCGACCGGGTTCGGTCCGGGCGGGGCCACCGCGGAGGACGTCGCCCTGATGCGGCGCGTGGTGGGCCCGACGATCGGAGTCAAAGCCGCTGGCGGCATCCGCAGCCTCGCCGATGCCCAGCGTATGATTGCCGCCGGCGCCAGCCGCATCGGGGCGAGCGCCAGCGTCAAGATCCTGCAAGAAGCCACGTCATGAGGAGCAACCATGTCCGTTGATCTCCGCACCTACGCCTTCCTCGACAGCCTGCAGCCGCAGCACGCGGCGTATCTGGGAACCGTGGCGCGCGGGTTCCTGCCGCTCCCGGGTGATACGTCGCTGTGGGTGGAGATCTCGCCCGGCATCGAGATCAATCGCATCACCGACATCGCGCTCAAGTCGACCAGGGTCCGCCCCGGCATGCAGGTGGTCGAGCGGCTGTTCGGGCTCTTGGAGATCCACCACGAGATCCAAGCCGAGGTCCGGGCTGCCGGGGCGGCGATTCTCGAGGCACTCGAAGTGAAGGAGTTGGACCGCATCAAGCCGCGGGTCGTGTCCAGCCAGATCATCCGGCACGTCGACGCGCACCAGGTGCAGTTGGTGAATCGCATGCGGTTCGGTCACATGCTGCTGGCCGGCCAAACGTTGTACGTGTTGGAGGTGGAGCCGGCCGGCTACGCCGCCCTCGCCGCCAACGAAGCGGAGAAGGCGGCCAACATCAACATTCTCGATGTCCGGGCCTTCGGCAGTTTCGGCCGGGTGTACCTCGGCGGCGAGGAACGAGACATCATGGCGGGCTACGGGGCCGCAGTTGCCGCCATCGAAGGGATCGGCGGCCGCGACATGGAAACGAAACGACGGGATTGAACCGTGAGTCAGAGGAACACTCAACCGACGTCGGTAGGACGGAATGGCTGACGAGTACGGGGCGATCGAAGCGCTGGGCATGATCGAGACCAGGAGCTACCCGGCGATGGTCGAAGCCGCCGACGCCATGGTCAAGGCGGCCAAGGTGGAGTTGGTGGCATACGAGAAGACCGGCGGGGGGCACGTGACCGCGATCGTGCGCGGCGACGTGGCCGCGGTCAAAGCGGCGGTCGAGGCCGGTGCGCGAGGCGCCGAGAAGGTGGGTGAAGTGGTGGCCATCCACGTCATTCCGCGTCCGCACGCCAACGTGGACCGCGCACTGCCGCTGGGTCGCATGGACGAAGGGGCCAAGGCCGCGAAGAAGTAACGTGAGCCGACGACGAGGCCCTGCGGTCCGCCGCCCGATGGACGGCTGGGTGGGCGGGCCGCCCGATCCCGGAGGCAGAGTGGTGCCTCCGGCACGCGAACGGAGCTCCACATGCTGCTAGGAAGAGTGGTCGGGACGCTGGTGGCTAGCCAGAAAGAACCCTCCCTCGACGGGCTCAAACTCCTGGTCCTCTCGCAATTGGATATCGAGGGGAAGGCGACCGGCGGGTACCGGGTGGCCGTCGACGCCATCGGAGCGGGCATGGGGGAAGTGGTGCTATACGCCACCGGCAGTTCGGCGCGGCAAACCACCGTGACCGAGAAGCGCCCGTGCGACGGCGTCATCATGGCCATCGTCGATGTGCTCGAAGTCGGCGGCGAGACCAAGTACGACAAGGCGAGAGACGGCTGACCATGGACGACACCCAGATTCAGGCCGTGATCGACCGGGTGATGGCGGAGCTCGGTCAAGGCGAGCGGGCGGGACACGGACCGAGCCCTGCCTCACGAGCCCCGGCGGCTCACCCGGCCCCACCACCCCAGGACGTCCGCCATGGCGGCAACCTCTTCGCCGATGTCGACGGTGCCGTGGATGCAGCCGGGCGGGCCTTCCGCCGGCTGCACGACCTCCCGCTCTCCGTGCGGACGAACATGATCGCCCACATCCGGCGAACCATGCGGGAGAACGCCCAGCCGCTCGCCTACGCGGCCTGGGAGGAATCGGGCCTAGGCCGCTACGAGGACAAAATCGAGAAGGTCCTGCTCAATGCGAACAAGGCGCCGGGCACGGAATTCCTCGAGACCGGCGCCTGGAGCGGAGACGGCGGACTGACGGTAGTCGAGTTTGCGCCGTACGGCGTCATCGGCGCAATCATTCCGAGCACCAACCCGATCTCCACAGTCGTGTGCAACTCCATCAGCATGGTGGCCGCCGGGAACGCGGTGGTGTTCAACGCGCACCCGGGCGCCCGGCGGTGCTCCAATCGGGCGGTCGAGCTCATCAACGATGCCATCATCGAGGCGGGGGGCCCGGCCAATCTGGTCTCGGCCGTAGCCGAGCCGACGATCGAGACCGCTCAGCAGCTCATGCAGCATCGCGGGGTGCGGCTCTTGACCGTCACCGGCGGAGCTGCCGTGGTGCGGGCCGCGATGCAAAGCGGCAAGCGGGCCATCTGCGCCGGGCCCGGCAACCCGCCCGTGGTGGTAGACGAGACGGCCGACCTCGAGCAGGCCGGCCGCGACATCGTGCGGGGCGCGTCGTTCGACAACAACATCGTCTGTACCGACGAAAAGGAAGTGTTTGCTGTCGCCGCCATCGCCGATCGGTTGAAGCAGGCCATGTGCGCCCACGGAGCCGTGGAGATCACGAGCCAGCAGATGGACCGGCTGCGTCCGGTCATCTTCACCGACCGGCCCGCGGCGGGACACTACGGCACCATGAACAAGGACTTGATCGGCAAGAACGCCAATGAGCTGCTCCGGCACATCGGCGTCGAGGCCGGGGACGAGGTTCGGCTGGTCGTGGTGGAGGTGGACCGTGACGATCCTTTGGTCTTCTCGGAACAGATGATGCCCATCTTCCCCCTGGTGCGCGTCCGTGACGCGAACGAAGGTATCGACCTCGCCAAGGTGGCCGAACATGGGTTCCGTCACACCGCCGTCATGCACTCGAAGAACCTCGATCACCTGAGCCGCATGGCGCGGGAAATGGACTGCAGCATCTTCGTCAAGAACGGCTCGTCGTTCGACGGGCTCGGCTACGGCGGCGAGGGCTTCTGTTCGTTCACCATCGCGAGCCCAACCGGTGAAGGGCTCACCACTCCCATCAGCTTCAGCCGTATCCGGCGTTGTGTGCTGAAGGACTCCTTCCGAATCGTATGACACCATGACGCCGAGCAAACCGCCGCCATCGATGACCGAACCGGCCCTGGCCCTCATCGACTTCAGCAGCATCGCCACCGGCATCGAGGCGGCGGATGCGATGATCAAACGCGCCGATATCCAGGTTCTCAAGGCCGGCACCGTGCAGCCCGGCCGGTACTTGGTGCTGATCGGCGGGCGCGTCGCCGAGGTGGGCGAGTCGCTGGCCGCAGGGCGAGAAGTCGGCGGCGACGCGGTGGTCGATTTCATCTTCCTCCCGCACGTCCATCCCGAGGTGGTGCACGCCATCGGCGGCGGCCGCGTGCCAGGAGCCAACGAGGCCCTTGGCGTCGTGGAAACGACGACGGTCCCGGCAGCCATCCACGCGGCGGACGCCGGCATCAAGGGCGCCGACGTCCACCTCGTCGAGGTCCGGCTGGCGGACGGCCTCGGCGGAAAGGGGGTCGTGCTCTACTCCGGGGTGGTGGGCGACGTCGAGGCGGCAGTGGAAATCGGAGTGAGCGTGCTCGAGCGTCCCGGACTGGTGGTCCGGAAGGTGGTGATCCCGCAGCTCCATGCTGCGATGTGGGAGAACATGACCGATGCCACGCGCTTCAGCGCGCGGGTGCTGGAGCGACTGTGAAATTCGCGCGGGTAACGGGAACGGTCGTGGCAACCCGGAAGTACCGCGGCCTCGAAGGCGTCAAGCTCCTGGTGGTGCAGCCGCTGGATGCCGAGCTCCGCCCCAAGGGCACGGCGCAGATCGCGGCGGACGCCACGGCCCAAGCCGGCCCGGGCCATCTAGTCTTTACGGTCGGAAGCCGCGAGGCGGCCCAGGCATTGCCGGAGGTGTTCGTGCCGGTCGACCTGGCGATCACCGGCATCGTGGACCAGGTCCACGTCGAGTCCGGCTGATGTATATCGGACGCGTCGCGGGTTCGGTCGTGGCCAGCATCAAGATTACCCATCTGGAGGGACGGCGCCTCCTGTTGGTACACCAACTCGATCCCGACGGCACCCCGACCGGCGATTATGACATTGCGGTCGACGTCGTTCGGGCCGGCCCGGGCGACAGGGTCTTGGTGCTCGACGAAGGCACCGGCGCACGGCAGATTCTAGGGCTTGATCCCGGGGCAGTCCGCGCGGTCATTGTCGGCGTGGTCGACCAGGTGGCGCTCGGAGCTTAGGCCAGACCACATCCGGATGGCGATGTCAGGCTAGCCGCTCATCCGCACCTTCCCCAACGTACCTCACTCCTCCAGATCAAACGTTACGGTCACCCTGGCGGTGACGGAAATCTGTCCAGGTGCTGTTGTGCCCTCGAGTGCCCCACCGGTTGGCGGTGCGTTCTGAGTAACGTTCTGGGCCATGGCCTGCCCGCCTCTGCTGCCCCACCATCCGCCGTACCACGACCACCACCCCGAGTGATCCTCCCGGATGAGGACAGGCTTGCCAACCTCCCGATCCAGCTCCCGGGCCATCAGTCGGGCTTTCTCTTGCGCAGCTCGAAGGGCCATCGCTCTCGCGGTATCACGATGGGTGCGCAACTCGGTGGTCCGAAACTGGATCCCGTGCACGTAGTTGGC
>DATHRW010000020.1:0-3135 GCA_035464955.1 Gemmatimonadales bacterium
TCGAGAACCGGCGCGCCGCACTACCTCCGGAAGCGGTGGCCCAGGTCGAGCAGAACTTGCGGGTCATCGACATGGCAATCCGAGAGATCGTGACCGTGCTTCAAGCCGAGCCGGACAATGACGTTCTGCTCGAATTGCTGGACACGTCCTATCGACAGAAGGTGGCGGTGTTGGAACATGCAACGGAGTCGGTGTCATGAATCTGTCCCGGGCGGCCATCGGCGTGACGGTGGCGGGCATCGCGTTCGGGGGCGTGCCGACCCTGACGCGCGCCCAGCAGCGCGTCGATCGCGGGCTGGCCGCGGCGCATGACGTCCGGCTCAAGGTCTGGGCCCCGGCGGGCTCGGTCCGCCTGGAGGCCTGGGACCGTGATTCGCTCCAGATTCGCGGCACTGTGGAGCAGGGGAAGCTCTTTGCAGGTGGCGGGCGCGACGCGATGAAGGTGGCGCTTGAGGACCCCACAGGGGCAACTCTCTCGCCTGTGGCCGATCTCGTGATCCGAGTTCCACGCGGCGCTCAAGTCTCCGTCAAGACCGTGACCGGCGCGATCGAGGCCGTCGATGTGACCGGCTGGTTCAACTCGGTGAGCGGCAGTATCCGGCTCCGCGGTACCGCACGGCGGCTCGAAGCCGAGAGCCTGGACGGCGACATCACGCTCCAGGCAGAAGCCCCGTGGGTGCGGGTACGTACCGGAAGCGGTGCCCTCACCATCGAGGGACGGTACCGCGATCTCCTGGCGTCCAGCGTCAGCGGACCGATCCACGTCGTGAACAAGGAAGTCGAACGGGGCCGCCTCGAATCGGTCACCGGAGACATCCACTATTACGGTCGATTTCGTGCCGGTGGATCGGTGGATTTCGACAGTCACAGCGGCACGATTACGCTCGAGCTGCCGGCGGAGATGGCCGGCCGGCTCGATCTCACATCGGTGAGCGGCTCCATCGACAATCAGTTGACTGCGGACCGGCCGTCCAAGACTGCCACGGGAGCAGGCCAGAAGCTGGACCTCACCCGCGGGACGGGCGGGGTCACCATCACGGTCCGATCGTTCAAGGGCACGATCCGCCTGTTGCGCATGTGAGGAATCGTCGCGACTAAGCACCGGAGCGCCGAGCGGCATCTCATTGACGACACCCACTCAGGAGTTCTCATGTCACGCACCACCATTGCTGCATTCAGCATTGCTGGGTTGCTCCTTGCGCTACCGCTCATCGGGGCGGCGGCCACAAAGCCCTACGGGCCGCCCTGGATCGCCGTCGAGTTGCCCGCCAACCCGCTGAACCCCGCTACCCGTGGTGCGGCGCTCGTGGTCCGCACTTACCGCCATGCGACACCCCAGCCAATGCCCTTGCGCGGGACGGCCGAGGGCCTCGTCCGGAATGAGCGGCGCTCCATCCCGCTCGAATTCGAATCCACCACCCAGCCGGGCGTGTACCGGGTCGATCAGAGCTGGCCCGCCGAGGGCAGTTGGATCATCGCGATTTCCGCGGGCGATGATGCGAACATGGTGATCGAATTGGGGGGCAACGATGGTGGGGTGAGCCAAGGCTCGTACTACGGCCAGTCAGCGACCGGCCTCGCCATCCGCTCGATTCGGACCAATCAGGGTAGGCTGTCGATGCGGGGTATCGACCGGGGTCTCAAGGTACTCGCGCTCGCACGCGAGTAGCAGGCGCGCCGGTACGGCGACAGTGAGGCGAATCCAGCCGATGGGTTCGCCTCACTTGTTGATCCTCAGGTAGTAATAAACCGCCACATTGCGGGGCCGGGTCTCGGCAGCGCCGAAGGTCGCGGACGCGACGTCGATGCCGGCCGTGCCAGCCGGCCCTGATTTTCGGGACGAAATACCGCCCGCTCCGCGGCCGCGTGCCGCATGCACCGGGTGAGCATGGGCCTTGAGTCCGTCGGGTTGCCAACTGCCGGCCACTCGCCCAGCGCCGTTCGGATCGCCCTCGCCCTCGTGACGCTGCCCCATTGCGTCATCGAAGCGGTTGAGGCCTCGGAGGAAGACACCACGGAGGTCAACCGCCACCGGCTCGTCGCGGCCATTCCGCGGCAGCGTCCAGTTGCGCTGCTCGGCTTTACGGGCCAGATCCGACTCCGCAATGCTTCGAGCATCGGCCGGCGCCCACCGGCTGCGCGCCGGCTCGAAGGGGAACGGATCGCCCACTTCCCGGGCGTAGGCCTCGGGGTCGAGCATCGAGGCAATGATGGTTCCGAGCGGAATGGCCATGAGTGTCCTCCACCTGATTCTTGATGGTGCCGCGCGGCCTCGTCACAGCCCCGCAACTGGCATAATGGACGGGATTCCTCCGGAACGCTACATTCACACCGGGCTCGCGGGCGGGCCCGAGGCCTCGCAGTTTCGATTGCACGTTAAGGAGGAACGCATGGCAGGATCGATCACGGTCGAGCGTTTGGTCCAAGAGCTCGAGAAACTCAAGACCCAGATGGATGCCGGGGAGCTCAAGCACAGCGAGTACGATCAGCGCTTGTCACGCGTCATCGCGGAGCTGCGTGAGCGTGGCATCGATGCGGACCGGGCGGCGATCACAGCGGCGCTCGATGGGCTGCTTCAGAAAGGCACCATTGTCCCATCGGTCAAGCAACACCTCGAGAAGCGGCTGGGCTTGACCTCATAGCGGACGCGACGATGAACGACGAGACGTTCAACTTGACCCTCCGGCGATTCCTCAAGCAGTTCGGCATTACCGGCCAGCGCGAGATCGAGAAGGCGGTGAACCAGGCACTCGCCTCCGGACAGCTCACCGGGTCCGAGACGCTCCGGGCCCGGGCGCGCCTCGAAATCGAGGGTCTCGCGCTCGAGACGGTGGTGGAGGGAGACATCTGTCTGACCTAGCGCACGAGGCAGGCGCCGGAGCCTCGCCCGACCCCCTTCACGCGACAGAGCGGCCCGAGGGGTCGAGAATCGACCAGTTTCCCGTCACTATCGACTAGCCTGTCGACACCACGCGCGAGGTGCAACATGCCGCACAGCCCTTGTGGGGGCACTTGCCATGTTGCACAACAGCAGCGCTGCCCCCATTGCCCACCAATCCGAGCGCTACCCCCAACTCCCTAGCGCAGTAAGGGTTAGCTGGACTGAGACCCTGGCACGTCCGTTGCTCCACCTAC
>DATHRW010000021.1:0-3722 GCA_035464955.1 Gemmatimonadales bacterium
CATGTGGGAGTTCTTCGCCCGCCACCCGATCAAGCCCTAGCGGGTCTACAGAGGCTGGCGGGCCTACCGGGCGCCGGCGGTCACCCGCGCCGTCCACTCCGTCAACCGTGCCGCGACCTCCGGGTCCGCCGCCAGCGGACCCGGTTGCTCCTCGCGGCATCGGTTGAAGTAGGCGCCCGTCGTCGACGCCAGCTCCGGCGCCGTGGCGCAGTAGACGGAGGGCGCCGCTCCCTCGGCGGTCCCGATCATCCTCCGTGTCGTCAGCCGGCGCATGCCCTCCGGGAGACGACGCCAGATGTCGGACGCCACCGCTCCCGGGTGCACCGCCACCGCCGTGACCCGCGACCCGCGGAGCTCTCCGGCCAGCACCCGCGCGTGGATGATGTTGAAGAGCTTCGAGAGCGCGTACATCTGGAACGTCAGCACCCGCGGGCAGGGGCGCTCGAGCCTGCGCCACGGGACGCGCCGCAGGATCTCGTGGGCCCGGCTGGTGACGTTCACGATGCGCCCCTGAGGCGCCGCCTTCAGGAGTGGAAGGAGCGCGTCGGTGAGCATGGCGTGCCCGACGTAGTTCACGCCGACCGTCATCTCGACGCCGGCTTCGGTCAGGCCGGTCAATCCGGAAACGCCGGCGTTGTTGATCAGCGCGTCGATCGGCTCCCCTGCGGCGAGCAGGCGCGCGGCGCAGGCGCGGATGGAGGCCGGCGAACCGAGATCGAGCCGCTCGAAGCGCACGGTCGCCGCCGGATGCTGCTGCCCCAGCCGCTCCACGACCGGGCGTGTCTTCTCCGCCGACCGGCAGGCGAGGACGACCGTGGCGCCGCGTGCCGCGAGCTTCTCCGCGGCGGCGAGCCCGATGCCCGTGTTGGCGCCCGTGATGATGAGGCGCCGCCCGGCGAGCGCCTCCGGCGGCTCGGGACAACCCGACTCGATGGTCATCGCTTTGCCACCCGCACAGCTTGTATCGTCGCACAATGTGTCGACCGAACGGTGCCGGCTCCGTGCTCGCCCGGGGGGTACTTCTCGCGGCGCTGGCCGCGGCGCTGATCGCTGCGCTTCCAGCATGCGGCTCCCCTGAGGCGCCGAAGCCCGCCGAATCGAAGGCCGACGGCGGCCCGCCCACCGCCGGCGGATAGGAATTTTAACCCAGGTATTCGCCAATTCCGGCAAGTAGCGACAGACCTTAAAGCCTGTTGATCAGCAGTCATTTTGCACCAAACGTGTACGAGCCCGATTACCCGGACTACGCCTAGCCGCGCTGTCGCTTCTGCATCGTCAGCAGCCCGACGACCGCGGCGACGATGACCTGGATGTTGGGCAGCGGCGGCCGTTCGGGCAGGCGCCGCGGCAGCAGCCCCCGCTTGTCCATGTCCGCGGCGATCTGCCGGAAGCAGTCGGCGATGCGGATCTCGGGCTCGAAGCCCATCACGAGCCGGGCCTTGCCGACGTCGTACTTGAGCTTTGTCCGGTCGAACATCTGCGACGCCACGGCCTGGATCGTCGGGTGGATCGACTTGGGCTCCGGATACTCGATTCCGGCGTAGGCCGTGACCTCGGTCAGCATGTCGCGGATCGAGAAGATCTGATCGCTCGCGATGTTGAACGTCTGGTTCGCCGCTTCGGGGCGCGTGCCGGCCATCTCCGCCGCCCGCGCCAGATCCTGCACGTGGACCCCCTGCATCCCGGGCACGGTGGAGGCCCGCGAGGAGACCAGCATCGCGCGGCCCATGATCTCCTGGATCAGGTTCTCGACCAGCGGAGCGCCGACGCCGTAGACGATCGGGAAACGCAGGATCGAGTATTCCAGCCCGTACTCCTGATGGAACTGACGCACCAGCTCCTCGCCGGCGATCTTGCTCCGCGGGTACTCGGAACGAGCGCCGCTGTCCGGGGACAGCAGGGGAGACTCCTCGGTCATGGGCCAGCGCGAGCGCATGAAGACGGGCTGGTAGACCGCCATCGAGCTGGCGAAGACGATGCGCTCGACGCGGTTCTTCACGCAGGCCCAGAGCAGCTTCTCCGTCCCGTGGATGTTGACCTCTTTGATCTCGTCGGCTCGCGGGCTGGGGAGTGCCGCCCCGAAGTGGTACACGACGTTGACGCCCTTGGTCGCGTGCTTGAGCAGCCCGGCGTCGGTCAGCGTGCCCTGGAAGACCCGGATGCGGTCCTTGTGCTTGAGCTGCTCCACCGTCTCCGGGAGAGCGAGCACCTGGACCTCGCAGCCGCACTCGAGCAGCCGCTCCATGATCGCCGTGCCTACGAAGCCGCTGGCTCCCGTCAGCAGAACGCGACGGCAGCGCTCGACAGCGACCTGGGCTTGCATGCTTCTTCTCCCGGATCCCGTGACTCGCGTAAGTGTACGGGGGGGCGGAGAGGCCGGTCAATCGGTTTTCGTCACGGCCCGGCGCCGGGAGTCCCGGGATTTCCGAGGTGTCCGGCCTTTCCTGCGCTTCCCGCGCTTTCACCGTAGACTGAGGAGTCCGCTCCGCGGAAAAGGGGGTTCCATGCGTCCCGGCCCGTTCGGCCCGTTGCTCGCCTACGCCATCCTCTTGATTCCGGGGCCGGCCCCGGGCGCGGAGGGGCCGCTCTACCGGAAGAGCGGCTGGAGGATCCACCGGCCGAGGTCGTGCCGAGGAGTAATGGGGTCAGAGTCAAGTGCCAGAGTCAGGCCGTGATATTGGCAAGAATGCTGAAGACAGCTATTGCCTTCTAGTTTCTCAGTGCCGCGACTTGATCCCTGAATTTCTCGGTACCCAGTACTAACCCGGTATTCGTACAGTGTCGAATCTTCGAAATGGTGGCCGTGTCCATGGCTTCCCCCACGAGCCTACGCCAGTGGATTTGCCGTTCTGCTGAACGGCTCGCAAGCGATAGGTACAGGTCATGGGGATTCCAGAACTTGACCGGCGCTCCACATGCATGGGCCCGGTAACTAGACCAACGATAGTCCCCAGGATCCGTAACCATTCCAGCACGCACCGGGTTGAGCTCGATGTAGCGCAGGCAGGCCAGAAAGTACTGATTTTCCTGCACGAGGCAGGAACGAAATCGTCCCTCGAACAGGGTGCCGCTGCGGGCATACGAATAATTGAAGTGCCCAACGTAGCGTCTACCCAGAGACTGCATCAACCGGGACACGCCGTTTTCCACTCTCGGCGTGATCAGCAAATGCACATGGTTGGTCATGAACACCCACCCATGTACGTCGACCCGGAATCTCAGCGCCCCGTCCTCGAGCCAGTGAGAATATGCCGCTATGTCGGCATCGCTCGTGAACAGCGGTTGGCGGTTGTTTCCCCTTTGAATGACGTGGGCCGGAAAGTCCACTGGACACAGTCTGCGTCGCCTGGGCATGGCCCCTACCCCCTTCATCAGATGATTGTGCTCATCCTGGCAGTAAACCAAAATCAGTACATCAGAAAATCCCCCCAAAACCCGTCAGACGACTCTGGCACCTGACTCTGACCCCGTCACTCCCGGACTTGGCCGACAGCGCCTGCCTCGGCTTCGGAGATCCGGAGCTTTGCGGCAACAGTATCGACGATGACGGCGACGGCGTTACCGACGAGGGATTTCCCCAGATCGGACAGGCCTGCCAGGTGGATGTGGGTGCCTGCCGAGCCACCGGTGAGCTGGTCTGCAACTTCGATCTGGGTGGCTCGGGTGACGGGGTGGCCTGCAACGCGGTGGCGCTGGATCCACCGGAGCCGTTCGCCGAGTTA
>DATHRW010000022.1:0-4045 GCA_035464955.1 Gemmatimonadales bacterium
CGCCGGCCTGCCCACGCCGTTCAAGTGGCCGGCTCAGCCAGGCTCGGCTGGGGGGCCAGGGTTTCGTTCCGCTTGAATCCTGTCGGTGCGCGAGACGATCTTGCATTCGAGACTTTCGCCTCGGTGCGTAGAGAGCTTCCCGGGTACACGACGCTCGATGCGAGCGGCTTGGTTGAGATCCTGTCCCGCCGCCCGGGCCGTCCCGGGCTTTCCGCAACGCTCCGGGTCGAGAACGTGCTCGACGAGGCGTACGAAACTGTGAAAGGCTTCCCGGGCAGGGGGCGCACCGCGATGCTTGGGGCTGCACTCCTGTTCTAGCGCCGAGCAGGTAGATTTCGACCAACCCCTACCGCCGAGCTCGATGCCTCGTTTCCGCTTTCAGGCCCTTCTGGCAGCCGCTGTCCTTGGCGGCTGCGCGGATCCCTTCCCACCGTTGCCGCCTCCGGAAGAGATCCTCGTGGTGGCCAATCGCACCGACGGGTCCCTGAGCCTGATCCCGGTGGGCGCTCCGACCAGCGGCACGACCTTGACGCTCGGGGTGGCCGATGTGGAAGCCGTCGCCGCGCTGGACGATCGTCTGCTTGCGCTCTCGCCATCGGCTGCGGTGCTGTCGGTGATCGATCTCCAGGCGCTACGGGTGACCGGCACCATCCAACTGCCTTCGGGATCTCGACCGTCGGCTGTGGCCATCATCAACGATTCCATCGCCTACGTTGCGATCCCCAGCACCGACGGCATCGTACGGGTCAACTACCGCACCGGTGCGCAGGCGCCGCTCGCCATCGGATCCTATCCTCAGGGGCTGTTCTTCACCCGCGGCCGCCTTTTCGTGCTGAACGGCAATCTGACGCTGTGCGGGACACCGCCTGCACCATGTGTCGCGGGCGAGAGCTGGCTCAGCGTGGTTGACCCGATTCTGAACCTGCCGGCAAGCGGAGGCGACTCCATTCCGCTGCCGGGTCCCGGCAACGCGCAGTATGCCGCCGTGGCCGGAGACGGGCTGCTCTACGTCATGAACGCGGGATCCGCCACCACCGAGGCGCGCTTGTCGATTGTCGATCCCGTCAGACGCGAGGAAGTGGCCAATTTTGCAGGCTTCGGCCTCCTTCCGGGACCGATCGCCACCGACGGCGGCGATCGTCTCTTCATCAGCTCACCGACCCAGGGCCTCATGGAATTCGATGTGCGGTTACGAACGGTTGTCCGCGGCGAGGGTGAAGGCGTCGACATTCCGGGAATTGCCGGCGTCGACACAGACAGCCGCGGCCGCATCTATGCGCTCGAACCCGGCGCCTGCACCGGCACGTCCACGGGCGCGGTCCGAGTCCTGGATGAGGCCTTCGTCGATATCCGGACGATTCCAGTGGGCAACTGTGCGGTCGCTCTGGTGATCACCCGGTTTCAGAGGGAGGAGTAGCCTGCGCCGTATTTCGACCGCCGCGATCATCCTCTCGACGATGCGATACCGGGAGACCTCGAAGATCGTGCGGCTGGCCACCAGGGATGCGGGGGTCCTCAGCGTCATCGCCAAGGGCGCCTTCCGGCCGAAGGGCCGCTTCGGGGCCTCGCTCCAGCCGCTGAGCGACGGGATTGCCGACATCTATCTGAGCGAACACCGCGACCTCCACACCCTCGGAGAATTCGAACTCACCCACCTTCGCAGTGTCCTCGCGGCTTCGCTCGACCGATACGCGGCCGCCGTCGCGTTGGCCGAATTGATGCTCCGGTTTGCCCCGGCAGCGCCGCATCCGGAGAGCTTCGACCTGCTCGGCGGTGCCCTGTCGGTGCTGGAGACGGCACCGCCCGAGGCGGTCGAGGCCGTTGCCATCAGCATGCTGTGGCGCCTCGTGAGCGAATTGGGATTCGCCCCGTCACTCAACCAGTGCGCCAGGGACGGGACGCCGCTCGACGGGAATGGCGCCCTGCTCTTCAGCGCGGCCGAGGGGGGCGCCGTGTGTGCCAAGTGCGCGCGCGCAGTGGCCGTGACACGACTGGGTGCCAGCGACCGAACGGCACTCAACTCGCTCATTTCGTCGGGTACCGGATTGCCTGACCTGGATGCGCGCCACGGGAAGTCGCATCGCAGGCTCCTCGACCGATATATCCGGTATCACGTGGCAGACGGGGCGGAGTTGCCGGCGCTCAAGTTCTGGACCAATCGAGAGACCGCGCGGGCATGATCATCGGCACTGCGGGCCACATCGATCACGGCAAGAGCATGCTGGTGGAAGCTCTTACCGGACGCTCGATGGACCGACTGGCCGAGGAACGTCGGCGCGGCATCACCATTGATCTCAACTTCGCTCCGTTGGATCTGGGTGACGGGCGGACGGCCGGCATCATCGACGTGCCCGGGCACGAGGACTTCGTGCGCACCATGGTGGCCGGAGCGACCGGGATCGATCTGGTCTTGCTGGTGGTGGCCGCCGATGAAGGGATCATGCCGCAAACGCTCGAGCACCTCTTGATCGTGGAGCAACTGGGCATTCGGCGTGGCATTCCCGTGGTAACCAAGGCCGACCTGGTCGAGCGCGAGTGGGCGGAACTCGTGGCCGGGGAGGTACAGGAACGACTCACGGCGTCGCCGGTCGAGTTCGGACCGCCGTTGATCGTCTCACCGCCCACTGGCGAGGGGATGGCCCCGCTCCGCGATGCGATCCGGCAGGCTGGGACCGTCCTCGAGCCACCGAGCGAGGGGGACGCGTTCCGGATGCCGATCGATCGCGCGTTCTCGGTAGCCGGTGTCGGCACGGTGGTCACGGGCACCATCTGGTCCGGACATCTCGCGGTTGGCGACACGGTACAGGTGGTTCCCGCCGGCCACGCCGCACGCGTCCGTTCGCTGGAACACTTCGGAGAGGCCGTTCGCGCGACGCGGCCGCGGGCTCGCACCGCGGTCGGGCTGGCCGGAATCGATCGCGGCCTCGTCCGTCGCGGCGACGCGATCGTCACCGACGCCGTGCCATGGCGCACGAGCTCCGCTATCGACGTGCACGTTACGCTTTCACCCGGCGCCCCTCGGGCACTTCGTCCGCGAACCCGCGTCAGGATCCACCTAGGAACTCAGGAGGTCCTCGGACGGGTCTACCCAAGGGACACACTGGAGCCAGGCCATGAGGTCCTCGCACGCCTCGCGCTCGAGTCCCCCGTGGTCGGGCGTGGCGGCGACCGGTTTGTAGTCAGGTCCTACAGCCCTGTTGAAACGATCGGAGGCGGTTGGATCGTCGATCCAACGCCGCCACCGCGGCGAGCCATTTGGCCTGTCTCACTCGAGTCGAGCGACCCGGCCGTCCGGTTGGGTGGCTTGGCCGCCAGGAGGCCCGGCGGGATCGCACAGGCAGAATTGCCCATTGTGTTGGGACTCCGCGAGCAGGAGTGTGCGCGGGTCGCACTGGGCCTCTCGAGCCTGGAGCGTGCCGGTGAGCACTGGGTGGAGCGCACCATGGTCGAGCGCGCAGAGCGTCGGGCCATAGCTCAACTCGACGACTACCACCGGAGTAATGCCGCAGATGTCGGCATCCCGCTTCAGGACCTGAAAGCCCGCCTCGGCACGGCACCCTGGATTGCCGAGCTGGTAATCACGAAATTGGCGGCGGCGGGCCGGGTCGAGTTCGCTGACGGCCGGGTGCGAACACCGGGCTTCGAGCCGAGGGTCGCAGGCGGGCAAGGGGAGATCGATCGCTTGGTTGCCTACCTCGAGGCCGAGGGACTGACACCGCCCACCGTGGCCGAGTTGGACCAGCGCCTCGACCGGGGTGATGCGGCGGATGTGCTTCGCCTCGCGGCCCGGCAGGGCCGGGTAGTGCCAGTCGGGCGGGACCGGTACTACGCGGCGGCCGCCCTCGATGGGTTCGTCGCAACCCTATCGGACATGGGTGGCCGGGGAGAAATCACTGTGGCCGCGCTGCGAGATCGGCTGGGACTCAGCCGGAGATGGCTGATTCCGCTGCGCGAATGGGCGGAAGGCCAGGGGGTGTCGACCCGGGCGCGAGATGCGCGCCGCGAGGCCGGCCGGGCCGGACCGGACTAGTGCCCGGCGTGGGCG
>DATHRW010000023.1:0-5280 GCA_035464955.1 Gemmatimonadales bacterium
AGCAGCCCGATGGTTCGCGGTACGATTGAGGTCCGCTGAGCACGCCGGCTGCTGCCCTTCATCTAGCCACTGCCTAACCACCGCGTGCAGTGGCCGGGCCTTGCCGGGACTCAAGGAAGTCGTTGATTAGTGCACAGGCGGGCGAGACGGCCCGCCACTGACGCGGGATTCGTTAGACCGCTTTCAAAGCCAAGCGAGCAGACTCGACTGTATTACCGTGGCTGCCAGGAGGTGGCGGATGGGGAGAATCAGGATGACGTGCGCGGTGGCGGCAATCATTTCGGGTGTCGTTGCGGCGGACGGTGTGGGTCAGGAGCCGGAAGGGGTGCGTGGGGATCGTGCTGCGATCGAAGACGCGGAGGCGATGGTCGAGCGGATGGGTGGGATGGATATCTGGAGTGCGCTGGAGAGTGTCCATTTTGTCCACGACTGGGACATCTTCAGCCGCCCCGACCGTTACCGAGAGAACGAGATTCTCGATCTGTCCGGACCCCGCTCCTACGTCACGATGGACAGCGAGATCTATCGGCGGGTAAGGGCGTATAGCCCAGAGCATCGATATTGGAACGTCGTGAACGGGGTGTTTTCCTACGCGACTAACGAGGCCTATGCGGCCGCTATGGAGCGAGCTCCGTTCAGCATTTATCGCATCGCTCGGGGTATCGCGAGGGGTGATAGCTACTACCGCGTTGACTTCGGCCCAATGCCGGACATGGAGGGCGCAACCGCACTTGAGTTCCGCGGTCCCGATGACGAGATCCATGGTTGGATCTTGCTCAACACGCGTAAGGAGCCCGTTGTCTGGGCGACGACTCAGTACGCATACGCCTTCGGGCCCCTTGCTCAGTTCGGGAATCTTCGAGTCCCGGATTGGGCCATAACAGGCGGTGGACGGGTGCGCTACGAAATGGTGTCACTCGTAGGGAGCAACGAGCCCCCGGACCCATCTCTGTTCATACCTCCCTCGGCACGCTGACTTGAGCTGAACATCCAAGGGAGTCGAGAGGGTCGAGGCGCAGCGGCCTAACAAGGAATTGCTGCTGACCGGGTAGGAGGTGAGCTCCGGAGCACTCGCCTGGCGGCTCGCGCTCCGGGTCGGCACTATGGTCCGGCAGCAGAATTCCAGAGACGTTAGGCGGCATCGCGGTGCTCGACATCGGTTCGAACTACCTCGAAGTCATAAAGCGGAGGAACGGTTCATGAGAACCCATAAAGCCATCTTGGCTCCACTGCTCGCCCTCGTATGCATGGCGATCCCTCTGAGCACAAGGGCTCAAGACGCGGTCCAGAGCCGTCACTTCACGACAAGCGACGGCGTCGAGCTCCGCTATCTCGAGATCGGGACAGGGCCGCTGATCGTCTTTGTGCCCGGTTGGACGTTGCCCGCAACCAGTTGGAGCGTGCAACTGAACCACTTCGCCAAGCGCTATCGCGTCGTGGCGCTGGACCCGCGCGCACATGGCGCCTCGTCAAAACCGACAGACGGGATGCATGTCGCGCGCCTTGGCGCCGACCTGGGCGAACTGATCGACCATCTCGGTGCCGGCTCCGCCATCATTGCGGGCCATTCGCATGGAGCTTTCCAGGCCATGACGTATCTGGCGCAATCGGGAACAGAGAACTGCCGCGCCCTCATCATCATCGATATGTTCCTCGGCACCGAGGTGCCGGCGGAGGAAGCACATCCCAACCGAAACGCTTGGCGCGGGTGGATCGCAGGTCTGCAAGGCCCAGATCGGCGCGACTGGACCCGACGATGGACGGCCGCAATGCTGCGCGACGACTATCCGGCGGACAAGCACGAAGAGCTGATCGATGGCATCATGCAGATTCCGACGGTTCATGCGGTGACAGTCCTCAGTAATCTCATGCTGCACGATCGACGTGATTATCGACCGGTTGTGGCCTCACTCGACATCCCGCTGTTCTTCATTGGCTCGGACGCCGGCTGGGCACATCTTACGGCCCAGACGATCACGGCACTGCGCCCCGATGCTGGCACGATCAATCTCGATGGCACGGGCCACCTGCTCTACGTCGACCATCCCGACCGCTTCAACGCGGCACTGGAGAGATTTCTGGCGACGTTGCCGGAGAGGAAGTAGGGAGGCAAATGCCACAACCCATGCAAGGATGCCGCACAACAAGCGCATGAAGCCGACCGGCTCCGCCTGCGGCTTATGCGCAAGCCATTAGACGGCACATGAATACGCCCTGCTGATGAACATCCGATGGCGCCTCTGGACGCCTTGCGTTTTGAGTACTCCTCCTCGGCATTCAGGCCGCCTGGCTCTGGTACATCAGCGGACTCCGCAGTCCATGATCGCGCGCCGGGGCACGCTGCTCGGAGTCAAGTGTGAAGTGCAACACTGAAGGTCAGGGAACATAGCACTCCGCTGGGGTGCGATAGCCGAGGCGTTTTCTGGGACGGCGGTTCAGCTTCCTCGCGATCCCAGATCCTCGAATCAGCCGCCCGCTGACGCGGCGCCCACGCCGCTGATTGACTCACCCCGAGAGGTCCGGCATACTCCGACAATGACCAATCCGCAGCTGTCGCATACGCCATTCAGCCGGCTCATGGTCACGGTTGGCGGCGCGGTGCTCCTGCTCGCCGGTATGCGCGCGGCGAGTCCGGTCATTGGGCCGGTGGTCATCGCCCTCCTGCTCACCATCGCGTGGAACCCGGCGTCGAACTGGCTCCAACGCCGCGGCTGGAACCGCACCGTCGCGGCATTGATGGGAATCGTGCTCAGTGTGGTGCTCATCACGTTGCTCGTGCTGTTGATCGCCGTGTCACTCAGCCAGTTGCAGGAGAAGTTGCCGGAGTACCAGCCGCGGATCGATGCCATCCGACGGTCCGTGGAGCCGCTCCTGGCACGGCTCCCGTTCGACGCGTCGCCGATCCTCTCGGCCGAGCCGCTCCAGCCGAGCGCCCTGGTGGGATACGCGCTGAAACTAATCCGCGGCCTCACGTCCACAGCGGGTAATCTCAGTGTGCTCGTGCTCTTGATGGCGTTCATGATGCTCGAGGCCCTGCGATACCCGAGAAAGCTGCGCGACGCGATGCTGGCATCGGGCAGCGCCGAGGGCAAAGAGCGGGCCGACGCATTCGGCCGGAGCATGAGCCGCTACGTAAGCATCACGACCATGTTTGGACTTCTCGCCGGCATCCTCAACACCCTTTTGCTCTGGGCACTTGGCGTTGACTTTGCGATTCTCTGGGGCGTGCTCTCGTTCCTGCTGAGTTTTCTGCCAAACATCGGATTCCTCATTGCGCTCGCCCCACCCGCCGCGCTCGCGCTCGTCCAGTTCGGGTTCGTCCGTGCGGCGATGGTCGTGGCGGGATTCACCATCATCAACGGAGTCGTGGACACCGTAATCAAGCCTCGCTTCGTCGGCGCATCACTCGACCTGTCGCCCGCGGTCATCGTGCTCTCACTCGTCTTCTGGGGTTGGATGCTCGGACTGGCGGGGGCGTTGCTGGCGGTGCCGCTGTCCATTGCGGCGAAGTTCCTCTTCGAGGGCTTTGACGAGACGCGATGGATCGCCCATCTGATGAGCAACGCCAAGGCGGCGGTTCTCGTCGCCCTCATGATGCTCGCCGCACCGGCGATGGCTTAGTCGGGCTCAGCTCCGCTTCGGCTGCTCATCCAGCAGGTCGTCCTCGTCGCTGACGCGGCGCTCGACTTCGATCTGCTCATCGACCGCGCGGTCCACCGAAACATCCGCGGGCACCGTGCGCGCCGGTCGATCCTGTGCCGGAGCGGCGGCCGCGGCCGTCGCGGACTTCGACTGCGGATCGCGCTGCAGCCGGATCACGTACTCGGGCGAGGGCAGCGTGAAGCCCTTTTCCTCGAGTTCCTTCTTCACGGAGCGGATGGCCTCGCTCCGCACGCGCAGGAAATCCGCCTCGCGTTGATCGACCCACGCCATCGACCGCATCGTCACGCTCGACTCGCCGATGGCGACCACGAGCGCCTCGGGCGGCGGATCCGCGAGCACCCCGTCCATCGCCGTCAGCGTGGAAACGGCCACCTCGCGGGCTGCCTCGAGGTCGTCCGTGGTGCCGACCCCGTAGTCGAACTCGAACCGCCGCAGCGGGTTCCGCGTGTAGTTGATCAGGGGGCTCCGGAAGATCATCGCGTTCGGGATGCGGATGTGATTCCCCTGCACACTCATCAGGATCGTCTCGCGCGGCGTGAGCCGGACGACCTTGCCCTCGAAGGTGTCCACGAGGATCTGGTCGTTCTTCGCGAACGGCTGGCGCATGGCCAGGATCGTTCCCGCCAGATAGTTCTCGACAATGTCCTTGAACGCGAAGCCGATCACGAGGCCGGCGAGGCCGGCGGTGCCGGCAACGGCCCCCACGAGCGCGGTCGCGTCGAGCAGATCGAGCGCGAGGATGATCCCGACGACCACCACGATCCCCTGCACGAGGCGCCGGATCAACCCCTGCAGGAAGGGGTTCCGCGTGCGCAGGAACGACGGGCCGCTCCAGCGCGCCAGCAGGGAGCCGAGCCACGCCGCGAGCGCGATGATGAGGAGCGCCACCACGAGGAGCGGCAGCTTGGCCACGGTCCCGTAGCCCAGCTCGCGGAGCCGGGCCCAGGTCGGCTCGAGCTGCTCCTCCAAGGAAGTGGACTCGCGGATGCGATCGTCCACGAAGACGACCTCGTCCATCGCCGCCGCCAGTGCCACCGCACGGGTGCGGGTCCCCGCGTTGATCACGGTCCCCTCGAGACGCACGACCCCGGCATCCACCGTCACGTCCACCCGGTCGAGCCCCGGGACGCGGTCGAACACCGCCTGCAGCTTGTTGCGGATGACCTCGTCCTGCGCGGTTCGTTCGGCCGTCACGCGCTCCGGGGCCAGCGAGTCCGCACGGGCGGTGTCCGCGCCCGGCGGTGCCTGTTGGGCGTCGAGTGCGGTGCGCTGTGCAGCGCCGACGGCGAGGAACAGCACGATCGCACCGGCGAGCACGCGGAGTGAGGAAGTCGGGAGGTACATGGTTGTCCTCAGGGCAGGGCTGGGGGATAGTGCAGCGGAACCGGACCGCCGCGCGGCTGCTGCCGTCCCGTCGCCTCGCTCACGGCTTTCGCCACGCCGAAGTCCGTAAAATAGGCGTGCTGGCCGGACAACAGCACGTTGTCCGGCTTGATGTCGCGATGCACCACGCCGCGCCGGTGGGCCAGGGCCAGCGCGTCCGCCACGTCGCGCAACAGTCGCACCGCATCGGCGATCGGCAGCTTGCCTTCCCGTGCCAGCCGGCTCCGGAGCGAT
>DATHRW010000024.1:0-19446 GCA_035464955.1 Gemmatimonadales bacterium
TCCTTGGTCAATTCGTGCCAGGGGTCGACGTTGGCGTGGTGGTCGAGCTCGGTCACCACGATGTCCGACCCCCGTGCAAAAGATCGCGCCAAGGCCCGTGAGGTGTGCAGGGTCAGCGTGGTCATGTTGGCGCCAAACACGATCTCGTCGGAGCCACCGGCGAGAAAGTGGCCGAAGGTCTCGCGGGCCGCGGCGAGTGCGCGGTCCGTTTCGGCGCTTGCTGGATAGGCCCAGTGGGTGTTGGCGTTATGGTGGTAGAGGTAATCCGCCATGGCCTCGGGAACCGCCCGCGGAACCTGCGTACCGCCTGGGCCGTCGAAGTACGCGACGGGCCGGCCCTGGTGCCGGCGCTCGAGCGCCGGGAAGTGACTGCGAATCTGGGACGGGGACGGGAGCGTCATGCGGTACACCGGCTGGAAGCGGTGGGGGACAGAAGCTTGACCGTCCGAAGATAACAGGAGACCTGGAAGACCGGCCGGGACCGGAGCGTGGATTGTACAAAGCGCCCCGCTCACGCTGGGCGTGCGGGGCGCGGACAGGCGGGCGATTGCGAGGTTGGAGGATTACTCGACGGTGACCGACTTGGCGAGGTTTCGCGGTTGGTCCACGTTGCACCCGCGCCGAACCGCTACATAGTACGCGAACAGCTGGAGCGGCAGGCTCGTCAGAATCGGGGTCAGGAGATCGAGCGTTTCGGGAATCGTGAACGTCTTGTCCGCGAGTCGCTCGGTCTCGTCGTCATCCGAGTTGATCAAGGCGATGACCCGCCCGCCCCGCGCCTTCACCTCTTCGATGTTAGACACGATCTTCGAGTGCACGCCATCCTTCGGGGCGATGAAGATCACGGGCATGTTCTCGTCGATGAGCGCGATGGGTCCGTGCTTCATCTCCGCAGCCGGGTATCCCTCGGCATGAATGTAGGAGATTTCCTTCAGCTTGAGCGCGCCCTCCAACGCGGCAGGGAAATTCACGCCCCGACCCAAGTAGAGCACGTTGTTTGAGCCGAGCAGTTCTTCCGCGAGACGTTCCACCTCCGGAGCGCGGTCGAGGATCTGCTGGATCTTGTCCGGAAGCTCGCGCAGGGCCTGGATGAATTGCCGGCCCTGAAGAATGCTCATGTCCTTGAGCCGC
This sequence comes from Gemmatimonadales bacterium, assembly GCA_035464955.1. GTDB lineage: Bacteria > Gemmatimonadota > Gemmatimonadetes > Gemmatimonadales > GWC2-71-9 > JABDII01. The sequence continues at coordinate 1,132 of DATHRW010000024.1, forward strand.
GCCAGCCGCAACGTGAACAAGGCGAGGACGGCGAGCTGGCTGGTGAACGCCTTGGTGCTGGCGACACCGATTTCCGGTCCGGCGTGGAGGTAGGTCCCGCCTTCGACTTCCCGCGCAATGGTAGACCCGACCACGTTGACGAACCCCAGGGTTCTCGCGCCACGAGCCTTGGCCTCACGGATGGCGGCGAGCGTGTCGGCCGTCTCGCCCGACTGGGAGATGCCGATGACCAGGGTCCGCTCGTCGATGACGGGATTCCGGTAGCGGAATTCTGAAGCGTATTCCACCTCGACCGGCACCCGGGCCAGCTCCTCGATCATGTATTCGCCAATCAGGCCGGCATGCCACGACGTGCCGCACGCCGTGATCACGATGCGGTCGATACCCTTCAGCTCATCGTCCGTGAGATTGAGTCCCAGGAGTCGCGCCGTGCCATCCTCGTCCAATAGGTGCCCACGCAGCGTGTTCCGGAGGCTCTCAGGCTGCTCGAAGATCTCCTTCAACATGAAGTGCTCGAAACCGCCGCGCTCGATGGTGGCGAGATCCCATTCGATCTGACTCACCGGCTTCTCGATCTCCATGACGTCGAGGTCGCGCACGCGATAGCCATCGCGCGTCAACACCACCATCTCTCCATCGTCGAGATACACCACCGACCGGGTGTGCTCGAGCAGCGGCGAGGCATCCGACGCCACGAACCACTCATCGGTGCCGACCCCCACGAGCAGGGGCGATCCTTTCCGGGCCGCGACCAACACGTCCGGCTGCGCGGCCGAGATCACCGCGATCCCGTAGGCACCGTCCACCTCACGGAGCGCGCTTGCGACGGCCTCTTCCAAGTCGCCATCGAACAAGGCACCAATGAGGTGCGCCAGCACCTCGGTAGCGGTATCCGACTTGAACGTATGACCGCGAGTGGAGAGCGCGGTGCGAATGGCATTCGCGTTCTCGATGATCCCGTTGTGGATCACCGCGACGGTTCCGGATTGGTCGGTGTGCGGATGCGCGTTGACTTCGGTCGGCGCACCGTGAGTGGCCCAGCGCGTGTGGGCGATGCCCAGCGTCCCGTTTGGGAGTTTGCCCGCGAGCGCCTTCTCGAGATTCGACAGCTTGCCGGCGGTCTTGGTGATCTCGAGGCCGCCCCCATTGAGGAGCGCGATACCGGCCGAATCGTAGCCGCGGTACTCGAGGCGCCGGAGACCATCCAGCAGCAGGTGGCCCGCCTGGCGGGGGCCGATGTATCCCACGATGCCACACATACGGAGTACTCCCTACTACAGAATCTCGCGGCAGGCCGCGACCAGGTTGTCCGCCTCAGCCCGGGTTGGGGCCTCGGCAATGATCCGAACGATCGGCTCGGTGCCGCTGGGCCGGAGGTGAAGCCACCGGTCGGACCAGGCCAGCCGGAGCCCGTCACGTCGGTCAGGTGTTGCGTCCGCGAATCGGTCGCTCAGCGCCCCATAGCCTGGCTCCAGGTCCGATCCCCGGGGAAGCTTCGACTTCACGATGTGGTAGCGCGGCGCGGCCTCCACCAACGACGAAACCGTAGCGCCTTGCCGCGCAAGCAGATGCAATATCAGGGCCACCCCAACCGGCGCGTCCCGGCCCACGTGGAGGCTCGGCAGGATCACCCCACCGTTGCCCTCCCCGCCAATCTCGGCTCGTTCCTCCACAATTGCCCGGGCCACGTTGGCCTCCCCGACCGGGGCCCTCACCATCCGGGCTCCCGTGGCCCGAGCCGCGTCCTCCACCACGAGGCTGGTCGACAGGTTGGCCACCACCACCCGACGATTGGAGACGTCCCGCGGGGCCGGTGACCCGAAGACGGACCGGACCGCGAAGGCGAGTGTGTAGTCCTCACCGATGGCGTGCCCTTGCTCGTCAACCAGGGCAAGCCGGTCCACGTCCGGATCGACCGCGAAGCCGAGGTCTGCATGGGTCTGGGCAACTAACCGCTCCAGGTCACCCAGGTTCTCAGGCACGGGCTCCGGCGGTCGCGGGAACAGACCATCGGTCTCCAGGTTGATTCCAATGACGGTGCACCCGAGCCGCTCCAGTAGTGCTGGAATGGCGGTGCCGCCCGCACCGCGAACACAGTCGAGCGCGACCGTGAATCTGCGCTTCCGGATGGCCGGCACGTCGAGGTGAGGAAGCTGGAGCACCGCCTCGAGGTGACGCTCGACCGCACCGTCGTCCGAGACGACCTGGCCGATTCGATCCCAGCCCACCCGCTCGGGTCCCTGGTCGGCCAACCGCCGAACCTCGGCACCCGCTTCCTCGTCGAGAAACATGCCGTCCGGCCCAACGAACTTGAGGGCGTTCCACTCGATCGGGTTGTGACTCGCGGTCAGAATGAGACCGGCCCCGGCGTGGTGATGCTCGACGGCCAGCTGCACGGTGGGAGTGGGAACCAGTCCGACATCGAGCACTTGGACGCCGACCGACATGAGTCCGGCCGTGGCCGCCCGGGCGAACATGGGACCGCTGGTGCGGGCATCCCGGCCCAGGACCACTCGTGGTGTCCCCCTCGCCCCGGCCCAGGCCCCCAGGGCCGCCGCATATCTGGCCACCAGCTCGGGGGTCAGGTCGATGCCGACGAGCCCACGCATGCCGGATACGCTGACGATCAGGGTCTGGGACATGTCGGACGGACTCCCAACGGTGAAAGGACACAATCTAAGGGGTACAAGGCTCGCGCTTCAACGCAAAACTTGCCGCAAGCTTTTGCAGACCATTACGTTCCATGACCTGCGGAATCGGCGGATCAATGACCCGAATATCACCGAAAGACCGGAACTACGAGTTCGATACCCGGACAGTCCACGCCGGCCAGGAGCCCGATCCTCTGACCGGGGCAGTCATGCCCCCGATCTATCAGACTTCGACCTACGTCCAGGAAGGCCTGGGGCGGCACAAGGGCTACGAGTACGCCCGGACCCAGAACCCCACCAGGGAGGCCCTGGAGCGGAACATTGCCAGCCTCGAGGGCGGAACGCACGGCTTGGCCTTTGCCTCCGGGCTCGCGGCACTGGACGCTACGCTCAAGCTGTTGAAGGCCGGCGATCACGTCGTCTCGGGGCAGAACATCTACGGTGGAAGCCACCGCCTCATGGAACAGATCTACACGGGACTGGGGCTCGCGTTCTCGTTCGTCGACATGCGCGACATCGCGAACGTGGAACGCGCCCTCACGGCTCGGACCCGAATGATCTTCTGTGAGACGCCCACCAATCCCATGATGCACCTCACGGACCTGAGCGCCCTGGGGGATCTCGCCCAATCGCGGGGGCACCTCCTGGTGGTGGACAACACGTTCGCCTCGCCGTATTTCCAGCGTCCGCTCACGAGCGGAGCCGACCTCGTGCTGCACAGCACCACCAAGTATCTCAATGGGCACAGCGACATGGTCGGCGGACTCCTGGTGACATCCCGTGACGACGTGGCCGAGCGGCTCGGGTTCATCCAGAACGCAGCCGGAGCGGTGCCGGGACCGCTGGACTGCTGGCTCGCCCTTCGGGGCCTCAAGACGCTGTCCCTCCGCATGGAGCGGCACGACGCGAACGGGCGCCACGTGGCGGAGTGGCTGAGCCATCAATCGGACGTGACCCAGGTGTACTATCCCGGCCTCCCGTCCCATCCACAGCACGACCTGGCAAAGCGGCAGATGTCCGGATTCGGAGGAATGATTTCGTTCGACCTGGGCGACGCGCCGCGTGCCCGGCGCTTCGCGGAGAGCACCACGGTGTTTAGCCTGGCCGAGTCGCTGGGCGGTGTCGAGAGCCTCATTGGCCATCCGGCATCGATGACTCACGCCTCGGTCCCGCGCGCACTCCGCGAGAGTTTCGGGCTGACCGACAGCCTGCTCCGGCTGAGCTGCGGCATCGAGGACCCGCGCGACCTCATCAACGATTTGAGCCGCGCGCTGGCAGCCACTCGAAAGGCGGCTTAGGGTGGAACCGTCTCATTCTGAAACCTGTGACCCATCCGGCCGTAGGGGCCGGTAACCCCTTCCCGAGAACTCCTCATGTCCAACCCACCCGCCATTCGGACGCGGAAAGCCTTCCCCGAAATCTCAGCCGTGAGCTGGGAGCACCCGGCCGATCGGGCCGCGTTGCAGACGCTTCGCGCTGTCCCGGGATTCGACGACATCGTCCGGAAGATCATCGGCATACTCGGCGGTGAGCGCGGCATCCGGCTCCTGTTCCAAGGCAATGCCGTGCGGGCCGGCACCAACCAGTTCCCCCGGGTGCACGCGACGCATGTCGAAGTCGCGGCGACATTCGGCTGGCCCACGGTGCCCGAGCTGTACGTGTCGCAAACACCGGTGTTCAACGCCGGCGCGTTCGGCGTCGACGATCCGTTCATCGTGATGCACTCGGCCGCGCTCGAGATGCTGGACGACGACGAACTCCGTGTCCTGATCGCCCACGAAATGGGACATGTGGTGAGCGGCCACGCGCTCTACCGGACCATCGCCGAGATCATTTTGGCCGTGAGCTTCTCGGCGCTGCCCATCCTCGCCGGGATTGCGCTCCTGCCCATCCGTCTCGCCATTCTCGAATGGCACCGGAAGTCGGAGCTGTCGAGCGACCGGGCAGGCCTGCTCGGGAGCCAGGACATCCTCGCCTCGCAGCGGCTGTTCATGAAGATGGCCGGCGGCACGCGGGGTCAGATCCGCCAAGGGGAGATGGACCTGAACGCGTTCATGGCGCAGGCCAACGAGTATCGAACCCAAAACGAGGGATTCGATTTCCTCTACAAGATTCTGAACACCCTCGCGCTGACCCATCCGATGAATACGGTTCGCGCCGCCGAGCTCCAGCAGTGGGTCGTGGGTGGCGAGTACGACCGCATTCTTCGCGGCGAGTACACCCGCCGCGGGACCGAAGCCAAGGACCGGTCGTTGAAGGACGATCTGTCCGCGGCCGGAAGTCACTACGCCGGCGAGGCGCGGGACGCGGCCTCCCAAGTGGTCGATGCTGCGAGACGCGCCGCGGACAAGGTGGGAGAGGCCTTCCGCAAAGCCCGCAACACGTGAGGATTCTGGTCGTTGGCGGCGGCGGGAGGGAGCATGCGCTCGCGTGGACCCTCCGCCGCGAGGATCCGACGGCCGACATCTTCTGTGCCCCGGGGAATCCCGGCACGGCCGCGCTCGCCACCAATCTCCCCATCGCCGCCGACGACGGGAACGGGCTCGTCGCTGCGGCGGCGCACAGCTCGATCGACCTTACGATCATCGGTCCGGAGGCCCCCCTGGCCGCCGGACTGGCCGACCGGCTTCGTGCAGCGGGCCGGGCCGTCTTCGGCCCTCAGAGCGCCGCCGCCCAACTCGAGTCCTCAAAGGCCTTCTCCAAGGAAGTGATGCGGCGGGCCGGCGTGCCGACCGCGAAGGCTCGTGCCTTCACGTCGGTCGATCACGCCCTCAAGTACATCCGTACCCATCCCGAACCGCTCGTCGTCAAGGCCTCGGGCCTCGCGGCCGGCAAGGGTGTCATCGTCTGCGAGACGCGGGCGGACGCCATGCACGCCGTTCAATCGATGCTCGCCGACCGGCGATTTGGAGATGCCGGAAGCCAAGTGCTGGTGGAGCACTTCCTCGAGGGTGAGGAGACGTCCATTCTCGCCGTGACCGACGGCGAGGAGATCATGCTGCTTCCCGCATCCCAGGATCACAAACGGTTGAGCGAGCGCGATACCGGTCCGAACACGGGCGGGATGGGGGCCTACAGTCCCGTTTCGATCGTGACGCCCGAGCTGCTCACGCGGGTCCGGGAGCAGGTACTCGCGCCGACGCTCGAGGAGATGCGGCGCGCCGGCCAGCCGTTCACCGGCGTGTTGTACGCCGGCCTCATGATCGACTCGGCAGGCAATCCCTGGGTGGTTGAGTTCAATTGCCGCTTCGGCGACCCGGAGGCCCAAGCGGTGCTCCCGCTGGTGTCGGGCGGCCTCACCGAGAGCCTCTTGGCCGTGGCACAGGGCCGGCCGCCGACTCCGATCGCGGTCGAGCCGACTGCTGCCGCGGTCACCACGGTCCTGGCCGCCCGGGGCTACCCGGAGCGACCAGAACGCGGCGCGGCAATCACCATCCCGGAGGACCTGGATTCCGGGGTGACGGTCTTTCATGCGGGTACCAAGCGCGACGAGGCCGGGAGGCTCGCGGTGAGCGGCGGCCGGGTGCTCGCGGTGACCGCGGTGGCCTCCAACATCGAGAGGGCGCGCCGCCTTTCGCGCGAGGCGGCGGAACGCATCACCTTCGAGGGAAAGCACTTTCGGCGGGACATCGGATGGCGCGAGGCTGAGCGGGTGGCACAAGGCGCCTAGGCGGCCATGCCCGAGCTGCCGGAAGTCGAGACGATCGTTCGCCAGGTACGGCCCGCGCTGGTCGGCCGGACTATTACCCGGGCCGTTCTGTCGCACGACAACGTCTTGCGCGGTGTCACCAAGCGCCGTTTGTTGCGCGGCCTTCGAGGCGCCGACATCCACGATGTGGCACGACGGGCCAAGCACGCGATCATCGATCTCGGGTCCCGCCGGCTCGTGATCCAACCTGGAATGACCGGTTCACTGATGGTCTACGACCGACCCCTGAGCAGGGACGAGGCCCGGTACGCCGTCTTGCGCGCTCCACTCGACGACGGCACGGAGTTGATCTACCGCGACGTGCGCCGGATCGGGAGGATCTACCTCCTCGATCAGCCGGCCTATGAGGCGTACAGCGCAGGTCTGGGCCCCGAGCCGCTTGCTCGGTCCTTCGACGACGCGGCATTCGCTCGGGCCCTCGCCGGCACCAGGCAGGCAATCAAGAAGGCCATCATGGATCAGCGCCGCGTGGCAGGCATCGGGAACATTTACGCGAATGAAGCCTTGTTTGCCGCGCGGATCGATCCGTCCAAGCCGGCCGATGCGCTGCTGCGCGACCAGCGGATTCGACTCCGTCGTGAGGTGCGCCGAATCTTGAATGCAGCGGTTCGGTCGCAAGGATCTACGGTGCGCGACTACCGCACCGGTACGGGGCAACAAGGCAGGTTCCAACTCGAACTCGAGGTGTACGGCCGCCAGGGCGAACCCTGCGCGGTGTGCGGCACGCGCTTGACGGGGACCCATGCGATCGACGGACGGATGACCGTGTTTTGCCATCGATGCCAGGCCTGAGCGGAGGGACCGTGCACCGGACGACGGCACTGCCGCTGCCGACGGCCGACCTCGCCGTGCTCAAGCGGCGCGTCGCGCTGCTCGCCGAGAACCGGCCAGCGGTGTACTGCATGACCGATGCTAGCGGCCGCACCATCTATGTCGGCAAGGCCAAGAAGCTTCGGGCACGGCTCTTGTCGTACTTCCGAGCGCGGTATCCGGAAGACAAGGCCAGCCGCATCCTTCACGCGGCGGCGGATATCACGTGGCACTACGTGCCGAGCGAGTTTGCCGCGTATTTGGGCGAGCTGCGACAGATTCGCCGCCATCGTCCGGTGTTCAACGTCAAGTTGAACCGGGCCCGCCGCGCCGTCTTCATCAAACTCGTCGAGGGCCCCGCGCCGAAGTTGTCGTGGGGCGCCTGCCGAATCGACTCTACCCAACGGTGTTGGGGACCCTTCACGTCATCGGGCCGGGTGGCGGACGCGGTGCGGACTCTCAACGATGTTCTCGGGCTCCGGGACTGTCGCGCGGCCATGCCTATGGTGTTCGCCGAGCAGGGTGACCTGTTCGACAGCCAACGGCGGGCGGCATGCCTCCGGCATGAGCTCGGGACCTGTGGCGGGCCGTGCGCGGGATTCGTTACCGTGTCGGCCTATCGGGACCGGATCGACACAGCGGTCGCGTTCTTGGAAGGCCGAACGATTCAGCCGATCGATCGAGTGCTGGACGCAATGCAGGAGGCAGGTGAGCGCGAGGAGTTCGAGCGTGCCACGCGCTGGCGGGAAAAATTCGAAGCGCTCGAGTGGCTCTTCGCCGCCGGCAACCGCGCCCGTGCTGCCGTCGACCTCCTCACCTTCGTCTACCACGATCCCGGTACCTACGGCGACGACCGAGCGTATCTCATCCGGCAGGGAACGGTCCGGGCGTGTTTCCCGTATCCCGCAACGCCGATCGAGCGAGAAGCCTTCCGCGGAGTGGTAGCCGATGAAATTGCGCTGCCCGCCCCCGCGGCTGGAGCGCTGCCACCAGCCGCAATCGACGAAATCCTGCTGATCATGTCGTGGTTCCGCCGGCATCCCGATGCGCTCAGGCGCACCACCAGCCTGGAGTCGTGGCTGGCCTAATTCGGCGCCGCCGCATCTAGCGCGCGGCGTTGAGCGGTACGATCCGGGCCCGCGGCGGTATCCCTGCTTCCAACTCCATGATCCCTACCGACGGCTGGAGATCGAATCGCCGGGGGCCGGCGGCGCCGGGGTTCATGACCGTCACCACGGTATCCACGATCGTCAGTAGGGGGCGGTGGGTATGGCCGAAGAGAATGATCTCGGCCTCGGGGTACGCCTGATTCAGCGTGCCCGGCGTAGGGACTCCGAACGTGTCGCCATGGGTGAGCACGATCCGAAACCCGTCCACTTCGACCTCAACCACAGCAGCCAACCGATCGCGCAGCAGGAACCCATCCGTATTGCCGTAGACCGCGGTGACCGGGGCGACCGCCTCCAGGCTGCTCAGGATATCGAGCGATCCGACATCCCCGGCATGGAAGATCCGATCCACCTCTTGGAATACGGTGAAGACCTCGGGCCGGAGCAGGCCGTGGGTATCAGCGATAATGCCAAGACGCACGCACTACTCCCCGCCCCAGCGCTTGGCGATTTGGATGTCCAGGCCGAGGTGGTCGAGCACGCGTTGCACGATGAAGTCCACCAGCTCTTCGACCCGCGTCGGACGGTGGTAGAATCCGGGCGCCGCCGGCAGCACGAGGGCGCCGGCTTCGGTTACTGCGGTCAGGTTCCGGAGGTGGACGAGTGAGAGTGGGGTCTCTCGTGGCACGAGGATGAGGGGCCGGCGTTCCTTGAGCGTCACGTCAGCGGCACGCTCGACCAGCGACCGGCTGCTTCCCTGCGCGATGGCAGACACCGTGCCCATCGAGCACGGGCAGATCACCATTCCCGCGGTCTGCTGGGAGCCGGACGCCGGGAGGGCGCCGCGGTCGCCGTCGTGGAACTCGCGCACCGATGTCCAATCGCCGCCGGTCGCCCGAGCCAGCGCCGCCATGTCCGCGAGCCCGCACTCCTCCTTGAGAAGCCGCATGCCGTGCGTCGACACGGTGAGCCAGACCGGCACGCGTTGGCGTGCCAGAACCTCGAGCAACCGGACGGCATAGGGAGCGCCCGAGGCGCCGGTAATGGCAAGGACGATCGGGGAGTTCACTGGCCTCTCCGGTTTGGCGTGGGCGACTTGAGTGGGTGCTTCGGTCCGACCGGAGGCGGCACGCGCGACGGCCCGGCCTGGGACGTTGACCGGCCGGGCGGTCTGTGCTTCCGGCTCGAGCGCTTCTTGGTCTTCTTCCTCACGCGACGCGATCCACGAAGGCGAACACGAACAGGATGATAGAGATGACTCCATTCATCGTAAAGAAAGCCGCGTTGAGTCGGGAGAGATCACCCGGTTTGACCAGCTGGTGTTCGTAGACCAAGATCATGGCCGCGACGGCCACGCCGACGAAAAACCAGATTCCGAATCCAGCCCCAACGCCGAACAGGACGACGGCCGGGATGGTGATCCCGTGCAGGAGTTTGGCCACCAGGATGCTGCGCCGTTCCCCGAACCGAACGACCACGCTTCGAAGCCCCATGCGCCGGTCGAACGCGGCATCGGGCAGGGCATAGAAGATATCGAATCCGGCCACCCACGTCGCGACGCCCACGGTGATCGCTCCCAATACCCAGGCGGGATCGCTCCAGCTGCCGGTGACGGCCAGGTACCCACCCACCGGCGCGATGGACAGGCTGAGCCCCAGCCAGATGTGGGGCCACCAGGTGAAGCGTTTGGTCAAGCTATAGGTCAGGATCCAGCCGAGCGCGACCGGCGAGAGGGCCAGACAGAGGGGGTTGAGGAGGGCCGCACTGCCGACGAACACCACGCTCGCCACGGCTACGGAGATCCAGGCCTGGGCGAGCGTCAGTGCCCCGCGAGGTAGTTCTCGCCCGGCGGTCCTCGGGTTGAGCGCGTCGTACCGGCGATCGGCAATGCGATTGAATCCCATGGCGGTCCAGCGGGCGGCGGTAAACGCCACGGGCACGAGCACGACGATGCGCAGCGATATTGGCGCGATGAATGACGCGGCGACCACACCGATCAGTGCGAACGGCAAGGCAAAGACCGTGTGGGGTAACCGGACGAAATTGAAATAGCGCGCGACCAGCGAGGTCCCGGCGAGCGTTTGCCCTTCGCGGCCCGTGCTCACCGGAGCTGAATGCCGAGCGAGGGCCAGAGCGCGTCGACCGCGGCCTTGGTATCGGGGTCCATTTCGATCCTCTCGGGCCACTCCCGGTCGAAGCCTTCTTCTTTCCACTTGCGCGTCGCGTCGATTCCCATCTTGGTGCCGAAGGTGAAGGCACGACTCGCATGATCGAGGACGTCGACCGGCCCGGGCGTGAAGCGGACGTCACGTTCCGGGTCGATGTTGTTGAGCGCGACCCACCAGGCTTCGTCCGGATCGCGCACGTTCACCTCCCGGTCGACGACGACGATCACTTTGGCCAGCGACATGAGGCCTTGGCCCCAGAGCGCGTTCATCACTTTGTAGGCCTGCCCCGGATACTGCTTGTCGATCGACACGAAGACGAGGTTATGGAAGATCCCCGGGGCGGGCATGTGATAGTCGACGATCTCGGGAACCGTGAGGCGGAGGAGCGGCAGGAAGATCCGTTCGGTAGCGTGCCCCAGGTAGTAGTCCTCCATCGGCGGGCGGCCAACCAGGGTCGCGGGGTAAATCGGGTGCTTCTGCATGGTGACGGCGGTAACGTGAACCCGGGGGTAGTAGTCCGCCAGCGAATAGAATCCCGTGTGATCGCCGAACGGACCTTCGAGGACCAGTTCTTCCCGCGGATCGATATAGCCCTCCAGCACGAACTCCGCCTGGGCCGGGACGTCCAGGTCGCAGCTGACCGCCTTGGCCAACTCCACGGGCGCCGCGCGCAGGAACCCGGCGAAGAGAAACTCGTCGATGGTCGGGGGGAGCGGTGCGGTGGCGGCGTAGATGCTTGCGGGGTCGCCGCCGAGAGCGATGACGACCGGCATGGTCTCACCGCGGGCCGCCATTTCCCGCCAGTGGGCTGCTCCGACCTTGTGTCGCTGCCAGTGCATGGCCAGCGTGGTGCGATCCAGCACCTGGACGCGATACATTCCGACGTTGCGGATGCCACGACTCGGGTCGGTGGTGATGACCATGGGAAGCGTGATGTAGCGGCCGCCGTCCTTGGGCCAGGTCACCAGGAAGGGGATGTCGTCCAGGTTCACCTCGTCGCCGCGGTGAACCACCGCCTGGCATGGGGGCGTGCCTCCCTTGGTGCGGGGCGGGAATTTGGCGATCTCGGCCAGCTTGGGGAGCATGGACAGTTTCCCGAACAGCCCCTCCGGCACTTTCAGGTTCAAGAGATCGGCGATGCGGTCGCCGATGGTATCCAGCCGGTCCACGCCGAGCGCCAGGCACATGCGCCGCATGGAGCCGAAGAGGTTGATCGCCACGGGGTAGCGGCTTGGCTGGCCGTTCTCGAGTGTCACCCGCTCGAAGAGGAGCGCCGGACCGCCACCGTCACTCTTCATGGCGCGATCGGCAATCTCAGCGATCTCGAGACGGGCCCGGACCGGATGTGCAACACGCACCAATTCGCCGATCTGGTCGATCGCGGCGAGAAAGTCACGCAGGGAGTCGTGTGGCATCAGCTCTCGATTGCTAGATAGGTGGGACCGGGGGGCGTCGCGGCGGCTGGGACGGGCGTGTCATCGCGGGCGGTCTGGCTTCGTCCCCACGTGGAGCGCCGTCACCCCGCCGAGGAAGCGGGTGAAAGATACGTCGGTGAATCCCGCGACCTCCATGCGCCGCGCCAACTCCGGCGGAGACGGAAAGTGAAGTGCCGACTCTGGTAACCAGCTATAGGCGGTCCTATGTTTCGAGACCATGCGGCCAATCAGGGGCAACAGGTGCTCGGAATAGAGCCGGTACAACCCGCGCAGCGGCTGCCTCGGCGGCACGCTCATCTCGACGATCACGAGGCGGGCCCCCGGCTTCAGCACTCGCACCGCCTCGACGAGGCCGGCATCGAGATCGACCAGGTTGCGCACTCCCCATCCTACCATCGCCCCGTCGAAGACGCCGCTTGGAAAGGGCAGCTCGATGGCGTCGGCGGCGACGGGTTTCAACCGGGCGGACTTTCCTCGACCCAACTCGAGCATGCGGCGCACGAAATCGGCGCCGATGATCTGCCCATGAAAACCGGGTTGGCGTGACAGGATCGCCCCGAAGTCCATCGTCCCGGCGCAGAGATCGACATACCGGCCCTCAGGCGCGCGTTCCCAGCCCAGTCGCTCGACCGCGATGCGTCGCCACCTGAGATCGAGCCGGAAGCTGATGATGCGATTGAGTCGATCGTACGTCGGCGCGATCGCACCGAACATATCGCGGACGTACGCCCGTTTTTCCGGGCCTCCCGTGACGGGCAATTCTCGACCCGAGGCGTACATAAGGTCGGAATGTAGTTTCCCGCTCATGATCGTGGCAACCACGCGCCCGACCAGTGGCTAAGCCCCCGCCCAACCTTCGCGACGCCACCGATCAAGAGGTGGTCGCCCAGGCTCGGCTCGGGCGTGAAGCCGCGTATCGTGAATTGGTAAGGCGGTACGAGCGACCCATCTTTTCCCTCATCTATCGCATGGTCCGCGACCGGGAACTGGCCGAGGACTTGGCGCAGGAAACGTTCGTGAAGGCCCTGAAGGCGGTGGGCTCCTACCGCCCGGAATACAAGTTCAGCTCCTGGATCTTCAAGATCGCCAACAACGCCGCGATCGACCACCTCCGCAAGCGAGAGCTCGCGACCCTCTCGATCGAAGGCTCGCCCCACGCGGTTACACCCGACGCCATGGAGGCCACGGCGCTCCAGATCAGCGGCCGACTGCCGGGCCCGCTCGAGGAGCTGGAGGCGCGGGAGCTGGGCGGAGCGATCGAAGAGGCCATCGGTCAGCTCCGACCCGAGTACCGAGCGTGCATTCTCCTGCGCCACGTCGAAGGACGGCCCTACGAGGAAATCGCCGAGATGTTGGGCCTTCCACTCGGGACGGTCAAGACATACATCCACCGCGCGCGCCATGAATTGCGCGAGGCGCTCGCGCACCTACGGGAATGAAACTTTCCCAAAACCGTGGCCGTAAGAGGGGCGAACTATGGAAGAGCAACGCCAACTTCACCTGTCGAATGATGAGGTCGACGCCTGGCTGGACGGGAGCCTCATCCCGCCCAGGCTGGCCCATCTCGACGCCTGTTTTCAATGCCGCACCCTGACCCGCTCCGAGTGGGTCGTGGTCCGGCGTCTCGAGGCCATGGAGCGGTTCGAGCCGAATCCTGGCTTCGTCGATCGGGTCATGGATCAGGTCGCGCTCCCGGACCCATTCGCCCTCCGTGCGGCGCGCAGCCTGTGGGACCGGGTGCACGCCAGCCGGCGAACGCTGGCCATCGCGGCCTCGCTCATGGTGGTGCTCGGCCTCTCGATGGGTGGCAGCATTGCCTGGTCTTTGTCTCACTCTGAAACACTCACGGCGTGGGGATCGTGGCTCGCCACGCAGGCCGGCAATTGGTTCTGGCTCGGGCTGCGCGGCGTTGTTTCCAATGTGCTCGAGCACCCGTGGTATTACGCGCTGAGGAATACGGTCGGCACCCCGGAGCGCATCGCCATCGTATCCGCCGTCAACATGGTGATCTACGTCGGCGGCCTGCTGCTGCTGAAGCGCCTCTTGGCATTACCCGGTCGGCGGGTGGCCCATGCGCAGCCATAACTATGTCGCCCTGGCGCTCTTGCCCTCTCTCCTCCTTGCTGGACCAAGTTTTGGGCATGATCGCGTCGGGGAGGACTCGCGCGCATTCGAGCTCATCCGCTCCCTCTTTCGCCGTGCGCCCTTTCCACTCGCGCACACGCATCGCGCCACCTTTGCTCCCGGCCACACGGCCCTCGTCCTCCACCTCGATAACAACAGCGAACTCCGGTTGACCCTCGCCGACGGCCGGTTGTTCATCGATGACGACCCGGTCGGGGTGTACCTGCCTGGCGGGGGACTCGAGGCTGCCTGGCACGACCTCGTGGCGGAGGCGGCACGACTCCCGACACCGGCAGTGGTCCATCTGCTTCAGACCTGGTCGCCGGACAGCGTGCCCCAAGGCGAGGCCCGCACCGCGAAGTCGGTCCGTGAGGCGGCCGAGTCGGTCGATGCCCCGGTATTCACAACGTCACGGCCACAATTGCTCGACCCGGCGGGACCGGGTGGATTCACCATTGACGTGGGCGACCTCACTGATCCCGTCTCGCTCGAGCCTCTGCTGCGGCAGGCCGCTCGCCTGGCCTCCCCGGCGCTGCGGGTCAGCGTGCCCGAGGGGACCGCCTACCTCGGAGACTTCAGTATCGGTTCAGGGGAAGTCGTGGAGGGTCATTTCCTGGTCCTCAAAGGTACCGCTGACATGTATGGGTCGCTCAGGGGAAATCTCGTGACGGTCGACGGGGATGTTGTGATGCATCCGGGAGCGATCGTGACCGGCGACGTTCTCGCCTACAACGGGCAGGTCGTTGCGCTCGGCGGAGAGGTGACTGGGGAGATCCGCACCCTGAGCCCGCTCGGGAGTCCGGCCGCCGCCGTGGCACCGGACGTTCAGACGCTGTCGCCGCTCGTCCTGGCGCTTCGGAGGGCGGCAGGCCTTGCGGGGGTGTTCTTTACGCTCGGTGTTATTGGATTCGGCATGGTAATCTTTGCACGGCACAATCTCGAGGTCGTGTCTGACACCGTCTCGAACTCGTTCGGCCGGTCTTTTCTCGTTGGCCTGATCGGCCAACTGCTCGTGCTACCCACGTTCGGGATGCTCGTTGTGGGGTTGATCCTCAGCGTTGTCGGTGTGCTGCTGTTGCCGTTCGCCGTGATCGTCTTCGGCTTGCTGGCCGTCCTCGCCGTCTTGGTCGGCTTCCTCGCGGTAGCCCATGCCATGGGCGAGACATACACGCGGCGGCGCATGGCCCTCGGTGCCACGATCGGCTCGCCCAACAGCTATCGCTATCTCTTGATCGGGCTTGGGGCGGTATTGACCATCTGGTTGGCCTGGGTGGTGTTCGGGTGGGTTCCCGCTGCCGGCCAGGTGATCCAGGGAGCCGCCATCCTGATGACCTGGCTTCTGGGAACGGTCGGCTTCGGTGCGGCGTTGCTGAGCCGGGCGGGAGCCCGGGAACAGTTCTCAGGCCGTCTCCTTCCTCCCGAAGCGATGACGGACGAGTACCTGTGGGCCACGCCGCAATACGGCGTTTCCGCTATCAAGCGACCCGCGGCGAAGCCCCCGACGTCCGACTCGTGACGCGGCCTGTCCTGCTGATCGGTATCGGAACGCTGCTCGTTGCCGGCACTGCAGCCGCTCAGTCCATGCATGCCTACTCCACCATGCGGCAGTGGCATGGCGAGACGCGCCTCACCACGACTATCGACTTTGCGGCCGGCACCATCCGCTTGGCGCCTGCGGATGAATCAATTCTGTACAGGCTCACGCTAGAGTACGACCAGGAGCGGTTTCATCCGGTGAGTCAGTACGTGACCGACGGGCACCGGGTTACGCTTGGGTTGAAGCCGGTGGGCGAGTGGTCCCTCCGCGTCCCCTCACAGCAACAGCTCGGGCAGAGCGCGTCGATCGCGTTGTCACCCGTGGTGGACTTGGGCCTGGACGCGACATTCGGCGCGGTCGATGCCGAACTCGAACTCGGCGGCCTGCAGCTTACCACGCTCGCACTCAGGACCGGCGCCAGCCGGGTGGCCGTACGATTTTCCGAGCGGAACAAGACCCCGTGCCGGACGGCGTCCTTTGCCGCGGGCGCGGCCGAACTCAAGGTGTACGGCCTCGGCAACAGCCGGTGCCGCGAGGTGCGCCTGGAAGGCGGGGTCGGATCGGTGATGCTCGACTTCACCGGTGCCGGGACGACCGACTCACGGGTCCATCTCATGATGGCCGCCGGAGAGCTGACGCTCCGCCTGCCCCGAACGGTCGGCGTGCGTATGGCCATCGAGAAATCACTGGTGCGATTCGAGCCGAAGGGCTTCACCCGCCGAGGCAATGAATATTTTTCGGCGAACTACGGCAGGACCGAACGCAGCATCGAGGTCGAACTGACGACCTCCTTTGCCGGCCTCCAAGTGGAATGGGCCGACTAGCTCACGCGAACACGGCGCGGACCCGGCTGCCGACACCGGCATCGAACCGCCGCGCCGCCGATCCCTCCCGCACCGCGATCTCCACCGTGCCGCCCGACCCCACATAGACCACCGAGCCGCCCGGAGGCACGTCGCCAAACGTAGTGCGCACCGGTCCAGCGGTCTGACCGCTGACTTCGATTCCGGTACACCGGGCGACGTCCGACCCGGTCAAGTTGGTCAGCAGGTTGCCGAACCGATCGACGTACACCACAACGCCAGTGACTTTCAGCTCGTCGCGGCGGACCTCCGCTGTTTGGAATCGTATGAGCGATCCCTCAAACGGCGGACCGAGCGTGGACAGCGCCTTCCCGCGGGCCAGCGCGGCTGCCGCGGGCGCGAAGACATCGCGACCATGAAACGTCGGTGCCGCACTCTCGCGAACCGGCAACTCGACGATGGTGGCGTCATCCAGCCCTGGTAACGCGGTGAAGACACCGTTGTCCGGCCCCACAAACAGATGGTTGGCCACCTCGAACGCGATGGCGCGCCGGCGCGTGCCGACCCCCGGATCGACCACGACCAGGTGGATCGTGTCTTCGGGAAATTGGGTCCAGGCGCGGCCCAAGATGTAGGCCGCGGCGGGAATATTGCCCGGGCTCAGATCGTGGGTCAGATCGACCAACGTCACTCCTGGGGCACGGCTCAACAGCACACCCCGAAGCTCACCGACATACGGGTCGGTCGTCCCGAAATCGGTGAGCATGGTGATGATTGGCATGACAGATGGGCTCGGCAACAGGAAGTGACTAGCCTTTGAGTATAGGAAGCTGGGCAGTGTGCTGCTGCGCGACATGGTGGACGGAGACAGCCAGCGCGCGGAGCGCCCGCGCGGCATGGCTGTCCGGGTTTCCGACGACCACCGGCGTTCCGGAGTCGGCCTGTTCGGAGAGCCCCGCCTGAAGCGGGATCCGGCCAAGGAGCTGGATGCCTAATTCCCCTGCCAGGCGTTCGCCGCCGCCGCTGACGAAGATCTCGGTGACTTCTCCGCAGTGCGGGCATTCGAAGCCGCCCATGTTTTCGATGATCCCCAACACGGGCACATTCACGCGTTCGAACATCTTGGCCCCGCGCAGGGCATCGCCGACGGCCATTTCCTGCGGAGTTGTGACGATTAACGCCCCGCTCACATGGGTGGCCTGGACCAATGACAGTTGTGCGTCACCGGTGCCGGGGGGAAGATCGACGATGAAATAGTCGAGCTGTCCCCAGTCGACGTCGCGAAGGAATTGCTGGACGATCTTCATGATGATCGGTCCGCGCCAGATGGCCGGGGCATCCCGCTCGATCAGGAACCCGAGTGACATCAGCCTGACGCCGAACGCCTGGAGCGGCTGGATCTTCCCGGCGATGACCTGGGGCTTCTCGGAGATCCCGAACATCCGGGGAATGTTCGGCCCATAGACATCGGCATCCATGAGCCCGACCCGTTTGCCGGACTCGGCCAGGGCAACCGCGAGATTCGCGGCCACGGTGGACTTCCCAACCCCTCCCTTTCCAGATGAGATGGCCACCACGGTCCCGAGCTCCGGAATGGGCGCCACTGGCTGGGGCGTGGCAGGGACCGCGCCCGGTGACGGGCCGGGAGGGGCATGCTGCGCCTGTGGCGGGCCGGCGGGGTCCTGGACCTGGATCTTCACTTCGGACACCCCGGCGACACCGCGAACAGCGGCCCGGGCCTGCCGAACGAGGGTCGCCGGGTCCTCGCGGCTCAGCACAAACGAGAAGGAGACCGCACCGTCGGCCGTCACAACCAGGTCACGGATTATACCGGCCGACAGGAGATCGTTCTGGAGTCGGGGGTTCTGGATCTGGGATAGGGCAGCCGTGACTAGCCCTTCGAGTGAGGGGGTCACTAGGCCGTCCTCACGATCGCCGCCGTCTCAAAGGGCATCAACACGCCTGACC
>DATHRW010000025.1:0-7707 GCA_035464955.1 Gemmatimonadales bacterium
GCCGGAGATGGCTGATTCCGCTGCTCGAATGGGCGGATGGCCAGGGGGTGACGACCCGGGTGGGAGACGCGCGCCGCCTGGCCGGCCGGGCCGGACCGGACTAGGGCCCGGCGGGGGCTCCGTTGCGCCGCGGCCCAGATGGCGCGATGTTCAATCTCATACTGCCACCAGCGGAGGCTAATCCAGGAACTTACGACGTCAGTCAAAGGGGTCGACATGTACCGGTTGATCAGGCCGGGGTGGTGGCTCGTCCTTCTGGCTCTTCTGGCAACTCAGGCGGTGGCACAGCATACGCCGCCGACGCCCAAGGCCGAGCTCAAAGAGAACTACCCCAACCCGTTCTATCCGGCGACGACGATCCCGTTCACGATCTTTCCTGAAGTCTGTCAGGACGACCATCAACCGGTCGTGAGTCTGAGGATTCTGAATGTTCTGGCTCAAACGGTGGCCATTCCCAGACTGGTCGACACGACCAGGGCGCCGCTCGAGGACCTGAGCATTGCATGCGGGGATCACGAAGCCTTGTGGAACGGATCCCAGCTCAGCGGAGAACGCGAACCTCGGCCGGGAATTTATTTTTATCGTCTGACTGTCGACGGAGATGTCTTCACCCGGAAGATGATCGTGAGCCGGGACGTGCTCAGGGGGGCGTAGCTCGCGCTCCGAGCCGCGTCGCCCAGAACGCTTCGAGGGCTCCGACAGGGGCCCTCGTTGCACTTAGGGCAAATCCAAAATGGCAGCGCAGGCCGCCAAAAGGGCAGATTTCTCAGGAACGCTCCTTGCCCCTCCGGGACGCTTGGTGACAAGTACGAGCACGGTACCGGGGCCCTGACGGGTATCGGTGGTGTGCTGCATGCAGGTGAATGCAAGGAGGACCCGTTCGAATGTTACGTCCGGAACGACTGACCATCAAAGGACAGGAGGCCTTTCGGGACGCCGGCGAGGAAGCGCGGCGCCGTGGCAATCCTGTCGTCAACGATACCCATCTCTTTCTGGCGCTGTTGGACCAGGACGAAGGCATCGTGCAGCCTTTGCTCCAGAAGGCCGGGCTCAACGTGACGGCACTTCGGGACGCGACGGAGCGCGAGGTCGAACGGTTTCCGCGTCAGGAGGGCGGGGGCGAACCAAGCTTCAGCCGCGAGCTGCACGCGGTGTTCGACCGGGCCGAAGCCGAGGCGAAGGCGTTGGGCGATGCGTACGTCTCGACCGAGCACCTGCTGCTTGCCCTCGCGGAGACCAAGGCGACGACGGCGCGCGAGCTGTTGGGTGCCGAGGGCATCTCCGCCGCCGACCTCCGGCAATCCCTCGAAGGGGTCCGGGGATCGCATCGGGTCACCGATCAGGCCCCGGAGGACAAGTATCAGGCGCTCGAGCGCTATACCCGAAACCTGACCGACCAGGCGCGGCAGGGAAAACTGGATCCGGTCATTGGACGGGATGAGGAAGTACGCCGGATCATGCAGGTGCTGTCGCGGCGGACCAAGAACAACCCGGTGCTGATCGGCGAGCCCGGCGTCGGCAAGACCGCGATCGTTGAAGGGCTGGCCCAACGTATCGTGAACGGCGATGTCCCGGAGTCGCTCCGCAGCAAGGAGATCGTCGGCCTCGACATCGGGCAACTCGTTGCAGGCACCAAGTACCGCGGCGAGTTCGAGGAGCGGCTCAAGGCGGTGGTGAAGGAGCTGATCGCAGGCGAAGGGCACTACATCGTGTTCATCGATGAGCTCCACACCATCGTGGGTGCGGGCGCGGCGGAGGGCGCGGTCGATGCCAGCAACATGCTGAAACCGGCGTTGGCCCGCGGGGAGTTGCATGTCGTCGGCGCCACCACGCTCGATGAATACCGCAAGCACGTCGAGAAGGATGCGGCCCTCGAGCGGCGCTTCCAGCCGGTGCTGGTGGGGGAGCCCAGCGTGACCGACACCATCGCCATTCTTCGCGGGTTGAAAGAACGCTACGAGGTCCACCACGGCGTGCGCATTACCGACAACGCGCTGGTTGCGGCCGCGACGCTGTCCAATCGCTACATCGGCGACCGATTCCTGCCTGACAAGGCGATTGACTTGGTTGATGAAGCGGCGAGCCGGCTCCGGATCGAGATCGACAGCCTGCCGCAGGAGATCGATGAGGTCGAGCGGCGCATCGTTCAGCTCGAGATCGAGCGCCAGGCGCTGCTCAACGAAAAAGACAAAGCAGGCCGCGAGCGGAGAGCGGCGGTAGAGCAGGAAATCGGCGACCTCAAGGAGCAGTCGTCCGGCATGAAAGCGCAGTGGCAGGCCGAGAAGTCGGCAATTCAGGAACTCCAGGAGCGCCGGGCCAAAGTAGAGGCGCTCCGACTCGAGGCCGACCAGGCCACCCGAAGCGGAGATCTGCAGCGGGCCGCGGAGCTCCGGTACGGAGAAATCCCCAAGCTCGAGGCGGAACTCAAGGCGGACGAGACCCGGCTCGCCGATATCCAGGCCACCGCCAAGTACCTGAAGGAAGAGGTGGGCGCCGAAGACATCGCCGAGATCGTGGCCAAGTGGACCGGGATTCCGGTCTCCAAGCTGATGGAGTCCGAGCGCGAGCGGCTGACCCACCTCGAGGATGAGCTCGGCCATCGGGTTGTGGGACAGGACGTTGCGCTCCAGGCCGTGTCCAACGCGGTCAGGCGGAGCAGGGCGGGATTGCAGGACCCGAACCGTCCGGTCGGCTCCTTCATCTTTCTCGGCCCGACCGGGGTGGGAAAGACTGAGACCGCGCGGGCGCTTGCGGAGTTCCTGTTCGACGACGAGCGGGCCATGATACGGCTCGACATGTCCGAGTACATGGAGAAGCACGCGGTAGCTCGGATGATCGGGGCACCGCCCGGATACATCGGCTATGAAGAGGGCGGCCAGCTGACCGAAGCGGTTCGCCGCCGGCCCTACGCGGTGATCCTGTTCGACGAGATCGAGAAGGCGCATGCGGACGTGTTCAACCTGCTGCTCCAGATCCTGGACGACGGCCGGTTGACCGACAGCCAGGGGCGGCTGGTCGATTTCCGGAATGCGGTCATCATCATGACCAGCAACCTGGGGAGCCAGTACATCGTCGAAACGGCGGCCGATCAGAACAGCGAGGCTTGGTCGATGGTTGAGCAGCGGGTCCGCGGCGAGCTGCGACAGCACTTCCGCCCCGAGTTCCTGAACCGGGTGGACGAAGTCATCGTATTTCGCCAACTTTCGAAGGAAGACTTGGGACAGATCGTCGAGCTGCAACTCGACCAGCTGCAGCGACTCCTCGCGGACAAGGAGCTTCGCCTCGACGTGAGTGCCCGAGCGAAGGAGCTGCTCGTGGAGCAAGGGTACGACCCGGTGTTCGGCGCCCGGCCGCTGAAGCGTGTCATTCAGCGGCTGTTGCAGAACCCGATCGCCCTCGAGGTGCTCGAAGGCAAATTCACCGGTGGCGACACCATCCGGGTGGACCGGGAAGGGGACGCCTTGGCATTCGCCCGCCAGCCTAGAGCGCCGGCCGAGAAAGCCAGTGCGTAGGGGGCTGCCGTCTCCCGCCGACATCGCCGGCATGCAGGCGGCGGTGCGATTGGCCCGGGCGGCGGCGGTCCGAGAAGAAGTCCCGGTGGGGGCGGTCATCATCCGCGATGGCGAGATATTGGCCGAGGCCCACAACGAGACCATCGTCCGGGGCGACCCGACCGCTCATGCCGAGCTCTTGGCCATTCAGCAGGCCCTGGCCAAACACCACGAGTCTCGGCTGCTGGACGCGACGCTCTTCGTGACCCTCGAGCCCTGCGCCCAATGCGCCGGAGCCATCGTGCTGAGCAAGATCGGTTGTGTGGTGTTCGGGGCCTACGACCACCGCTCTGGCATGGCGGGATCGGTCTTCGACCTGTTGCGGCATCCCAGGCTGAACCACCGCCCGGAAGTGATCGGCGGCATCCTCGAGGAGGAGTGCGGGGCCCTGCTCAAGCGCTTCTTCCAGGCCCGCCGCGGCCCCGAGCAGCCTGCCGGCTCTGGTTGACCCCTCCGACAAGAGGCGGCTAAGTTCCGCCCGGAAGACCCCAGGACAGGTGTCCGAGTGGCTGAAGGAGCCGGTCTCGAAAACCGGTATACCCTCGCGGGTATCGTGGGTTCGAATCCCACCCTGTCCGTTGTCTCAACGCGTCTAGATAGGATGCTTCGGTGGGGACGAAGGCAGGTGCAATGGCGGCTCTCCAGCGCTGAGCTATCAGCTATTGGCTATCAGTCCTCCTGCTTGGCCTGTCATCTTCGCCTGACTCCCTCCGGCCGATAGCCGATAGCCGATAGCCGGTGGGGTGGGGGCGGGGCGGCCCTGCGGATCGAATCCCACCCTGTCCGTTGTCTGAACGCGTCTAGATAGGATGCTTCGGTGGGGAGACAGGCAGGCGCAATGGCGGCTCTCCAGCGGAGAGCTATTGGCTATCAGCTATCAGTCCGCGCTTGGCGAGGAAAGGCGTGGGGTTTACCTTCGCGGAAGCCGACCTCGCCATGTGGAGAACCCCGACTCACCCCGCTCAAACACTGCATGAGGCTCATCGTTGTAACTGATTGCAAAAATGCTACATGCGGCACTGACATGATGCAGTGTCTCATGTGACGTCAGCTAGTTTCTCGAGGTTCACAATCAGGCAGCTCCCGTGTGCCTCGAGCCCTCGACCGTCGTCTGTGAAGGGTGTCGCCCGGCCGGGGTGACGGAGCGCACGGCCACGCGGTCCGGTTGCACCAAGATTGAAGGTCTGCCATCGGCCCGACCTCCTGGAACGCGAGCCTCGTGAGGGCGCCCATGCCTGCCACCAGTCCACGCCACTCATCCCTGGCATCCCTCCGGCGTGTCCACGCTCTTCCCTGGATGATCCTCGGCTTTGCGGGCCTGTGGAGCTGCGGCGAGGACAAGATGGGCCCGCCGCCCACCCCGACGGGCATCCAAGCCAGCGCCGGAGACGGTCAGACCACAGCGGCTGGAACGGCCGTCGCCACCGCGCCGTCGGTCCTGGTCACCGGTGCCAATGGCCCCATGTCGGGCGTTTCGGTGGTCTTCGCCGTGGCCTCGGGCAACGGGTCGGTTACCGGAGGAAGCGCCACCTCCAATGCCAATGGCATCGCGGCCGTGGGCAGCTGGGTCCTCGGCACTCTGGCTGGGCCAAACACCCTGACGGCCACCGTCACCGGGCTCGCCCCGGTGACCTTCACGGCTCAGGCCACGGCCGGCGCCCCAGCTGGCCTGGCCGAGAGCGCGGGTAACAACCAGACCGCCACGGTGGGCATGCCGGTGGCGCTCAATCCGGCCGTTCGGGTAACCGACCAGTTCGGCAATGCCGTCGGGAACGTCTCGGTTGCTTTCACCGTGACCGGCGGTGGCGGGAGCGTCACAGGCGGTGCTGCGATCACCAATGCCGGCGGTGTCGCCACCGTAGGCGGCTGGACCCTTGGCACCACGGCGGGCCCAAACGCGCTGACCGCCACCGCGAGCGGGGCTCCCAGCTTCGTCTTCACGGCTACCGGTACCGCGGACATGGCGGCCGCCATCGCCGTCAACGGCGGCGACAACCAGAGCGCCCCGGCGGCCACTGCGGTGCCGGTGGCGCCGTCGGTGCTGTTGACCGACGCCAACGGCAACCCGGTGCCCTCGGCCACGGTGGTGTTCTCGGTCGCATCGGGCGGCGGGAGCGTCACCAACGGGACTACCCAATCCGACGCGAACGGCATCGCCACGGTGGGCAGCTGGACCCTCGGGAACGGGCTCGGCACCAACACGCTCGACGCGACGACCGGAAGTCTCACGCCGGTCACCTTCACGGCCACGGCCACGCAGGGCCCGGCCGCCATCGTCGCGATCGATGCCGGCAACGGCCAGAGTGCGACCGTCGGGACGACCGTGGCGACCGCGCCGCGAGTGTTGGTCACCGATCTTGGCGGCAATCCTGTTTCGGGCGAGGCGGTAACCTTTGCTGTGGCATCGGGTGGCGGGAGCGCCACGGGCACCTCGGCTATCACTGATGGCGCCGGCCTGGCGAGCGTCGGCAGCTGGACGCTCGGCACGACGGCGGGCTCCAACACGCTGACGGCGACGGTGAGCGGCCTTACCCCTGTGACCTTCGCCGCCACAGGAACGGCAGGAGCGCCCGCCACGATGGTACTGAATACCGGCGACGGGCAAACCGCGACTGCCGGGACGGCGGTCCCCATCGATCCGTCGGTCCTGGTCGAAGATGCCAATGGCAATCCGGTGCCGGGTGCCTCGATCACCTTCACGCCGACATCGGGCGGCGGCAGCGTCACCGGTTCTCCGGCCACGACCAACGCGACCGGCATCGCGACCGTGGGAAGCTGGGTCCTGGGCAGCGCGCCAGGCGCCAACACGCTCGACGCCACATTGGGGTCGTTGCCGGCCGTGACCTTTTCGGCTACCGCGGTAGGTGGCCCGGCCAACATCGTGGCGCAGGCCGGCGACGGCCAGAGTAAGACGGTGGGACAGTCCGTGACGACCGCTCCGTCGGTATTAGTCACCGATGGCGGGTCCAACCCGGTCCAGGGTGTGGCGGTCACGTTCGCTGTGGCGAGTGGCGGTGGGAGCATCACCGGAGCCAGTACCACGACCAATGCGAGCGGCATCGCGACGGTAGGCAGCTGGACGCTCGGCACCACGGCCGGACCCAACACACTCACGGCCACGGCCCAGGGGAGCGGCATCAACGGCAACCCGGTGACGTTTACCGCCACCGGGCTGGCCGATGCGGCCGCGAACATCGCGGTCAACGACGGTGACGGCCAATCGGCGCTCCAGGGAACGGAGGTCCCAATCGCGCCGTCCGCGATCGTCCGGGATCAGTTCTCGAATCCGGTTTCGGGGGTTCAGGTCGATTTTCAGGTGGTGGCCGGTGGCGGCAGCATCACCGGGGCCAGCCAGACCACCAACGCCAACGGTATCGCACGGGTCGGCAGCTGGACGCTCGGTGCAGCGGCCGGTCCCAACTCACTCGAGGCGACGGCCCAAGGGACGGGGATAGCTGGAAACCCTGCTTTGTTCTCGGCCACGGGGACGGCGTCGGCCTTCGACGTGGTCGTGCGGTTCTCCACGGGCACTACGCCGACGCCCTCGCAGCAGCAGCTGTTCCTCAGTGCGGCCGCGCGTTGGGAGCAGCTCATCATAGGTGATATACCCGATGGTGCGCTGAACATACCGGCTGGCTCATGTGCCGGTGCGAACTACCCGGCGCTCAACGAAAACCTGGATGATGTCATCATCTATGCAGCAGCGGTTCCAATCGATGGGCCTGGCGGCATTCTGGGTCAGGCCGGTCCTTGCCTCGTCCGGTCCGGTAGCTTCCTCCCCGCGCTCGGCGGCATGCAATTCGATACCGCGGACCTCGCGAATCTGGAGAGCCAGGGCCGGCTGCTCGACGTGATTCTCCATGAGATGGGACACGTACTGGGGTATGGGACACTCTGGAGCTCGCTCGGGTTGCTGCAGAATCCTTCGTGTGGAGGATTCGGCTCGACCTGTAACCCCGACTTGCCGGGGGCCGATACCCACCTGAACGGCGCCAACGCAATTGCGTCATTTGATAACGTGGGCGGCACGGCCTGGAACCTCGGCTCTAAGGTGCCGGTTGAAAACACCCAGGGAGGCCCCGGGACCCGCGACAGCCACTGGCGCGAATCGACCTTCGGCAATGAGTTGATGACCGGTTTCATCGGCGGCGGCTCC
>DATHRW010000026.1:0-3755 GCA_035464955.1 Gemmatimonadales bacterium
ATTTCCTGCCCGACGATGAGCCCGAGCGGCCCCAGAGCGGGGCTCCGCCACATCCGAGGCCGTATTTTCTGTTCGTGGGCCGGCTCGAGAAGATCAAGGGGCTCGATGACGTTATCCCGCTCTTTCGCGACTACCCGGGCGCGGACCTCCTCGTCGCCGGGGACGGGGAGTACGCAGAGACCCTGCGCGCTCAGGCCGCCGGCATCGACCGTGTCCGTTTCCTGGGCCGGATGCCCATGGATACGTTACGATCCTACTATGCACATGCCTTGGCGCTGATCGTTCCGTCGGTTTGCTTTGAGACGTTCGGTATCATTCTGATCGAGGCATTTCGGCATACCACGCCGGTCCTGGCTCGGCGTCTGGGTCCGTTTCCGGAAATCGTCGAACAGGCGGGCGGGGGTGAGTTGTTCGAGACGCAAGCGCAGCTCCTCGACGCCATGCGGCGCATGCAGGAGGACCGCGAGTACCGTGACCGATTGGCCACGGCGGGCCGCCGGGCGTTCGAGTCGTACTGGTCGGAAGAGGCAGTCATGCCTCGATATCTCGACATCGTGAGACGGGCGGCGGAGCGACGCCAGCGGCACGATATCATTGAGTCCCTGGCGCCGGTGGAGGTGGCATGAAGGTGTTCATTACCGGAGGGGCCGGGTTCATCGGCTCCCACTTGGCGGAAGCATTACTCGATCGCGGCGACGCGGTGCTGATGCTGGATGACCTCTCAACCGGCCGCATGGGGAATATCGAGCACCTCATGGGCCAGCAGGGATTCGAGCACCGCATCGGCTCCGCCACCGATGCGCCGCTGGTCACGGAATTGGTGGACCGCTGCGACGTGACGGTGCACCTGGCCGCGGCGGTTGGCGTGAAGCTCATCGTGGAGCAGCCGGTCCGCACCATCGAAACCAATGTTCGTGGGACGGAGGTAGTTTTGACCGCGGCGGCGCGGAAGCAGAAGCTCACCGTTGTTGCCTCCACCTCGGAAGTCTACGGCAAGGGTATCAAGATCCCATTCAGCGAGGACGACGACCTGCGGCTTGGCCCCACCGCCAACTCGCGCTGGGCCTATGCCTGCTCCAAAGCCTTGGACGAGTGGCTCGCGCTCGCGTACTGGCGGGAGAAAGGCGTGCCGGTCATCATCCCGCGCTTCTTCAACACAGTGGGCCCGCGCCAGACCGGACGCTATGGCATGGTCCTCCCGACGCTCGTGGCCCAGGCGCTCCGCGGCGAGCCATTGACCGTGTATGGCACGGGCGAGCAATCGCGCTGCTTCAGTCATGTACGCGATGTCGTGAAAGCGGTGTTGGCCCTGGTCGAAACTCCGGCAGCCGTTGGCCAAGTGGTCAATGTGGGGAGCGAAGAAGAAGTCAGCATGCTCGGGCTGGCTGAATTGGTTCGGGAATTGACCGGGACCACGTCCGACATCGTGCTGGTACCGTACACCGAAGCCTATGCGGAGGGCTTCGAGGACATGGAGCGTCGCGTTCCCGATGTGAGCAAGTTGGAGCGGATGATCGGGTTTCGGCCTCGTACGCCCCTCGAAGAAGTCGTCCGCGACGTCATCGTCTACGAGCGCTCGCGCCTGGTCGCGACCTGACGAACACATGCGAGCCATCCTGACCTACCACTCGATCGATTCGTCCGGATCGCCGATTTCGGTGGATCCCGACGCCTTCGGCCGGCACGTAGACTGGCTGGTCACAGGGCCCGTCCAGGTCGTGGCCCTCGATGCCTTGCTCGACCTGCCGCCTGCGACGGATGCGGTGGCCCTCACGTTCGATGACGGCTTCGAGAACTTCCAGAGCGTTGCGGCCCCGCTCCTTGCCGCGCGAAACCTGCCGACCACGCTATTTGTGGTCAGCGGACACGTGGGTGGCACCAATGCCTGGGGCGGCAAGTCCCAACCAGGTATTCCGACACTTCCTCTGTTGGATTGGGATGCCCTCGGACGATTGGCAGAGCGGGGCGTGTCGCTCGGGGTGCATACCCACACCCACCGGCGGCTCCCCGGCCTATCGCCCCAGCAGGTCGAGGCGGAAGTCGAAGAGTGCCGCGAGGCTATCCTCACCCACACGGGGCACGCGCCCACCACGTTTGCCTACCCCTACGGCGCCGTGGACCGCGGCTCCGCCGAGGTCGTGGGGCGCTTGGTCCGACTCGGCTGCACTACGGAGCACCGCGCCCTGGGACCCAGCGAGGATTCCTCGCGCCTGCCACGAGTGGATATGTACTATTTCCGTCACCAGCCTGGCTTGCCGGGATGGGGTACGCCCGCATTTCGCCGCCGGCTCTGGACCCGCCGGGCGGCTCGGCGTTTGCGAGGTGCTGTGGGCCACGCGGGGATTGGACGATGACGGCACTTCCCTTCCGACTGTCGGTCATCGTGCCGGTGCATCAAGGAGCGGGAGTCCTCCCGAAGTCGCTCGGCGCCTTGGTCGAGAGCGATCTGCCTCGGGATGAATGGGAACTCATCGTGGTGGATGATGCCAGCACGGATGGCACGGCGGCAGTCGCCGCCCGCTATGCGGATACCGTGGTTACGCTGGGACGCAAGCCGCAGGGGCCTTCCTATGCCCGGAACAGGGGTGTGGAAGCGGCGCGGGGGGATGTCGTCGTCTTCATCGATGCAGACGTATGCGTGCATCGCGAAACCCTCCGACGTTTTGCGAGTGTCTTCGCGGAGAACCCCGGCTTCAGCGCTGTCTTTGGGTCCTACGATGCGGCGCCGCCGGCTCCCGGACTGGTCTCCCAATATCGGAATCTTCTCCACCACTGGGTCCACCAACAGAATGGGGGAGAAGCGGAGACATTCTGGGCAGGATGTGGGGCGATCCGGCGTGACGTGTTCCTCGAAGCCGGAATGTACGACGAATGGCATTTTTCGCGCCCGCAGATCGAGGATATCGAACTCGGCCACCGGCTCAAGGAACTTGGGCACCGGATCACCTTGGCTCCCGAGATTCAGGCTACCCATCTGAAGCACTGGACGCTCCGCAACATGCTGACGACGGATCTCAGGGATCGTGGCGTCCCGTGGACCCGGCTCCTCATCCAACGCGGCATCGTATCGAAATCGCAATCGCTCAATCTCCGCTTGATCGAGCGGGTCAATACGGTACTGGTGTGGACCGCAGCCCTGTTTGCGATCGTTGCGCTGGGCTTTCGGGATGCGCGGTGGCTTCTTCTCAGCATCGCGTGTGGGCTACCGGTGCTGTGGTTCAACCGGCACCTGTATGAGTTCTTCCGGCGGGAACGCGGCTTTTGGTTTGCCGTCCGGGCGATTCCCTTGCACTTGATGTACTACTTCCTCAACGGTATTGCCGTAGGGTGGGGATGGTTGGTGCATCACGCGGTCGGTGAACCTCAGCCTGCGGTCGCGGTCGAGGCGTTCTCCGAAGTGGGGCTCCAGAGCTGGCCGCCGGTTCCACGAAAGGCGCCCGATCCCTTGGCGCATCACGAGGGGCACATATCCGGTCAGCGGAGAACCGATGTCACGTGATCTTGGGAATATCTCGTCATGGCGTTGAGGGCAAGGATCGGGCGGGCCATGGAGGCAGTCCACCTGCTCTCGATGTATGCCGCGGACTGGGAATCACGCCGTGCTCTGGCCGCTGCCTACCGCCGCTCACTCAGCACCACCTCGGACCCAGCCGAGATCTTCGTCCGGCTGCGTGTTGACGATCTCGTGATTCCGTTTCTTATGAGAATGTGTGATATCTACACCCTGGGCGAGATCCTTCATGAACGGCAATACC
>DATHRW010000027.1:0-9199 GCA_035464955.1 Gemmatimonadales bacterium
CACGTCGTTGCTGGCCCCGCTACAGCTCCATCCCAATCCTCCGATGATCGATGCGACCGCTGCCGCCTTTGCCAGTCGTGTCAATTGACTTCGCGCTGTCATATTCCTGCTCCGTGCTGGATTGCTGCGCGTCCGGATAAAGTCCGGCGCCAAGCGCAAGCTAGGTATCGATGCGTGAAGCGCGGCGTAATACCGTGTGAAACCTGGCTAAAGACTCGTCCGCAGGATTTCAGGTGCTGGCGCCCGCGGGATCGACCCTCGCTCCCAAGCTGGAGCCTGGCATTTCATCGCCCTTCACCCTCACATTCCGTGGGGCGCACCCGCCGGTTACGAAGCGCGCGATATGAATCGGGCCGACCACCGGGTCGCCCCGGATATGCGCTGGAGGAAGTCACGGTGAGAATCGACAAGGAAGACATCGATCCGATCTGCCCGCATTGCCAGATGCTGCTGCAACGGCTAATCCAGGTGAAGCGTGGATTCTTCGCGGTCAATCGGGTGTTTTGCTGCCCCCATTGCCGGAAAGTGCTGGGCATCAGCGCCGGGGCCCAGTGACGGCCGGCGTTCCGCCGGCCGACTGGCTCGCTTTTCTCGAGCGCATTGCCGATCAGGCCGATGACATCGCACTCCGGCTGTTTCGCTCGGTCACGCTTCGCGTCGAGGCCAAGCCGGACCGAAGCCCCGTGAGCGAGGCGGATCGCGCGATCGAGTCGATGGCCCGGGCCTATGCCCTCGAACATCAGCCAGGCCTCGGCATCATAGGTGAGGAAGAAGGCCAGACGGTTTCCTCCGGCGACGCCCGACTGATCATCGACCCGATCGATGCGACGCAGAACTTCGTGCGCGGAATTCCAATCTTTGCCACCTTGCTCGCCATCGAGGATGGAGGCGATGTTGTGGCAGGGGTCGTGTCCGCGCCCGCGTTGCGCGCTCGGTGGACCGCCGGTCGAGGGCTCGGCGCCTCCTCCGCAGGGCGGCGGCTCGCAGTGTCGAACGTCAGCGCGCTGTCGGAAGCCCATCTGCTGCATGCCGGACTCGGCGGGTCGACTGAGACACACCCGCCGGCCGGCATCCGCGACCTCCTCGACCGAGCAGCGCGGAGCCGTGGCTTCGGCGATTTTTACCAGCACATGCTGGTAGCCGAAGGCGCCGGCGACGTGGCCATCGACCCTGGCGTACACCCGTGGGACGTGGCCGCGATTCAGGTGATCGTAGAGGAAGCCGGAGGGAAGGCAACAACGCTGGGCGGCGCGCGCGATGTCTATGGGGGGAGCCTCGTGACGACCAACGGTCTCTTGCACGCGGAAGTGTTGGACCTGCTGGGAGGAGAAGAGTCGGGAAGTCGGGAAGTGGGGAAGTAGGAGGTAGGCGAGTATGGAATCGCCTTCTGCTCGCGGCTGATGCCGCGGACCAGGCGGGAATGTCGAGCTACCAGGTGTCAACCACGCACCCTAGCTTCTCGGCTAGCCAATAGCCAATAGCCAATAGCCACTAGCCACTAGCCACTAGCCACTAGCCACTAGCCAACAGCCACTAACCACTAGCCACCATTACCGGAGATCCGATGCGTCCGTCTCGCCTAATTCTCTTGGTTGTTCTCGCCCTGCTCGGCCCGACGTCCGTCCTGGCCCAATCGGCGCCCGACGCGCTCCCGCCCGGGCTCGACGACTATCTGGGGCAAGTCATGGAGGCCTTCGAGGTTCCCGGCGTGAGCCTGGCCATCGTCAAAGACGGCAAGGCGATCGTGACCAAAGGCTACGGGGTCAGGCGCCTGGGCGACAAGACCCCGGTCGACGCGCGGACGCTGTTTGGAATCGCCTCCAACACCAAGGCCTTTACGGCCACGGCCATTGGCCTCTTGGTGGAGGAGGGAAAGCTGGAGTGGGACGCTCCGGTCCGGCGCTATCTGCCGTGGTTCCAACTCTCCGACCCGTACGTGACTCGTGAGCTGACGGTGCGCGACCTCCTGGTTCACCGGAGCGGCCTCGGGCTCGGTGCCGGCGACTTGTTGTGGTGGCCGCCCTCAACTTATAACCGCAAGGAAATCGCGCGTCGGCTGCAATACATCCCACTCGCAACCAGCTTCCGCAGCGCGTACGCCTACGACAATGTGCTGTACTTGATTGCCGGCGAGCTCATCGAGGAGGTGAGCGGGCTTACCTGGGAGGAGTTCGTCGGCTCGCGGATTCTGCAACCGCTCGGCATGACCGGCAGCAACGTGCGGCATGCCGAGGCGTCGGGCGGTGGGAACATTGGAACACCGCACGCCCGGGTCGAGGGGGTGGTCCGGCCGGTCAAACCCTTCGCGAGCGACAACACCAATCCGGCCGGCGGCATCAATGCGAGCGCGGTCGATATGGCCAAGTGGTTGATCGTGCAGTTGGATTCGGGACGGGTGGCCAAGGACAAACGCCTTTTTTCCCGCTTTACGACGCACCAGCTCTGGGCTATGGTCACGCCAATCCCTATTCGGAACCAGCCGCCGGAGTTGGCGGCGCTCAGATCGAACTTCGAGGGCTACGCCCTGGGATTCCGGGTCCACGACTATCGCGGCCGGAAGATCGTGACCCACACCGGAGGCCTGCCCGGCTATGTGTCGAAGGTCACGATGGTACCGGACCTGAAACTCGGCATCTCCGTCCTCACCAACCAGGAATCGGGCTCGGCGTTCCAAGCGATCACCTACCGCATCCTGGATCACTACCTCGGGGCACCGCCCACCGATTGGCTCGCCGCGTATCGGGCCGTGTCGGCTCGGAGCGACTCGATGGTCAAAGCGGCGGAACAGCGCGCGGCAACGGCGCGGGACACCACCTCACGCCCGTCTCTCCCGCTGGCCGGGTACACCGGGACCTACACCGATCCCTGGTATGGGGATGTGGAAATCAGCCAGCAGGACGGAAAGCTGGTGATACGCTTCGGCCACACGCCGTCGTTGATCGGCGATCTGGTGCACTACCAATACGATACCTTCTTGGCCCGGTGGTGGGATCGCGAACTGCGCGCGGACGCGTACGTGACCTTCGCACTCAAACCCGACGGATCGATCGACCAGGTCAAGATGCTACCCGCGTCACCCGCCGTCGACTTCAGCTTTGACTTTCAAGACCTGATGTTGTCGCCGGTTGGTCGGTAGCGGGGAGGCAGGCGTCATGAGCCGGGGAGGGGCGTCCTGCTAACAGCAGACAGCTAACAGCTAACAGCTAACAGCTAACAGCTAACAGCTAACAGCTAACAGCTAACAGCTAACAGCTATACCTTCTCGGGCCGATAGCCGATAGCCGATAGCCGATAGCCGATAGCCAATTGGACACGACGGCAATGAAATACCATCACATCGGAATCCCGACCACGGTCCCGCGCGACGGGGAGAAGTACCTCGAAGCGTACAAGGTGCGTGTCTCTGGGTTCGACACCAGTGAATACGGCATCGAATGGATGCGGTTCGATTCCGATTGCCCGTTGCCGGCGTTGGTGAAAACCGTGCCGCACGTCGCATTTCATGTTGACGACCTGGATGGGGCGTTGGTTGGCAAGGAGATCTTGATAGCCCCGAACAGCCCCTCGCCGGGGGTCCGGGTGGCTTTCATTGTCGAGAACGGAGCTCCGGTCGAATTCCTGGAGCTTCCGGAGGACGAAACCGGCTGACGCGTCCAGTGATTGACCCAATCGAGCGCTTCGGCGGCATCGACATCTACTTGTTCGATCAGGTGCAGCGGGGACGAATCGTGCCTGGTATGACCGTCCTCGATGCGGGCTCAGGCTCGGGCCGAAACCTCATCTACTTCCTGGGGGCCGGCTACCGGGTATTGGCTGCCGACGCGAGCGCCGACGCGATTGGCGCTCTTCAGGCGTCGGCGGCCGAGTTCGCACCCGGGATACCGCCGGAGAATTTCCGCGTCGAGCCCATCGAAGCCATGACCTTTCCGGACCAGATCGCCGACGTGGTGATCAGCAACGCGGTGCTTCACTTTGCTCGTGATGATGCACATTTCTGGGCCATGCTCCGGGGGAGTTGGCGCGTGCTCCGACCGGGCGGGCTGTTCTTTTGCCGGCTCGCATCCGCCATCGGCTCTGAGCACCTGGTGGATCCGATCGGAGGTCGGCGCTACAGGTTGCCTGATGGGAGCGAGCGCTATCTGATGGACGAGGCGCTGCTGCTCGACGCGACCGAACGGCTGGGTGGAGAACTCGCGGACCCACTCAAGACCACCTTGGTTCATCACCAGCGATCCATGACGACCTGGGTCGTGCGGAAACAACCAGCCACTTGACCTGAGGCAGCCGTGCATACAACCGTGCGCCGATACATCAAGACGGCCGTCGCTTTTCTCGTCGCCGGGCTGATTTCGGGGCTCTACATGGTGGTGCGGCGAGAAGTGACAGGACGCTGGCCCTCGCCGTATGTGGTTGCGGCGCACACCCACGTGCTGTTGGTCGGATTCATGATGTT
Organism: Gemmatimonadales bacterium; assembly: GCA_035464955.1. GTDB lineage: Bacteria > Gemmatimonadota > Gemmatimonadetes > Gemmatimonadales > GWC2-71-9 > JABDII01. Next base: position 4,454 of record DATHRW010000027.1, read on the forward strand.
CATGATTCTGGGCGTCGCGCTCTGGATCTTTCCGCGGCCGGAGAGGGACGACACCCGCTACCGGCCGGGCCTGGTCGATGCGGCCTACTGGTTGCTCTTATGCGGAACGGCGGGGCGGTTTCTCGGTGAAGTGGCCAGGGCATCCGTGGAAGCGGTTTGGCTCAGATGGGTGGTCGTGATCGCGAGCCTGGGCCAAGTCGCAGGCATTCTCCTCTTCATGTGGACCATCTGGTCGCGTATCCGCGCGGTCGGCAGCAAGGCGCGCGAGGCCCGCGGGGAGCGGTTCTAGTCCCATCCCGATTCGAGCCTCGTCATGCCCTCCGCCTGCATCGCCGGGTCGTTGTCGAACATTGCCGACCATCCGTGTCCTCGATCTCGCTGTGAAGAAAGCTTCACGCGGACTTCACGCTGGCTTCAGCGATGGGGTTTGGGAGTACTAGCGTATTCTCACGTGCAGGAGGACCCCATGCGAAGCATCTCTGCGCTCGTAACCGCGTGCAGCCTCGTTGTCGTGGCGGCATGTTCCGACAACTCGGTCTTCGAGCCCTCACAGCAAACTCGAGCCGTTGACGCCGATGCCGGCGTGGCCCCAGAAGGGGCACTCCGCGTGACCGTGATGACGCGGAATCTGTACGTTGGCGCCGACGTCGATGCCGTGATTGCCGCCCTCGCCAGTCCCGATCCAGCGGACGACCTGCCGGCACTGCTCAGGGCGATCGAGACCATCCAGCGGACCGACTTCCCGACTCGGGCCCGTGCCATCGCCGAAGAAATCGATCGGGTACGCCCTCACGTCGTGGGGCTTCAAGAGGTGTCGGAGATCGACATCGATCTGACTGGCCTTGGTCTTCCCGTTGTAATCCACCAGGACTTTCTCGCCAGCCTCGATGCCGCGCTGAGCGATCGCGGTCTCAGCTATGTGCCGGCGGCCACGATCACGAACATCGAGGCCGTGCCGCTGCCCGGTATAAGTCTGGTGGATTTCGACGTGATGCTGGTGGACCCGGCGCGGGTCACGGTCACATCGGTGGTCGAGCAGAATTTCGCGGCCAACCTCGGGATCGTCGCTCCGGGACTGGATATCAAGCGAGGGTGGGTAGCCGTCACGGGCCTGGTTGATGGGGCCGCGTACACCTTTGCCAGTACCCACCTCGAATCCGGCTCCTTGCCCGGGTTCCCCGAATTGCGGGCCCTACAGGTCGGTGAGCTGGTTGCCTCCTTCGGCCCGAGTTCGCCCGCCGTGCTGATGGGTGACCTGAACGATATGCCGGGCTCGCCGATGTATCAGGTGTTGACCGGCGCGGGTCTCACCGATGTCTGGCGAGCCCTTCGGCCCGGCGTCGTGGGCTACACGTGTTGTCACGCCTCCGACCTGTCCAACCACATTCCGGCATTCGACCAGCGGCTGGACTACGTCTTCGTTCGAGGAGTTGGGCACGCCAACAAGGCGGTCATGGGACAGATCACGTTGGTGGGCCTGGTGCCGGCGGCGCGACTGCCGGGGCCACTGGGTACGATCTGGCCATCGGATCATGCGGGTATCGGGGTGGACTTCCTGATGCCGCCGGCCCGAGGCCGGTCGCCCTAGATGCCCTGATAGAGAGGGGCGCCGGGTGCCAGGTCAGGGGCGAGTGGCTTGCCGTTGCGGCCTTCAGGCCTGAACATGGGGGCGTCATTCAGCTGTACGACGCCTCAAGGACTATCGCATGGAGGACATTATGAAGTCCGTACTGACAGCCGCGTTCGCAGTTGGTGTGCTTGCTGCCCCCGTGATTGCCCAAGAGATGCCCACCCCTGGAGCCGAGCAGTCCCGGATCGGGTACTACGAGGGGACGTGGAACTACCAAGGCGAGGCCATGCCCTCGCCGATGGGGCCGGGTGGCAAGATCTCGGTGACCGAGACCTGCCGCTGGTTCGAGGGTGGGTTTCACATGGTCTGCGACTCGAAAGGCACCACGCCGACGGGGCCGGTGTCCTCCCATTCCATCATGGGATACGATCGGGCCGGGAAGACCTACACCATGTATGGGCTGAACAGCCGTGGCGAAGGCTATTACGTCAAGGGCGGTGTAGCCGGCGCCGTCTGGACCTGGACGGCCGAGATGATGATGGAGGGCACACCCGTCAAGTTCCGGGCGACCATGATGGAGACATCACCGACCTCCTATGATTTCCGGTTGGAGGCTGCGATGGGCGACGCGGACTGGGCGGTGCTCGAAGAGGGTAAGGCCACGAAGCAGTAGCGCGCACGGCCTCCCCGCTGGTTGAGCCTGGCTCTGTTTCTTCCGGGGATGTTGGTGTAATCTCCCCTGATGAAGCGGAAACACCGCCGGATCCTCCAGGCCGTCATCGCGACCATTGGCGCGGTGATCGGCCTGGTGCTCTGGCTCGGCGGAGTGGGGTATCTCCGGGGCGTGCGCGAGTTGCGGCTGCCGCGGACCAGCCTCCTCGCCACCACCATGTCCGAGCCGGACTACCTCGACTCCTATCATGTCGCGGTGCGGACCACGTCATTCAAGGACGCCGACGATCTTCGTGCGGCGGCCTTCCAGAAGGGTGAGGAGATTGCCCGGAGCCGGTGGGAGGTCGTGTACGCCGGGTCGTCGCCGGGATTGGAATATCACGTCTCCTACATCCTCGAAGGCGGGCTGCCGGCGACCGGCCTCAGGGTGTCGACCGCGGTGAAGTTCCGCAGTGGCATCGGGCGGCTCTACTTTGCGATCGTTCGTCCCTTCCACCGCCGGCTCACGCCCTTCATGCTCAGCCGAATGGCGAGGTGGCACCCCGAGGCGGACCCCATCGAGTAGGTCGCACGAGCGGCTGGCGAGAAAGCCCGAGAACACCAAAGCCATAGAGAGCGAGGCTCCGGAAGGAACCGGCTCGCGCCCGAGAGGAAGGCACCGTGTGCCGTTTCACGTTCTATCGCGGACCACCGATTGCGCTCAGCTCGCTCATTACCGAGCCCACCAACTCGCTCATCCATCAGAGCTTTCACTCCCACGAGCGGGAAGAGCCCCTCAACGGCGACGGGTTCGGTGTCGCCTGGTATGCCGATGGCCGCCCCGAGCCGGCCCTGTTCCGGTCGATCACGCCGGCGTGGAGCAACCGGAACCTGCGCGAGCTTGCCGCAGTGGTGCGGAGCTCCTGCATTCTGGCGCACGTACGCGCCGCCACCCAGCAAACCGACGTCATGGAAACCAACTGCCATCCCTTCAAGCGGGGCGGCATCGCCTTCATGCACAACGGCGATATCGGTGGGTTCCGGAAACTGCGACGCCCCCTGATCGACAGCCTGAGCGACGCAGCATATCAGGGCATTGCCGGTTCAACCGACTCGGAGCACTTCTTTGCTGTTTTGCAGGACGAACTCGGGGTAGGGAGGGGCCGGGTAGCGGGGGACAAGATGGAGCCCGCCCTGGAAGGGGCGATCGGGCGCATTTTGGAGCTCCGGGCGCGCCACGCCCCGGAAGAGCACTGCTATCTCAACGTGGTCGTCACCGACGGTCACTCAGCCGTGGCCTGCCGGTTCACCACGGATGATCCGGACAACGCAGATAGTCTGTACGTGAATCACGGCCGGCGCTACGTCTGTGAAGACAATGTCTGTCGCATGGTGGATCCCGAGGAAGGCGGGGCGGCGGTGTTGATCAGCTCGGAATCCCTGAGTGAGGACCCGGGCTGGACGCCGGTGCCGGTCAACAGCCTGGTGGTGATCGGTCCGACGTTGAGCCTCACGTCGCGCCCCATGCGCGTCTGATTGGCATCCCCGCGTATGGACGCCAGGCCGCAGGCGTCGAACGCTCGTACCCGTCGCTGGGCCTGGGCCTGACGTGGGGTTGACCAATTCTGCCGGGCGCGCTCCGGTAGAAACCGCCCGGGCAAGAGGGCATGACCAACTCGTCCGGATCTTGCGCGAGGCAACCAAGAAGCCCGAATAGTTTCCCGATCTAATCCATGGGAAACGCGCCGGTGCGTTCCGTTTCGTGGGCTCAGGGGTTGCACGCCTCTCACTAGCATTTCATTCTTTCTTCAGGCGGCCCCGGCTATTGGTCCCAATCGTCAAGGAAAGCGCAGGAGCCCATGTCCAGTTCAATTCGTCGTGCCGATTACTTCTATGCCACCGTGACCGACCGTCCCGGGGAGGCCTACAAATTCCTCTCCACCTTGGCGGATCTGGGCATCAGTCTCTTGGCCTTTACGGCGGTGCCGACGGGACCGAATCAGACCCAACTCGCGCTCTTTCCGGCCGATACCTTGAAGATGCAAGACGCCGCGAAGAAAGCCGGGCTCGAGCTCGACGGGCCGCATCGTGCCTTGTTGGTTCAGGGTGATGACGAACTCGGTGCCCTTGCAGGCGTTCACGCCCGACTGTATGAGGCCAATGTCAACGTGTATGCGTCGAGCGGGGTAGCCGATGGCAAGGGCTGCTACGGTTACGTTGTCTACGTGCGGCCCGACGAATACGAGCGGGCCGCATCCGCGCTCAGCGTCTAATCGGCTGTCTTTGTCCCACTGCGGGTCGAGGACCGAGGAGGAGTCTTGGCATTTGTGCCCGTTCCGCCGACTGATCGCGAGGTGTCGATCCGGGCCCGGGACCTCAGCCAACGCCTGACCCAGGCGCTTCGCGAGTTCCAGCAGAACCATCCCGGCACGACGTCGGAGTACGTGCGCCAGGCGGTGCGGATGGCGGCGGAAGGCTCGGGCGTGAGCCGTGGTGGCTCCAGCCAACAACGGGCGGCCATCGCC
>DATHRW010000028.1:0-4201 GCA_035464955.1 Gemmatimonadales bacterium
ATCCGGCCAATGGCCGGATCGCCAAACAATTTGTCTGCCACATCGTGCCCCAGGGCACAGACGTAGCGTCGTTCGCTGATGTCGGGATCAGCGAGCGGCGTGCCGGCCGCGAACACGTAATCCTGCACGATCTGATACGGCGGGGTCACCCCAAACACCAGCACATCGCCGACGGTTTGGTTGCGATATCGCACGTCGCTTGCGGGCGTCGGCCATCCGGATTGCAGCGCCACCGCGCGCGCGTCCGGGAGCGCCCGGCCGACGGCGACGGCATCGCGTTGGGTAATACGGGGGCGGCGCTGGATGGCTCGCACCTGGTCGTCGTCGAGCAGCCCGACGGTGATGGGGGTGCGGCGCACCTGGAACGCGTTCGTGCCGATCACGGCGCCGGCGATGTTTTCCTTGACGTACGCGTTCATGCCCTGGATGATGGCGACCACGGCCACCAAGAACCCGACGGACACGATGATCCCGAGCAGGGTGAAGAACGAGCGGAGCTTATTGCTCAGGATGACTTGGAAGGCGAGGCGCCAGGCTTCGACGAGGGGCATAAGATGGTGAAGCTTGGCGCCGGCTCACTCGTATCGCAACGCCTCGATCGGGTCGAGCTTGGAGGCCCGGAGTGCCGGGTAGAGCCCGAAGCACACGCCCGTAATGACCGAGGCGGAGAGCGCCAACACGATCGACCAGAGCGGAATGGCGGCCGGAATCGGGGTGAAGTGGCGAACCGCGCTTGCGAGCAACGCGCCTAACGCCAGCCCGAAGATGCCGCCGACCAGGGTCAGGGTGGCGGCCTCGACCAGGAACTGGAACATGATTTCCCGGCGCGTGGCGCCGAGCGCCTTGCGCACGCCGATCTCCCGGGTCCGCTCCGTGACTGAGATGAGCATGATGGCCACGACCCCGACCCCCCCCACCATGAGGGCGACGGCGGAGAGTGCGAACATGACGAGGAAGAAGCCCTGGGTGATGTTGTTGAACGCGTCGAGGAAGCGATCCTGGGTCACAACGGCGAAATTATTGTCTTCCTGCGGCTTGAGTCCGCGGGCGCTTCGCATGGCGGAAATGACCTGGTCTTGCGCTTCGAGGACCGTGGCTTCCTCGGTCGGCATTACGGCCATCTCCATCCACCCCTTCCAGTAGTCGGCCACTTTGGTGAAGGTGGTATGCGGCATGGCGAGGCGCGCCTGACCTCCGCCTCCGAACAACGACGAGGCCTCGATATGCAGGCCGATGACCTCGAACGGCTGACCGAAGATCTTGATCTTCCGCCCGAGGGGGTCGAGGCCGGGGAACAACGTTTCGGCCAGCTTGTCGTTGATCACCGCGACGCGTGCGGACGCCGCGTACTCGAGCTGGGTAAAATTGCGGCCGGCGCGGATTTCCCCACCGGTCACGTAAATCCAGCTGGGGCTGAAGCCGGCGATGCTCACGTCGGTCAAGTTGATCGTGCCATAGCTGACCGGCCCCGAGGTACCCTCCTGGATCGTCACGTCGCGGATCAGCGGAAGCTGTCGCACCGCGTCGGCTTCGTCGACCGTGATCCACGGATTGCGGCGCCAGGGTGACAATTCATCCGAGCCGTCCGAGATCGTGATTCCGCCTGACCAGAAGCGCGTCACGAAAAAGGTCTTGGGTCCTGCCGACTCGAGCATGCTGGTGACGCTTTGGTTGATGCCGGTAATGGCCGAGGCCATGCCGATCACCACCGTCACGCCGATCCCGATGCCTAGGATGGTGAGCGAGGCGCGGACCTTGTTGCTCCAAATCGAAGCCAGCGCGATTCCGACGCCTTCGAAGAGCCGAAAGAACGACATAGCGTCGCTGTCCTATTCCGCCCGAAGGGCCACGATCGGGTCGAGCTTGGCCGCCCGGTAGGCCGGGTAGACACCAGCCACGATCCCGACCAGCATGCCAAGGCTCACGCCGAGGGCGATCGACATGGGCACGACCACGGCTGGCAGCGGGCTCAAGGCCCGGACCACCATGGCCAGGGCGATGCCGAGTACGATCCCGAAGGCCGCGCCGACCGTGGAGACCGTGGCGGCCTCGACGAGGAACTGACTCAGGATGTCGGACCGCTTGGCGCCCAGGGCTTTCCTGATGCCGATTTCCCGGGTGCGTTCCGTGACCGACATCAGCATGATGTTCATGATGACAATGCCGCCGACCACCAGGCTGATCCCCACCAAGAGCGGCAATCCGATCGAGAGATACTGTGAGACTTTGTTCCAGCCTTCGAGCGCACCCTCGGCCGTCTGGAGGAAGAAATTGTTCTCTTGGTCCGGCTTGAGTCGCCGCCGGCCCCGCATCAACGCCTCGACCTCATTCATCGCCACCACCATGCTGGTGGGGTTGTCGGCCTTGACCAGCAGCTCGTCGAGCACGTTGATCGGGCAGATGAGCCGACGACCCTGCGAGGTGTACGGCATGATGGCGAATTTGTCCATCGAGATTCCGAACGCCGTGCCCTGCTTCTCCACCACGCCGATCACGCGGTAGTGAATGCCGCCGACGTTCACGGCCTTCCCGATCGGGTCCACCCCCTCGAACAGACGTTCGGCGAGGAGGTCGCCGATCACCAAGACCGGCCGTGCCGCGCGCATCTCCTGCACGGTGAAGGCACGCCCGGAGGTGATCGCGTAGTCGCGGATATTGAAGTACTCGGGCTCGGTCCCGATGAGATCGATGTCCTTGGCGGTCTTCCCGCCATAGCTGATGCTGACCCGATCCTGGCAGAACTTGGCGGTGCGGACCGGCGTCTGGATGCGGGCGGCGACGTACTCGGCGTCGGCGACGGTTACCCGGGGTCGGCGCCGCCAGGAAAGCCACTCCTCACGGGTGATGTTGCCGGTGGTGATGCTGGGTCGCTGGCGCAATTGAAAGGAGTTGGCCCCGATCAGCCGATTGGCGATCCGGTCTTCGACGTAGTCGTTCATGCCCGAGACGATTGACCAGACGGCGATCAGGAACATGACGCCAATGAGCACGCCGATCAGGGAAAAGAAGCTCTTGAGCTTTTGCGCTCGGATCATCTGGAAGGCCATGCGGATGGCCTCGATGAGGCGCATTAGGCGGCGCTCCGCGTACGCTCGTCGGTGGCAACACGACCATCCCGGAGCGTCACCACCCGTTCGGCGTGGGCGGCGATGTCGAGCTCATGTGTCACCAGGACGATCGTTTGCCCGTCCGCGTGCAGCCGGTGGAACACCTGCATGATCTCGTGGCTGGTTCCGCTATCGAGGTTCCCGGTGGGTTCATCGGCCAGCAGGATGGACGGGTGGGTGACCAAGGCACGGGCGATGGCCACGCGTTGCCGCTGCCCGCCGGAGAGCTCGTTGGGCCGGTGATCCATGCGATCGGCCAGGCCCACGCGCTCGAGCGCCTCCCCCGCGCGGTGCCGACGCTCGCGCGACGTGTTGCCCCCGTACACCAGGGGCAGCTCGACGTTGTGCAGCGCCGTCGCCCGGGGCAGCAGGTTGAAGGTCTGGAAGACAAAGCCGATCTCGCGGTTCCGGACCCGGGCCAGCGCCAAATCCCCCATGCGCGACACCTCCTGCCCGTTGAGCCAGTATTCGCCGGCGGTCGGCGAATCGAGGCAGCCGATCACATTGAGCAGGGTCGACTTGCCCGAGCCGGACGGTCCCATGATGGCGACGTACTCGTTGCGCCGGATGGCCAGCGTCACGTCACGCAGGGCGTGAATCCGCTCGGACCCGAGCACGTACTCGCGGGTTAGGTCCAGCGTCTGGATCACGCAGTCCGACATCTTACTCACTCGGTCCGAGTGCTGGTTGGGGTATTCCGGACCTTCGTGCTGTCCTTCATGTCGCGGATCGCCTGAAACGGGCCGGCCACGATGGTGTCACCCTCGCGCAGACCTTCCAGCACTTCGAAGTGCTCCTCGCCCGCGATTCCCACTTTGACCGGCACGAATTGGGCAATGTCGTCGTGAATGACGAATACACCCTCGGTGTCCTTTTTCTTACCGGCATCCGTCGTATCCCGATCGACCGACTCATTCGGCACCACTTCATGCTCGCGAACCGTCAGGGCGATGATGGGAACGCTCAGTGCCTCGTTGCGGATATTGGTGACGATCCGCGCCGTGCAACTCAAGTCGGGGCGGATGTCCGGCGGTGGATTCGTGAGCGTAATCTCGACCTCGAAATCCACCGCCCGATCGGATGATCCCGCGGCC
>DATHRW010000029.1:0-3137 GCA_035464955.1 Gemmatimonadales bacterium
GAAAAGGGAATCGCGACTCTGGGGTAAAGGGGGACAGAATCGAGCCCGAGTCTGCCAACGTGAGCCGTAGCTTGCTAGACTTGGAGAGTGCGGCGCCTTGGCACGATGGATGCCGTGGGCGGCACCGGCATCAATGGTCTCGTGCCGTCACCCCGCTCTGAGGAGAGGAATGAGCTCACCGGATCGGCTTCCAGTTGCGACCACTCATGTCGTTTATGGCCCCCTGTCGGACGGTGCGGTGCTGTTCTCCACCAAGGACGAGGTCTACTTCGGCCTCAATCAGGTGGGGGCCCAGGTTTGGGAATTGCTCCCTCCAGCGACCCGCACGCTCACCGAACTCTGCGCCCATCTCGAGCGACGATTCGAGGGCACTGCCCCTGATGTCCTGAGACGCGACGTGGCGGCCCTGCTCGACGACTTGCTCGCCAATGACCTCGTGGAGTATCCCGACCAGGAGCGCGCCGATGCCGGGACGGATCCGGACACTGATCGGCAAGCTGATTCGCCTCCGACCGCGTGAGTGGGTGGACCTCCTGCGGGCGCAAGCCGCCTTGCTGGTAGCCCAGGTCGTCGTGTGGACGCGACCGCACGGCCGCTTGGTGTCCCGGAACCCCGTCCCGCCGGCTCCTGCTCAAGCGCACGCACCAGCCGCGCCTCGGGCGGAGGCGCTGGCGCGCGCCGTCCACCGGGCCGCTCACTACGGTCTGACCCGCCCCGCCTGTCTCGTGCGCGCTATTGCCCTGCGGCGCATGCTTGCCTCCAGTGGCTTTGACGCGGTGGTTCGCGTGGGCGTCCGGCAACGGAATGGACGCCTCGATGCGCATGCCTGGGTTGAGCTCGACGGAGCAGTGCTGGGAGATCACGAGTCGCACACGGAATCATTCACCGAGCTGTCGGACCTTCACATCGCCGAGAAGGGGCGATAGCGCGGTGCCAGACTTCACGATGTACGGCGGCATCTTCCGGTCGGAACTCCCCTTCCCCGACCTGCGGCCCAGCGCAGGAGGCGAGCCCACGTGGTGGTTCCGTCGATCCGCCGACCGGCCTCCGGACAGCGTCGTGGAGGTCTTGGGCGAGGAGACGTTCGAGGGACCGGTCCGTCTCGCGGTCACGAAGACGCCCACTGGGCTTCGATTCACCTACACCGACACCGGCGTGTTCGATATCTCCGACGGCGGACGGAATCTCGTGTGGTACCCCGCCGCCGGCGCCCCGCTCGACCTTGCCAGGATCGATGTGATGGGGCGTGTCATGGCCGGGGCCCTCCACCTCGGCGGACTCCTCTGTCTGCATGGCAGTGCCGTCGCACTGGGAGCCGGGTCCTGCGGCATCGGGTTCCTCGCGCCCAAGCACCACGGCAAGTCGACACTCGCGTTCGCCATGACGCAACGCGACGCCCAACTGCTCACCGACGACACCTTGCCCGTCGAGTTCAGTCATCCGGTGCGACTCCGGCCCGGTGTGCACAGCGTCCGACTGTGGACCGACTCCGCCGAGCGGCTCGCCTCAGATCGCATTGGGACCGGCCGCGAGTATGGCGGCAAGCACATCGTCGATTGGCTCCCCAAAGACCGGATTGCCGACCAGGCGGTCCCGTTGTCCGCCATTTACCTATTGAATCCGCCAACCGAGCAGACCCTGCCGGCCTTCGTGCGCCGCGCTCGCGTGTCGGACGTGCCAGCAGCCATGGCCCTGGTCCGGCATGCGAAGATTGGGGCATTGCTTGGGAAGAGTGAGGCGCCGGTGTTGTTCGAGCGCGCAGTTGCCGCGGCCCGGGCGGTGCCCGTCTATGAGCTCGACTTCGTCCGCGACTTTGCCCAGGTCGACCATGTCGTGGGCCAACTCATGGAATGGCATGCGATGGCCACCAATACTCCCGTATGACGCTGTCCCGACTTCCCCCCGAGACCCAGGTCCTTATGTTGTCGGCAGGACCTCCTGCCGACTGGTGCCGGGCCCGCATGCACGCGGTGCTTGCGGAACCATTCCCATGGCCGCGGCTCTTGTCGCTGGCCGACCGCGAGCACGCCGAGGCAATTCTCCGCCAGCGGCTCAATGAGATCGACGGTCTCGTCATCCCGGAGGCCGCGGCAGAGCAACTGCGACGCCAGGCCATGGTCGCGGAATTTCACGTGACCCATTTGGAAGACCGCCTCCACGAGGCGCTGGACATTCTGGACCGGGCGGGCATCGAGGCCATCGTCCTCAAGGGTGCCGCATTGGCCTATATGGTGTACCAGTCGTTCGCCGATCGACCCATGGGCGATATCGACCTCCTTTTCGACCCGGACACCGTCAAGGAGGCCAGGACACTGCTCCAGCCGTCCGGCTGGGCGTGGAGCCAGGACCCGGCTGTGGAGGCACGATACCAAAACCATCACCATCTTCCGCCGCTCGGAGACCAAGCGGGTACGGGACTCCGCCTCGAGCTCCACACATCGCTATTCCCCACGGGCCACCCGTTTCGCGGGTTCAGTGAAGACTTCGTTGCCAGCCGACATCCGGTTGCAGCCCGGGACCGGTTCATTTCGACCCCTGATCTCCTGTTTCAGCTGGTCCACGTCAGCGTGCACTTCGCGTGGTCGCATGTGATGCAGGTTGGGGCCTGGCGTGCCATGCGCGATGTAGACACGATCGTGAGACACGGTACCATCGACTGGGAGGCGTTCATAGACCACGCGCATCGGTACCGGGCCGAAACATGCTGTTATTGGACGCTCAGGCTGGCGCGCACAATTACCGACACCCCAATTCCGGATACCGTATGCGAGGCGCTGCGCCCCCGGTACCCCGGCGCGGTGCTGTCATGGTTGGAGCAGCGCTATCTTCGGCTCATGCTTCCAAGCGAGGCGTTGATGCGGTCGGTGCGATTCAACCGGATGGTCTGGCAGCTCGGCATCAATCCGAAGCGCAACGGTACTGATCAACGGCTGCCGTGGGACGCCATGGGGCCGGAGGCCAACCATCCGACAGTGGACAGGGAAACGGCGCACGGCCACGCGACGTGAAACGTGACGTCGAGGGAGCACTTGGTGGGATGGGAACGTCGGCGCGCCACACATGCAGCCGAGAGCCACTGGTCAGATTCGAACTGACGACCTGCTCATTACGAGTGAGCTGCTCTACCCCTGAGCTAC
>DATHRW010000030.1:0-5695 GCA_035464955.1 Gemmatimonadales bacterium
AGCCGCGGCTGCTGCTGCTCGACGAACCGACCCGGAGTCTCGATCCGGTGTCGGCCGAACGCTTCCGCAGGTTCCTCCGCGACGAGATTGGGGGGCGCCAGGGTTGCACAATCCTCCTCGCTACACACAACGCCGAGGAGGCACTCGATTTGTGCACCCGGGTGGCCGTGCTCGATCGGGGGAGGGTCCGGGCGGTGGGAACGCCGGAGGCGCTCGCGCTCCGCGTCGCGGAGCAACGCTTCCGGATCTACACGCGGACGCCCGACGCGGCGGCATTCGGAGAGTTGCTCCAACGAGGCCTGGCGCAGAGTCTCAGCATGACGGCCGCGGCTGACGGCCAGTGGTCGGTGGTGGAGGTCGAGATTCCAAAGGGCAACGAGGGATGTGAAGCGGTTCTTGCCTACCTCGCCCGCCACGGCGTTGCGATAGCCCGCCTCGAGCGCGTCCGACCCACCCTGGCCCAGGTCATCGAGCACGTGGTGGCCCAGCGTCCGCCGGGCACACCAACAGCAGCAGAGGCCCCTCGATCATGAGGACCATCCTGGCTTTTCTGCGGGCCAATTGGCTCACCGCGACGAGCTACCGGATCGACCTCGTCATCTCGCTCATCTCGCTGGCCGCTGCCGCCGTCCCGCTCTACTTCGTGTCGGGCGCACTGCAGCCCTTGATGGCGGAATCGATCCGAACCGAGGGCGGGCAGTATTTTGGGTTCGCGTTGGTGGGGATCGTGACGTACAGCTTCCTGGGCGTTGCGGTGAACAGCATCCCCACCGGCTTGGGGAAGAGCATTAGCTCCGGCACGATCGAGGCGTTTCTGGTCGCGCCGGCATCTTTGCCTTCGATTCTCGCCGCCTTCGCCTCCTACGATCTGATATGGACCACCATGCGGGCCGTGGTCTTTCTCGGGGTGGGTGCGGTTCTCGGCGCTCGCTTCGCCCCGGCCGGGTTGCCGGCAGCCCTGTTCATCCTGGCCCTGACCGTCCTGGCCTACGTGCCCATCGGCCTCATCGCGGCAGCAATGGTCATGGCATTCCGAACGACGGGGCCGCTTCCCAAGGCGGTGTTCGCAGCCTCGGCGTTGCTCGGCGGCGTGTACTATCCCACGACCGTCATCCCGTCCTGGATCGAGCTGGTGTCGCGCGTCGTGCCCCTCACCTACGGGCTCCGCGCCATCCGGCGCACCCTGCTCGAAGGTTGGTCACTCGGGCAGGTGGGAGGGGACGTGTTGACCCTGATCGGAATCAGCGCCGTGCTGTTCGCCATAGCCATTCCGTTGTTCCTGAAGGCACTTGGAACGGCACGGCGCCGAGGGACGCTCGCTCATCCATAGAGGGACGGCTACCGACGCACGTAGAGCTCGCCCCCGCGCTCCCGGAACTCTTCCTTCTTTTCCTCCATTCCCAACGTCGCAGCCTCCTCGACCGCAACACCGTGTTCGGCCGCATACTGGCGGATGTCGTCGGTAATCTTCATCGAGCAGAACTTGGGCCCGCACATCGAACAGAAGTGGGCCACCTTGGCCCCTTCGGCTGGCAGGGTCTCGTCATGGAACGCGCGTGCCGTGACCGGATCGAGCGACAGATTGAATTGATCCTCCCAGCGAAACTCGAACCGCGCCTTGGAGAGCGCGTCGTCCCACTCGCGCGCTCGGGGGAGGCCCTTTGCCAGGTCCGCCGCGTGGGCGGCAATCTTGTAGGCAATGACTCCGGCTTTGACATCGTCCCGGTTCGGTAAGCCGAGGTGCTCCTTCGGCGTCACGTAACACAGCATGGCGGTGCCGTACCACCCGATCATCGCGGCGCCAATCGCACTGGTGATATGGTCGTACCCCGGCGCGATATCGGTCGTGAGCGGCCCCAGCGTATAGAACGGCGCCTCGTCACACCAGGCGAGCTGCTTGTCCATGTTCTCCTTGATCATGTGCATGGGAATATGACCGGGACCCTCGTTCATCACCTGCACGTCGTACTCCCAGGCGATCCGGTTCAGTTCCCCTTGGGTCTCGAGCTCAGCAAACTGCGCCGCGTCGTTGGCGTCCGCGATACTGCCCGGTCGAAGGCCGTCGCCCAGGGAAAAGCTCACGTCATAGGCCGCCATGATTTCGCAGATCTCGCGGAAATGGGCGTACAGGAAGTTTTCCCGATGGTGGGCCAGGCACCACTTGGCGAGGATGGCGCCGCCCCGTGAGACGATACCCGTGAGTCGATTTGCCGTGAGCGGGACGTAGCGGAGCAACACTCCTGCGTGCACCGTGAAGTAGTCCACCCCTTGCTCGGCCTGTTCGACCAACGTGTCACGGTAGATCTCCCAGGTCAGCTCTTCGGGCACGCCGTCAACTTTTTCCAGCGCCTGGTAAATCGGCACGGTCCCGATCGGGACCGGCGAATTCCGGATGATCCACTGCCGCGTTTCGTGGATGTGCTTCCCGGTGGAGAGATCCATGACCGTGTCCGCCCCCCAGAGCGTGGCCCACCGGAGCTTGTCGACTTCCTCGTCAATCGAGGACGAGACGGCGGAATTGCCGATGTTGGCGTTGATCTTCACCAAAGAATTCCGGCCGATGATCATCGGCTCCAACTCGGGGTGGTTGATATTGGCCGGGATGATCGCGCGGCGGCGAGCCACTTCGGATCGAACCGTCTCGGGGGCTATGCCCTCCCGCAAAGCGATGAATTCCATTTCCGGCGTGATCTCACCGCGCCGAGCATAGGCAAGCTGGGTCACGGAGCCGGACGCTCGGAGCACCGGGCGAACGAGCCCCGCCGGAATCCGGTCGGTGGGCGACGCCGGCCTCGCGACCTCCGAGACCGGCCGCTCGTGGATCCAGTCGAGGCGGAGAGCCGGGAGCCCCCGATGTGCGTCTTGCAGCTCCGGTCCGCTGGTATCGTAGACCCGAAGCGGCGGCTCCCCGCCGGACAAGGTGATCTCGCGCATGGGCACTTTCATGCCCCTCGGCCCCGAGACATAGACCTTACGCGAGTTGGGGTAGGCCGATTCTAGCTGGTTCGTCGGTAGAGCGATGGTTGCCATGGTGTTGCGCCTCAGTCGCATGGACCTCGAGAACACGAGCGCCGCCCGCTGAGGACGGCGGGCGGCGGCGCGACAGATTGGTGGCTGACGCCGCGCTCCCTTCGCCGGTATCAGCCGGATCAGGTTCCAAGGGTGCGATCTCAATCCCGGTTCAGCGGTCCGGGATGCCCCTGGCGGTCTGTGAATGGTAGGGCGCGGTCAGCGGAGGGTCAATTCTCGTCCCTCGCGATGGGGACGGTACACGGACCTCCCACCATTGCACGATGGTCGCAACTCATTCCTTTATATGGTGTTATGGGAGGGCTTTCTAGAACGGAGGCCGCGGCCCGATCGGCAACCTGATAGCCAACCCCTGATCCCCTCTAGCCTTAGAAGGGCGAACTAGTGCCCGCCCTCTGTTCAAGGCAGGAGATTAGATGCATAATGGTGCCCTGCCACCCACTCTTCAGGGAGGTTGAACCATGCGCAGCTCTCGTTGGCAATGCTCGTTTCGCTGGCGGGTTTTCCTCATCGTCCTCGGCGTGAGCGCCGCCTGCCTGGCTATGGCGAGCCCCGTCCGGGCGCAGGCCACGGGCACGGTTACCGGCACCGTGACGCGATCCGAAGATGGGATCGCGCTCCTCGGCGTGACGGTCATGGTGCGCGGGACCAATCTCCAAGCTTCTTCCAACTCGACCGGCAGGTTCACGCTCGAGCGGGTGCCGCTTGGCCCACAGGTGATCGAGTTCCGCTGGCTGGGTTACGGCGGGGTCGATCAGCCGGTCACGGTTTCGGCCAACGAAGCTGCGGTCGTGAACGCTGCACTGGCCCGGGCTCCTATCACCCTCGGCGAACTCACTGTCGAGGCCGCGTCTCGGGCGCCCGAACGAGTCGTTGACGCGCCTGCGGCCGTGTCGCTGGTCACCCCGCAGGTACTGCGGGCTGCGTCACTGACCGGCCAAGCCGGCATCGCGCTCCAGCAGCTCCCCGGCATGGACGTGGTCCAAAGCGGCGTCAACGACTTCAACGTCAACGCCCGCGGCCTCAACTCGTCCTTGAATAGACGGGTGCTGGTCTTGCTGGATGGCCGCGACCTGGCGATCGCGTTCCTTGGCGCCCAGGAGTGGAACGGGCTGCCGGTTCCACTCGAGGATTTGGATCGCGTTGAGGTGGCACGTGGCCCGGGCTCAGCACTGTATGGTGCCAACGCGTTCAGCGGCGTGGTCAACATGATCACGCCGGACGCGCGCCAGGTCTTGGGCACCAAGGTCACGTTGGGCGGTGGCGAGCTGGCCACCTTCCGCGGCGACCTGCGGCACGCCGGCATCATCGGTGAGGGCCGCGTCGGGTACCGCGTGAACGCGGGCTTCTACCAGAGCGAGAGCTTCACCAAGTCCCGAACCGGCATTGGCGACTGGGAGAGCGAGTACGAGAAGGCCACCGACGATTCGAGCCTGCTCCCCCCCGCATCTGCCATTGAAGTCATGCCGCTGGATGGTCAGTCGACGGCCGGCCTCGGTCAACCCGCCACCGGCGAGCCCGACGATTTGCGCAACATCTACGGCTCGGCCCGCCTTGATTACTACGCCGACAACGGCTCGGTGGTCTCGGTGGACGGCGGGGCCACCCGGGTCGAGAACGAGGTCTTCGTGACCGGCATCGGACGGGTACAGGTCAGGAAGGGCACCAAGCCGTGGGCCCGCGTGGCCTGGGCCGCCGAGCGCTTCAATCTCTCGGCGTGGTACACCGGACGAAACACCAACGAGGATCAGGTGTCGCTCGCGAGCGGCGCTCCGCTCTTGGAGACATCCGCCATTTTCCACGTCGAGGGTCAGACCAACCACAACTTCGTAGAAGACCGTGGCCGCCTCGTCGTGGGCGCATCGTTCCGGAACTACAATGTCGACACCGAGGGCACCCTGATGGCCCTGAGCGACGACAACCGGAGCGACAACTCCTATTCCGTCTATGGCCAAGTCGAGTTCAAGCTGATCCCCGAACTCAAGGCGGTTACGGCGCTCCGCTTCGACGATGCCGACCTGCATGAGGCCCAGTACTCGCCGAAGGCCGCGCTGGTGTTCAGCCCGACACCGGATCATTCCATCCGGGTCACCTACAACCAGGCGTTCCAGGTTCCGAACTATTCCGAGTTCTTCCTGCGAGCCGCCGCAGGGGCACCGGTCAACTTCTCCCAGCTCGAAGCCGGCCTCCGGGCCTCGCCGCTCGGGCCCGCGCTGGCCGGCGTGCCGGTTGGCGAGCTGTTCGCCGGTGCCGCGGGAGGCAGCTCGTCAGCCGTGCCGGTTCTGGCACTCGGCAATGCCGGCCTGGACGTCGAGACGGTCAAGGGCTGGGAGATCGGGTACAAGGGAAACATCACCGACCGCGCCTACGTGACGGTCGATCTCTTTCAGAGCAAGATCGACAACTTCGTCACCGACCTCTTGCCCGGTGTCAACCCGACCTACGGTGCGTGGACCGCCCCTGCCGCCGTGCCGGATCCGGTCAAGCCGGCGCTGGAGCAGGCTGTTCGCGATCAGTTGCTCGCAGCGGGACAACTCACGGGGGCCCTGGGGCTCACTAGGCTCCAGAACGATGCGACGGCCATTGTCGTCTCGTACACCAATGCGGGCTCCGTCAAGCAACGTGGCGTCGAACTCGGCTTCGGCATTCAACTCATCGACGAACT
>DATHRW010000031.1:0-1625 GCA_035464955.1 Gemmatimonadales bacterium
AACCGGCGGAGCGGGGTTCATTGGGTCCCATCTGGCCGAAGCGTACCTGGCCGCCGGCTGGGATGTGGTGGTGCTCGACAACCTGTCCTCAGGCAAGGAAGCGAACATTCCGCAAGGCGCGACCTTCGTGCGGGCGGATACTCGATCGCCTGAGGCCAAGGAGGTGGTGGCGAGCGGTGGCTTCGACGTGCTCAACCTTCATGCGGCCCAGATCGATGTGCGGGTATCGGTCGAGCAACCAGGGCTGGACGCGAGCATCAACCTCGTGGGGTTGGTCAATCTGCTGGAAGGCGCCCGGGCCGGCCGAGTCCGCCGGGTGGTGTTCGCGAGCAGCGGCGGAGTGGTCTACGGCGATCCGACCGTCATTCCGACGCCGGAGACGGCTCCCAAGGAACCGGTCTCCCCCTACGGGGTGAGCAAGCTGGCCGGCGAGCATTACCTCCATGCGCGTGGCCTGCTATACGGTTTCGAACATGCGGCGCTCCGGTACAGCAACGTGTACGGGCCCAGGCAGGACCCGAAGTCGGAGGCAGGCGTGATTTCCATATTCGTTTCGCGCATGCTCGCCGGTCAGCCACTGACGGTCTTCGGCGACGGCCGCCAAACCCGCGATTATGTTTTTGTGAAGGATGTGGCCCGGGCCAACGTGATGGCGAGTACGAGCACCCTCGTGTCAGGCCGCGGGATCGACGCGACCGCATTCAATATTGGAACTTCGGTTCAGCGAAGCGTTCTCGACCTGGCCAAGGCCGTTGGCAGCGCGCTGCAGGCCGAGCCCGAGCTGACGTTCGCTCCGGCGCGGGCCGGAGAACTCCTCCGGAGCGCGCTGGATATTGCCAAGGCCAAGGGCCAGCTCGGGTGGACACCCGCGTCCCGATTCGAGGATGGTTTGGCGCAGCTCATCACGTGGTTTCGAGAGGAGGCCGAGTGACCGTGCAGGCCGCTGGTGCGGTTCCGACATCCAGCCTGGACTTAATTCGTGTCTCGAGCGCGGAGACGCAGATCGTCCTGGCCGTGATTGCGCTCTTCTCGCTCATCACCTGGTTCCTGATCGGTCTCAAGTGGTGGCAGCTGCGCAAGGTTCGGCGCCATGCCGATCGGTTCTTCGGGGAGCTCGAGCGGACCACGAAGTTGAAGGACGCGTATCACGCGGTCATGAAGCTCCCTCCATCGCCGTATAACCGGACATTCCGAGAGGGTGTGCATTTCCTGCAGGAGCTGCATCCGGGAGCACTGCGGGACGAAGGTCCCAAAATCACGATGTCCCCGGCCCACGTGGAAGCCATGAAGATGGTGCTCAGCAAGGAAATATCGGCCGAGCGCGACCTCATGGCTCGATTCGTTCCATGGCTCGCGACCATCGGGTCGGTGAGCCCGCTCCTGGGGCTCTTGGGAACGGTGCTGGGTGTGATGGACGCCTTCATCGGGATTGCAATCAACGGCTCGGGCAACATCTCGGCGGTCGCCCCCGGGGTGGCTGAGGCCCTGGTCACTACGGTCGCCGGCTTGGCAACCGCCATTCCGGCCATCATCGCATACAACCTCTTCGTCAATAGGATTCGACTGGTCGTGAGCGAACTCGAGGGCTTCGGGAACGAGGTCATCGGTACGATGGCGCGCGAGGG
>DATHRW010000032.1:0-32152 GCA_035464955.1 Gemmatimonadales bacterium
CGACCGGGCCATGACCGTTGACGGCAAACAGGGTCCGCCCTCCGGCCGCGTCGAACACCGTTGTGTCTGAGAGGAATCGAGCTCCGTGGCTTAGTGCCAGCGTGACCAACTCTCCGGCTTCGCTCCGCACGCCGAGATTACGTTCGGCACGCCAAATCTGGCCGCCGGGTCTCGGATTTTCGTCGACGACGAGGACGTCCGCGCCGTCGTCGGCTGCAGCGGCAGCCGCTGCCAGCCCTGCCGGTCCGGCCCCAATCACCAGCACCTCCGCGCCAATCTCATGCATGTTCCGTCGCCACCTCCATCCCCTCGGCGCACGTGACCATACATGACCGCGTATGCGGCGCGCCGTCGATCGTCACCCGGCATTCGAAACAGGTCCCCATGCCGCACACCGGTCCGCGAGGCTCGCCGGTGACCGAGCGTCGCATGGCCAGCCGGCCAGCGTTACCCAGTGCGGCCGCGACACTGGCGCCTGCCGGCGCGTCGATCGCGATGCCGTCGACGACGATGCGGACGGTGTCAGCCACGAGCACCCGCCGGGGCCAGTCGTTCGGGGAGAAAGGGCGCCGGGTCGATCGGCGATGCCCTGCCAAGGACGTGGTCGGCAATCAGCCGTCCGGTACCGAGCGATGCTGTGATGCCCACGCCCTCGTGTCCGGTTGCGATCAAGAGCCGCGGCCGGCCGGGAACCGGGCCGATCACGGGCAGATTGTGATCGGTTGACGGCCGGAAGCCTACCCACGTCCGGATCACCTGCAGGTCCACGATCCTCGGAAGAAAGACGCTTGCCCGGGCGATCATCCGAGAGACGATGTCCATTTCTACCATTGGGTCTTCATTGTCGATCTGGCGCGAGGATCCCACCAACACCTGGCCTGTTGCACGCGGCTGAACATTGAACGCCACGGAGCTCCCGAGCGTCCCGTGCGCGCTGTTCAGATAGCCCAGCTCGATGAGCTGGTGTCGGAGAAAATCGGGAGCCCGCGACGTGATGGCGAGATGGCCCTTCTTGGGACGCACCCGAAGGTGCGTGAGCGGAGGGTCGAGCAACCCCGGCGTGGCCAGACCGGCGGCGACGACCACGACTCCGGCTTCGAGGCGCGTTCCGTCATCCGTCACCACGAAGCCATCGCCGGCGGCTCGTGCGGACACGCGGTGTCGGATCACCGCGCCGTGCTCCCGCGCACACGCGAGCAGGTGCGCCGTGGCGGCGGGAGGATACACCACGCTGTCATCCGGCAGACGGAGCCCACCGGCCAGATCTGCCCGGAGATGAGGTTCGGCATCACGGAGTTGCGCTTGATCGAGAATGTCGGCACGCACGTCGTGCTCGGCGAACCACGCGGCCTTTCGCCGAACAACGGCCATTTCATCATCATTGCTCGCAACCCAGATTGCTCCACACGGCAACCACTCAACGGCTGCGGGCCATTCACCGGAGCGCTCACCCCACAGGTCTCGACTCAGCCTCGTCAGGGCCAACTGCGCGTCCGAATCGTCGAGCACCAAGATGTGACCCATGCCCGCGGAGGTGGTGCCACCGCCCGGATACCCGCGCTCGAGGATCCGTACCCGGAGCCCTCCAGCGGCCAGCGCTTCCGCGCAGGCCGCCCCGACGATGCCTGCCCCGACCACGATGGCATCGGCCGCGTTCATACGCGAATTCCGTCGCGGAAGGGATCGTCAGCCTGGAACAGAAGCGTACTCTCGGCCGTGATCCACGCCCGACCCGCGACGGTGGGGATCACTCCGCGGGCCGTCTGCTCAATAGAGCCCACAAAACAGGTTCCGAGAATACTCTCCTGGCGCCACCGCTCGCCCTCGGACAGGACTCCGTCCGCCGCCAGGCACGCCATCTTGGCACTGGTGCCGGTGCCGCATGGCGACCGATCGAATGCCAGCCCGGGACAGAGCACGAAGTTTCGGCTGTCGGTATCGGCCCGTGTTGGAGGGCCAAGCAGCTCGATGTGATCGATCTCGCCGCCATCCGCGCCGGTGATGGCCCAACGGGCCAGTGAGCGGCGCACATCGGACGCGCAGCGAGTCAGACGAGGGAAATCTGGTTGGGTCAGATCCTGGCCATGATCTTCCGTCAAGAAGAACCAGTTGCCGCCCCAGGCGATGTCGCCGCTCACCCGGCCGTGGGACTCCGTCTCCACGTCGACGGCTTTCGCATGCCGGAACGATTCCACGTTCCGCACCGCGATGGAGCCATCGGCGCGAATCTCCGCCGCGACGTCGCCCACCGGGGTTTCGAGCAGGTGCGACCCGCGACCGATGCGGCCCAGATGCCGTAGCGTTTCCACGACACCGATGGTGCCGTGCACGCACATCCCCAGGTAGCCGACGTTATTGAAGAAGATCACCTGGGCCGAAGCCGCTTTCGATTTCGGCTCGAGCAAGACCGCGCCGACCACGGCATCATGCCCGCGCGGCTCAGTGACCACCGCGGAGCGCATGCGGTCCGATCGGTCGCGAAGTACTTGAAGCCGCTGTGCGGCGGAGCCGGGCCCAAGGTCGGGCGCGCCCTCGATGATCACGCGTGTGGGTTCACCTTCTGTGTGGGAATCGATGACCCGGACTCGTTGCATGGCACTATCCTCTAGAAGGCTTGGCTCGAATCCGACAGGAGAAGGAACTCGCACGGTTCGGTTCCACGGTTCTCATACTCGGTCGTGACCTGTGGACCGTAGGTGACGCTGTCGCCCTTTGACAGCGAATGCCTCTCCTGGCCCAGTCGGAGTGTCAACGTTCCTCGCACGACCGTGACGTGCTCGAGTATGCCCGGCCGGTTGGGAGCCATCTCGCCGGCGCTCACACCGACGGGGATGACATACCAGACGACTTCCAGCCCCCGCTTCAGGAGTTCGGTCGATAGGCCATGGCGCTGGACGGCGGTTTCCGGATCGACGAGGGTGCGGCGCTCGGCGGCGCGTACGAGGGCAACCGGGGGGCGCGGCGAGTCGTCCAGCAAGTCCGTGAGGGAGCAGCGAAGCGCTAAGGCAATCTGATACGCGAGCCGGACGGTCGGGTTCTTCATCCCCCGCTCGACCTCGGACAGCATGGTCGTGCTGACCCCGCTCTGATCGGCGAGGGTCTCGAGCGTCATGCCGAGTGCAAGGCGGCGACGGCGAACGCTGGGGCCAAGATCGCCAGGGTGCGTTGCCATAGCGAATTAAACTACGCTATAGCGAAATCACCCGCAACCTGCCTGCTCCTTGGGGAGGGCGCTTCGGTCAGTCGTGATGCTCGGCGGGTCGCAGGTGCTCGGCACCGGGAAGCATGCCCACGAGACGAGCGGGGTCATGAATCAAAATCGGGAGGTGCTGCGGACAGATCCACAGCCGAGAACCCCGGTACTCCAAAGGAATGAGCGGCGTCTCAGTCGTGTCGTGTTGACAGGCCAAGCAGATCTTCGCGGTCGAAGCGTCAGCCATCGGAATCCTCGTGTGGTGGTGGGGGCCGATGCCCGGCAACGGGCTATGCAGCGTTCGCGTGAAGCTGGGCCATGGCCCAGCGGTACTCATCGACCAGGCCTTCGTAGATCCCATCCCATGACCGGGCTCGAGCCGTCTCGATGGCGCCTTCGCTCAGTTGTCGACGTAACGCCGAATCGTGGAGCAGCCGGTCGAGCCCGGCCAACATCGCTTCCGAGCTGTCCGGGGCGACGAGCCAGGCGTTACGGCCATGGACCGCGAATTCGAGCACCCCGCCGGCGGCTGTGACGACGGAGGGTAGCCCGCTTCCCATCGCCTCGAGCAAGACATTGCCGAACGTCTCGGTCGATGACGGAAATACGAAGAGGTCGGCAGATGCGTAGGCTTCGGAAAGCTCTCTACCCTGCTTGAGGCCTGCCACACGGACCCCGGGAATGTTTCGCTGGCGGATGGCCTCTTTCAGCGGACCGTGCCCCACCAAGACCAGCTGTGCGCCTTCGCGCCGCATCCCCAACAGCTCCCATGCCTCGAGCAACAGGTCCAGGTTCTTTTCTTTCGCAATCCGGCCGATGTAGGTCACCAGTGCATCGGTCGGACCGACTCCCATCGCCCGGCGATAAGCTTCACTTCGGAATCTCGGGTGGAATTCCGCAGGGTTGATCCCGCGGCTCCAGATGCCCGTGTGAAACACACCGCGGCTGTGCAGGTGCTGCTCGTACAGCTTACTAGGGCAGAGCACTCGTGCCGCGTGGTCGTAGAACCAACGCAGGTACGGCCAGCCCGCTCTCACAGCCCATTCCATCCCGTAGCGCGACGCGTATTTCTCGTAATCGGTGTGCGCCGATGCGACGACCGGCACGTCCAGCTTTCGGGCCACCTTGAGGCCGGCGAGCCCCATGGCATACTCGGTGGCCACGTGGACGACATCCGGCCGGAAGGCTTGAGCGTCATTCAAGAGATCTCGGCCCCGCGGGAAGGCCCACTGAACATCTCGATAGAGGAAAAAGGGAAGACTGGGAGAGCGGTGGACCTCGGGCCGATCGGCAGAGCCTTCCGGCAGGTCGTACGACGCAGTATAGACCCGCACCTCATGCCCGCGGGCTTGGAGGGCCTCGGTCAGCCTGAGCAGGGTAACCCCCACTCCGCTCACCATCGGCCAGTAGACCTCTGAGAAGACTGCGATTCGCAGGTGTTGGCTCCTTCGAGAATCCGCCGGACTGCGCCTTCTGCTGATCGACCTCTAGTATCATACAAGGTAGCCGGTGACTGTTGATCCAGGGTAGAACGGGGGTAGGATCAAGAAGAGGCATCATCTCCCGCCTACCCGTACCGAGACACCACCTGGGGCCCCATGCGCGACCTCCTACAGGACATCGAACGATTCAAGGCGTCCGGCCAGGCGTTCGGCCGAGCCGTGGTCACCACAGTGTGGGGTTCGGCTCCCAGGCCAGCAGGGGCTTGCCTCGTGGCTGATGGACACGGTGCGCTGGCCGGATCGGTCTCAGGCGGGTGCATCGAAGCCGCAACCGCGGCGGAAATAGCAGCAGCCAT
The DNA here is from genome assembly GCA_035464955.1 of Gemmatimonadales bacterium. Lineage (GTDB taxonomy): Bacteria > Gemmatimonadota > Gemmatimonadetes > Gemmatimonadales > GWC2-71-9 > JABDII01. Next base: position 4,992 of record DATHRW010000032.1, read on the forward strand.
CGGCGCAGGCCGTCCTCGGCTCGTGGAATTCGGTGTCACGAACGAGCGAGCCTGGGAAGTCGGGCTTGCCTGTGGCGGGACGATCAAACTGTTGGTGGAGCCGGTCGTCCGAGAGGAGGCCATCGCAGCGGCGGCTGGTCCATCGGGCGCGGTTCTGGCAACCGTTCTCGAAAGCCCATCCGGCCTTGGGGCAGCGCTGCTGATCGACGAGAACGGCGACGACATGGTACCGCTACCAGCAGCCGGCAACCGAGCGCAGGCGACCGACGGAAGTCGTGAGTTGCAGGCGCTCGGGCAGGCTCTCGTCGGCCCTGCCCTGGAGGCACTCGCGCAGCACGCCAGTCGCACACAACAGTTCACAACTGAGGCTGGTTCTAGCGTGACGGTGTTCTTTGAAGTGTTTCCGGGGGCGGCCAAGCTGGTGATCTTCGGGGGGGTCCACATCGCGCGGGCGCTCGTTCCCATGGCGCGACTGCTTGGCTATCGCACCATCGTGGCCGACGGGCGCCAGCCGTTTCTCACCCGCGAGCGATTTCCCGACGCCGACGAACTCATCCTTGGCTGGCCAGCGGAGGCCTTCGAGCAAGCGGGACTCGACGCCGCCACCTCGGTGTGCGTGCTGACCCACGATCCCAAATTTGACGACCCTGCCTTGGAGATCGCCCTCCGGTCTCCGGCCGCCTACGTGGGCGCTATCGGGTCGCGAAAGACCCAGACGGCCCGGCGCCAGCGGTTGAAGTCCGCGGGGTTGTCGGATACACAGTTGGACCGTCTCCACGGCCCGATCGGCTTGGATCTCGGCGGCCGTGAGCCCGCGGAGATCGCCCTTGCTATCCTGGCCGAAATGACCGCCGTGCGGCACGCGTCGTCAACCGTGCCATCCGGGCCTGGCGCGCGCCGCCCGTGATGCCTGCGATGATGGTCGAATTCTCCAGAAGTCATCGGATGGCGCAGCAGCCGCGCTCTTCGTGGGTGTCGACTTTTCTGGAGCGTCGCGCCGGTTTGCCAGGCTGGCAGATCCCTGATCCGGTCAGGAGTCGCTGTGGTGCTTGAGCGCCACCTCGACCTCCTCGAAACCGGCCATTAGGCGTGCAACGTGGTCCGCGATCTCGCCCGCCGCGATCAGGTTGGTGGTGAGCCCTTCCACGGTCCCGCTGCCGGCAGTGAGGCGGAGCAGAGTCAATCGGATAGTCTCGAGCGCCGCCACGACGTCGGAGAGTTGCCGTTCGGCCTGCTCGCGGGTCTCACGCAGGTCGGCAGGTAGCCGGACGTTGCGCGGAAGCCCCAATGACTCAGCCTCGGTGAGGAGCGTCACCGATTCGCGGAGGCGAGTCGCGTCGGCCTCCAACTTGAGGAGCATGGCCGGCACGTCCCCAACCTGCTTGCGAACGTCCTTGGGGAGCGCTTGAAACAAGGCTTCGGCGGCCAGCCCGATCTGCACCTCGGTCGGCCGATGCGTGGCACGCACTTGCGTGATCCGTTTGCCGAGACCCAGGCCACTGACCGCCACGATCGCGCGCCCGAACCGGCTCTGCCAGAAGCGGAGCCGCCTCTCCGCCTTCTTGAGCGACCGCTCCTCTTCGTCCTGGCCCGCTGAGAGCAGCAGCCCCGCCACAGACGCCCCACCGATGACGGTCAGAAGCAGAACCCGCCACTCGTAGGCGAGCGGCATCGGCAACATGAGCACGTCCCCCAGCAGCACGCTCGTCCAGAACGCCGCCCATGATCCACCAAGCCCCGCCAGTGACGCCTTACGCAGCGCCGAGCGCATGCGCCCAATGGTGCCCTTCTTCCTAAGTGGCGCCTCCTCCTTGCGCTGCTCGAGATCCTGCCGCAGGCCCAACTCGAGGTCCGCGATCGTGTTCCCGGAAGCCAACAGGCGGCGGATGCGCGGCGGCACCAGTGCTGCGGGAATCCCGATAGCAACCGCAGCATAGAAGGCCGGCAGCCACCATAGTTCCGGTACCTGAATGATGGCGATGACCATCGGCAAGGAGGCGAGCGTCGCAATAGCGGCGTAGGCCGGTGCATCACCGCCAAAGTCGATCGGATCGTAGAGGAACGTCCGCACCGCAACCGGAACTTGCTTGCGAGCGGCGCTCACGGCATCGAGCGCTTCCGCGAAGGCTTCGGTAGAGGCGAAGCGCTCCGCAGGGTCCTTCCTGAGACACACGTCCAAGATCCGCGCGAGACGCCGAGGGGCGGCAGGCGCTGCCGAGCTGACCTGAGGAACGGGACCGGTCCGCACTGCCTCGAGCGTCGCGGCGGCGCTGTCCGACTCAAAGGGGAGGGTGCCGCTCAGCGAGTAGTAGGCCACCATGCCGAGTGAGTAGAGGTCACTGCGCCCGTCCATGCGCTCTCCCCTCGCCTGCTCCGGGCTCATAAACTCGATGGTGCCGACGATCTCCCCTTTACCCGGTGCCCTCGTGTCCCCCACGATACCGGCGATCCCAAAGTCTGCGACCAGTGCGCGGCCGGTCCCTTCTTCGACCAGGATGTTGTCGGGCTTCACATCCCGATGGATGATGCCCTGTGCGTGGGCGTACGAGAGCGCGAAGCCCACGTCTCGGAGCACGCGCATGCACTCTGACGGCGACAGCGGGCCACGTCGGCGGATGCGCTGGCCCAGGGTCTCACCCGGCACATACGCCATGGCAAAGAAGACGAAACGGCCGACTTCGTCGACCGAGTAGATCGGAACGATGTTGGGGTGCGAGAGCTTGGCCGCGGTGCGCGCCTCGCGCAGGAACCGCGCCCGCAGATCCTCGTCCCTGGCCAAGTGCTCGGGCAACACCTTGAGGGCTACGGGACGATCGAGCCTCACGTCCAGGGCGAGGTAGACGATCCCCATGCCTCCCCGACCCAGCTCCATCTCAAGCGAATACCGACCTGCCAGGGCCTCCTGAAGGGCGAGGAACTGTGCGTCGGGTTCTGGCATAGGTGACAGATTGCCCTCCGGGGAGCCTGAGGGTCAAGGATGTTCTCCCTGTCCCTACCCCTCCTGACGCCGGCAGCATAACATGGACGCACCCTCACCGCACGCACCCAGACTGGTGAGGAAAACCGTGTCTCTTGCGTCGCAGCAGGAGAGCATGACGGTCGAATCTCCACAGGACGTCGGATGGCGTCGCTCGTGGCGCCTGTTTCCAACCAGCGCTAGACTTGGCTCACGGCTCGCGAGGTGTTTCGCGCCGACCCCAGGACGAGGGAGCGTCATGATGCCACTGAAGACGGCGGCCATACTGCTCGGTTCGGTTGTGCTGATCGCATCGTGTGAGGCCCCGCCCGCCTATGACGTGATCATACGCGGCGGCACAGTCTACGACGGGAGGGGCGGCCTCCCGATCGCTGCGGATATTGCCATTCAGGGTGATTCGGTGGTCGAGATTGCCCAGTTCATCGAGGGACGGGCCCGTACCACCATCGATGCCCACGGACTGGCCGTGGCGCCCGGCTTCATCAACATGCTCAGCTGGGCCACCGAGAGTCTGATCGAGGATGGCCGGGGCGAAAGCGACATCCGCCAAGGCGTGACGCTGGAGGTGTTTGGCGAAGGGTGGTCGATGGGTCCGTTGACCGACTCGATGAAGGTCGACATGGTGGCGGAGCAAGGTGACATCAAGTTCGATATCCAGTGGACCACGCTGGGTGAATACCTCGATCATCTCGTCGCGCGCGGCGTGTCGCCAAATGTTGCCTCCTTTGTCGGTGCCACGACCGTGCGCATTCATGAAATCGGCTATGAGGATCGGGCACCGACGTCGGATGAACTCGATCGCATGCGTGGCCTCGTCGCCGCCGCCATGGAGGAAGGGGCCATGGGCGTGGGCTCGTCGCTCATCTATGCCCCGGCCTTCTATGCTTCGACAGCGGAGTTGACCGCCTTGGCCGAAGTCGCCGGGGGGTACGGCGGCATGTACATCTCCCATCTCCGGAGCGAGGGAGACCGTCTCCTGCCGGCCCTCGACGAACTTCTCGCGATCGCCAAGACCGCCGGCGTCCGAGCGGAAGTGTACCACCTCAAGGCTGCAGGGCAGCGCAATTGGCGCCGTCTCGACACGGCGATTGGCCGCGTCGAGCGCGCGCGCGCCGATGGGCTCGAGATTACCGCCGACATCTACACCTATACCGCCGGAGCGACCGGCCTCGATGCGGCGATGCCGCCCTGGGTCCAAGAGGGGGGGCTCCTGGCCTGGATCGACCGCCTCAAGGACCCGGCGGTGCGCGCGCGTGTGCGACGGGAAATGCGCGCTCCGTCGACCCGCTGGGAGAATCTCTACGCGGCGGCCGGCGGTTCCGACCAGGTGCTGCTGGTCGGGTTCAAGCAGGATTCGCTCAAGTACCTGACCGGGAAGACCCTGGCGGAAGTTGCCACCATGCGCGGTGCATCACCGGAAGACGTGGCGATGGACTTGGTGATGCAGGATGGCAGCCGGGTGGGAACGGTGTATTTCCTCATGTCCGAGGACAACGTGCGGAAGAAGGTCGGCGTGCCGTGGGTCCACTTCGGTTCCGATGCAGGCGCATTGGCACCGGCCGGAGTGTTTCTCCGATCCAACCCCCATCCACGGGCGTACGGCAACTTTGCCAGGCTGCTCGGGCGCTACGTCCGGGAGGAGCGCGTCATCCCCCTCGAAGAGGCCATCCACCGGCTCACGGGAGCGTCAGCCGAGACGTTGCGTCTCGAGCGGCGTGGGATTCTCGCGCCGGGGTTCTACGCCGACCTGGCGATCTTCGATCCCCGGACGATCGTCGACAACGCGACCTACGACCGACCCCACCAATTCGCCACCGGGATGGTGCATGTCTTGGTCAACGGCGTCCCCGTGCTGCTTGAGGGCGAGCATACCGGGGCAATGCCCGGGCGAGTGGTGCGCGGTCCAGGCTGGAAGGGGCGCTAGTCTTGTCGAGGTCGGATAACGTGAGTCCGGTCTCCGACGCGGCGTTCGCCGATCGCCTGGTCGCCACCCGACGGGATTTCCACCGGTACCCGGAGCTGAGCTGGCAGGAACGACGCACCTCGCAACAAATCCACCAGGCGCTCGAGCGGCTGGGCATCCGGACCCGGCGGAGTGTCGCGGGCACCGGCATCATCGCCGACATCCCAGGGGTGAGCGACGGTCTCGGAGTAGCCCTTCGGGCCGACATCGACGCCCTGCCGATTACAGAGGAAACGGGCCTGCCCTTTACCTCGGCGCACGAAGGGGTGATGCACGCCTGCGGCCATGACGCGCACACGAGTATGCTGCTCGGAGCCGCAGAGCTCCTGCTCGCCGGTCCTCCCCTGCCCGCCCCGGTTCGGCTCATCTTCCAGCCCGCTGAGGAGGTGGCCAGCGGCGCTATCGCCATGATCGAGGATGGAGCCTTGGATGGCATGGCCATGATTTTCGGCGGGCACGTGGATCGACATTTTCCAACCGGCACCATCGTGGTGACCGATGGCGTCGTGAATGCGTCGACCGATGCGTTCCGAATCGAAATCACCGGGCGCGGCGGACACGCCGCTCGGCCACATGAGGGCGTCGACGCGGTTGTGGTCGGAAGTCTTCTGGTGATGTCGCTTCAGACCATCGTCTCACGTGAAGTCAATCCGGCCCATCCCTCGGTGGTCACCATCGGACGGTTCGATGCCGGTACCGCGTCGAACGTGATTGCCAGTCATGCCGTGCTCGAAGGAACGATTCGGGCACAGGAAGAGGCGGTTCGCACGCACTTGATCGACGCCTTGCAACGAATCGCCGCCGCGGTTGGCCAGCTCCATGGCGCTGCTATTCGGGTCACGGTCGCGGGCAGCACCCCCTGTCTGGTCAACACGCCGCCCATGACGGCCCTGGCGCGCGACGCTGCGCAGGCCGTCGTCGGGCCAGATCAGGTGGCAACCCTTCAAGTCGCCAACATGGGCGGCGAAGATTTTGCCTATTATCTCCGCCGGCTTCCGGGATGCTACGTTCGCTTTGGCGCGCAAGCGCTAGGCCGGGAAGCCTTCCCAGCGCATTCGAGCAAGTTCGATATCGATGAGGGCGTGTTGCCGCTCGGAGCACGCTTCTTCTCGGAGTTGGCGCGGCTCGCCGGCGCCCGGGTATCTGAGAGTAGCCGGTAGGCAGAAAAGCGCCTACTCGGGTGTCGGCGGCGTGACGCCCTCGAGCCGGTACTCGAGCGCGGCGCGCTCCGCAGCCCGACGTTGGGCGTAGGCCGGCGCCGCAAGCTGCAGCTGCAATGCACGACTCACCGGCACCACCATCACACTCGGTGTCCACGTCACGCTCTCGCCCGTCTTCACATCGTGCAGGCGCCCATGGGCCAAGGCCCGGCTGGCTTCCGGAACGGAGAGGCCGGCGAGGGCCGCGTGGAAGGCATCAAATCGGGCTTGGGCCGCGGGATCCAGGAACCGCAGGATCCGCTGTCCCAGGGCGGCCATGTAGTAATGTGACGGGACAAACGCGATGCCATCGAGGCCGAGGGCTTCGCACAGCGTTCGGAGCCAGCCGTAGACTTCCCTGAGCATCCCGAGTCCAGGATGGGCCTGGCCAGGAAGCGGCGGGTGGTCGGGCGAGAATGCGGCCTGGGGGTTCTGGAGTAGGAGCCACTCGATGAAGAGCATATCGCGCCCGGGAACGACCCGTCGGCTGCGGGCCATCTTCAGTTCCATGAGCAGGGGGCTCTGCTCCGAGTCCGCGTGGAGACGAATCGTCGGGGCTGCACCGCGGCCTGGCGCGATAGTGAGGGTCGGGTTAGGAAAGCCGAGCGCGCGAATCTGGGTCAGAATCCCCAGCCGCTCCAGCATGAGCTCGATGCCATGCTTCGAGTAGTGACCCAACACGCGCTCCTCGATCCCCGTACGACCGACCGAGCCGAGCAGCTCCTCCTCCGTCAGATCCCAACCCTCACCGGTTGCGGGAGTCGATAGCTCGGGATGCCGGAAGACGCGCATGAACCGGCGGAAGCTTCTCACCACTGCCTCCGTCTGGTCCGGAGGCTCGAGCACCCGCCCGGAGACGAGCCATCCCAGAAAGCGCGCCGAATATCGCCATGAGGAGTCGCCGTATCCTCCGCCCAGCACCACTGCGACGGCCGGGGCAGGCGCCTGGGCACGGAGCGATTCGATCACGTATCGATCGCGCGCCAGGATTCCGGCGGCGGTCATGTTCCAGTCCCCCAGTCGGTCGTCGGCCGCAGCATCCGTGCCGGCGATGTATACCACCAGCCCCGGGTGGTGAGTCCGCAAGACAGCCGGCAACTCCCGCTGCACGGTGTCGAGCAAGAGCTCGTCGGACACTCCGGGCCCCAGCGCTATGGTGGTGTCGGCAACGGCAGGCACGTCATCCCAAGTTGAGTGATGGACTGAGAAGGTGTAGACCGACCTGTCCGTCGCAAACGCGGCCCGTGTGCCATTGCCGTCGTGCATATCCAGATCGATGACGAGCACCGGGCGGTTGTAGCCCTTGCGGCGCAGCCGGGTGACACTCACTGCGACATCGTTGAAGACGCAAAATCCCATCCCGCGTTCCGGGGTCGCATGATGGAAGCCACCGCCGAGGTTGACGCCCACGCGCCTGCTTCGAAGGGCCATGCGTGTCGCCTGTACAGTGCCGCCCACCATCAATCGCTGGAGGTCGAGGACGTCCTCGAGTTGCGAGGCAGTGACTTCGACACCCAGAATGCTGGTGAGGGTTGCTGGGTCCTGAAGGCTGTCGAGATACTCCGACGAGTGCACCTCCAACAAGCGATGGAGGGACACCGGCCTTGGTGTGGACAGATCTCTCCGGCCAATGAAGCGTTCTTCAGTGAGAAAGGCCAGTATTCGCTCCGCGCGGAGCGGATCCATGGGGACCCCCGAAACACTCTTGGCATAGCTCGGGTCGTAGACCAGGGCAGCGGGGGATCTGCGGAATCGACGCCGGACCGCGTTCCACAGTCGTTCGAGAGCCGGAAGCGGGCGTTCAGTCACCAGGTTCTCTGGCCGTGGCCGGTTCAACGCAATCAGAAACTGGTCCCGAGCCCGGCGTGCAAGTGAAGAGCGACATTCTGAACGGTCGCGTGGCCGTCGGGCATGGGAATTCGGGCGTACGACCCCGACACTTTGGCAGCGAGGGCCAGGTGGAGGTGGTCGACAACCGGGAAGTTCCGTTGGGCGGCTACCAGCAGACTGCCCCCAGCGATGTAGTACCCCGATCCGATGACCGAGTGCAGAAAGCCTGCATCCTCCCGCTCACCGACGCCCCTGATATTTACGTCGGGGTTTGCAATGACGGCCCCGGCACCGGCTGAGAGGATCAGGTGCCCCAGCCGCCAGCCACGACTCACCGAGATAATGCTGAACCCGTTCGATATTTCAAATCGTGCGATCTCGGGTGGAACCTCGTCTTCCCAATACAGCTTGTGATGCAAGAACCCCACGATCCAGCCCCTTGTGCCGCGCCAGAACCCCACTTGAAGATCAAAATACGGGGCGGACTTCAACGGGTGGGTCAAAAACCTGACATCGTCGACATGGATGTCAGGGAATCCTTTTTGCGTAATCGTGAGCGGCGTGCGCAAATTGAATGCGTCGCCTGTAGCCAGATCGATTGAGACCTGAGCGCTGAGCCGTCCGACCCCGCCGAGGCAACAGAGCGCGGTGGCCGCAAAGACCCGTCGCCAAGACAGCGGTGAGGCACCCACATTCAACTCCAAGTTCGAGTGACGCTCTACATCATATCAGAGATCGAAAACGAAACCAACCACGGGAACGGAATGGATGGGACTCGTATGGTCTGGGCGGGATCGGCCGAAGGGATGCAGGTAGCCAATGGCCGTGCCTGACGATGCCGCGAGGCACGGCGAGCGGCGTCGCCCCTTTCTCAGGGCCCGCTGGTCCAATCTCATCCTGCTCACTTACGCCGTGCCCGACGAACTGGTGCGCCCGTATCTACATCCTGCTTTGGAACTCGACCGGTGGCAGAACAACGCCCATGTAAGCCTCGTTGCCTTTGACTTCCAGGACACCAGGGTTCGCGGGCGCCGGTTTCCAGGACTGGTCAATTTCCCGGAGCTCAATCTTCGGACATACGTCCGGCACCAAGACCAACCCGGCGTGCTCTTCGTCCGCGAGTTTGTCCCGAGTCGGCTTGTTGCACTGGTAGCCCGCGCGCGGTACAACGAGCCGTATTCCGCAATCACCATGTCGAGCCGCACCCTCGGCAAGAGCCATGATCTGCTCCTCGTCGAGCATTCCTGGCGGCACAACGAGGCTGATGGGCATATCCGGGTGACCGGCCCACAGCAGTCGGCTCTCCCCGCTGACGCGAACACCTACCCCTTCAAGGAACGTCGCCGCGGCTTCGGTGTGTCGCGCCGCGGCGATTTGGTCAGCTACCGCGTGGAACACCCTGAATGGGCTGTCCGGGACATCTACCAGCTCGATTATCGCGTCGATTTCGCCTCGCTCTATGGCCGGGCGTGGGCGTTCCTCACCGATGCCACGCCGGTGCAGGTCACGTTTGCGGTGGGGTCTTCGGTCGAAGTCTTCCCGCCCGGCCGCTGAACGGTACGTTCACGGACTTATCCGACCGGCCGGGCGCTCGAGCAACGTTGGGTCGATTACCGGCCGATCCCGCTGCCGCGACCGGGCCGATGTGATGAGACCCACGGCCGTGATAATGACGGCAGTGGCCAGGAGCGTACGGGACGATAGACCTTCTCCCCCCAGCAACCATCCGAGCAAGACCGCGACCACCGGGTTGACGTAGCCCGTGGTGGCGACCCGGGCCGGGGTACTCACGCGCAACAGCCAGACGTAGGCCGAGTAGGTGATGAGGGAGCCAAAAACGATGAGATACGCCACGGCAAGGAGCGAGCGGCGTGTAACGCTCGGGAGGTCGAGCCTGGCCCACTCTCCGCTCGCGGTTCCCACCAGAAGGAGAATGGCACCACCGCAGAGCATCGCGGTTGCGGTGAACAGGAGGGGCGACGCTGGTTTGCTGGCCTCGAGGGCATAGATCGACCCGATCGCCCAGCAGAGGGCAGCGCCGAGCAAGGCGAGCGTCCCTGCCGCATCTACAGCCGTCGCCTGCGCCTCCCAGGGGTTGACCAGCAGTGCGACCCCCGCGAACCCAATCAAGAGCCCGGCGACCACAGCCACGTTGGGGCGCGGGGCGTTGCGCCACCACCAGTCCAGCAAAACCATCCAGAACGGCGTCGTGGCCACGATGAGCGCCGCAATGCCGGACGGGACCCGTTGCTCCGCCCAAACGACCAGCCCGTTGCCGGCGGCGAGCATGAACCCACCCACGATGAGTGCGCTCATCCAGTGACGGGCTGTGGGTCGGGGCACGGCGCGAAGCCGGCACCAACCGTACAACACGCTGCCGGCACAGGTAAAACGAACCCCGGCCATGAGGAAAGGCGGGATCGTCTGGATGGCAAACCGAATCGCGAGGTACGTGGAACCCCAGACGAGGTACACCGCGGCGAACGCCAGGATCAATCCGAGCGTCGGCGGCCGATTGTCCGGTGGGGGCACCTTAGGGAATCCGGTCGTCCGCCGGGGGAGTGCTGGGGTCCGCCGGGGCATCGATCACGGGCTCGACCGGTGGCGGCGGCGGAGAAGCCCCGGATGCCGGGACCGTTCCCGACACACCTGGGACCACCAGGTATTCTTCCCGGTACATCCGGATCAGTTCGAACAGGTAGGACAGGGCCAGCGGGCCAATCAGGATGCCGAGCAAGCCGAAAAACCGCACGCCGGCAAAAGCGCCGATCAGGGTGATCAACGGATGGATATTGGCCCATCGGCGGTAGATGAGTGGCCGCAGAATGTTGTCGATGTTGCCCACCAGCACGAGACCCCAGAGGCCCAAGAAAACCGCTCCGCCGATCCGCTGTTCGAATACCAACGCCACTGTGCCGGGAACCCAGACCAACCCGCTCCCGACCACTGGGAGGACCGAGAGCACCGCCGTCACCACACCCCAAAAGAATGCGTTGGAGAGTCCGCCCCACCAGAACCCGAGGCCAACCAGGGTTCCCTGCACCGCGGCGATCAGACCGGTACCGATGAGCGTCGAGTTGGTCACGTCGCGAAAGCGGCGGCGCAGCCGTTCCGCACTGTCTGAGGAGAATGGGATATAGGGGCGAACGGCATCCCAGGTGACGTCGGGATACAACAAGAGATAGTAAAGACCGAACAGCGCGATCGTGAGGTTCAGCGTTACACGCGTTGCTGTCCCGAGAAGACCGAGAGCGCTCCGTCCGATAAACGAGACAATCTGCTCACCCAACGCCGCAATTTGGGGCCCGACGTCGAACTGTCCGATTCGCAGTTCCGACAAACGCGTGAGGAACGGGCTCCGGATCACGCCGCTGGCGATGTTCTGCGCCTCCGTCGCGACCAATCCCACGAAGGATACGCCGGGCCCGATGATGAGGATCACGGCCAGTGCCACCACCAGAGCTGCCGCCACCGACGGTTTGATGCGCGCCCCCAGCCATTGATGAAATGGCCGGAAAATGACGAACAGGACCGGAATCCCGATGAGGCCGGTGGCGAATGGGGCGAGCGCGAAGGTAAGTCCCACCCCGAGCACCGTTATCAGGAGGGCGGCACGCTGATGATTGGTATCGAGAAATGGCATCGGGCCGTCGAAAACGGAGTTGAAGCGCCCTGGTCCTTTCGGCGGGCACTCGAGCTGTACACGTCGCCCACCCCCTCGGACCTGCAAGTGGGCCACCGAGCAACGGCCGGGCTCGACCGGCAAGCCGAGGGCGCCCAACGAGCGGGCTCCATATATAGCAGCCCCACCGCAAGAATGCAGGGGACCGGAGTTCGTCGCAATATGAAACTTTTGGTTGCTCGATGCGTCGGGAATCCGACAGAATCTCCTGATCCCCAAGCACGCTCTGGAGGTGAGGCATGCGGCCGGATCGACGACTCATCATGATCGCGGTGGCCCTGGCGCTCGGAGCACAGGGCTGCCGCGATGCGAGTGCCAACGGCGGAGAGGGCGGACCCCCCTACCGCGTGGGCACCGTGGATCGGGGACAGATCCGGGTGGTGGTGGAAGAAACCGGCATCGTGGAGCCGGAACGCCAAATCATCGTCAAGTCGCCCATCTCCGGCGTGGTGCAGCGCCTGAGTGTCCGGGAAGGCGACCGCGTACGCCGCGGGCAACACCTGGCGCGGATCCTCCCCGATATCGCCCAGGCGAATGCGCTGGCTCAGATTCGCAGCGACATCGCCGCCGCGACCATTACCCGTGAGAACGCGGAACGAGAGTATCAGCGTGCCCTCGAGCTCAGCCGCACGGGGGGCATTGCCCAGACAGATCTCGATCAGCGCTCGGTGGACCTCGAGCAGGCTCGCAATCAACACCGCACCGCGATGGATCAGTTGCGGCTCGTGGAATTGAGCGGCGTGACGGCGGTCGACTCGGCCCAATGGGCCAACGTCACGGCGCCGTCGTCGGGTGTGGTCATCCGCCGCGGCGTCGAGGCTGGCGAGACCGTCGTAGGCGGGACAAGTGCGTTCGGCGGTGGGACGGAACTCTTTACCATCGCCGACTTATCCACCCTGCTCGTCAAGGCGTCCGTCAACGAGGTCGACATCGGCAAAGTTGCGGTCGACGACAGCGTGTCGCTGACCGTCGACGCGTTTCCCGGCGACACGACACCCGGCATCGTGCGATTAGTTCCACCGGCTGCCCGGCAGGACGACCGGGTTCGTGTGTTCGATGTGGAGATCGAAGCGACGGACGGCGCCGGCATCCTCCGGCCGGGCATGACCGCAAACGTCACCATCTTCGGGCCAAGTCGAGACGACGTAGCACGCGTCCCGGTCGAAGCGGTGTTCATCAACGAGGGTCAACCGGTCGTGTATCGGATCATGGGGAACGACCACCAGCGCACACCGGTCACGCTGGGCTTGAGCGATCTGGCCTTCGTCGAAGTCCTGAGCGGCGTCGCACCGGGTGACACGGTCGCGCTGGAAGATCCGATCGCGGCGATCGAACGAGCCGCCAATCCCGCCCGCCGATGATGCCGGCGCTCATCGAAGCCCGCAACCTCGAGAAGATCTATCGCCTGGGCCGAGTGGACGTGCCGGCCCTGCGCGGGGTAGACGTGGCCGTGGCGAGCGGAGAGTTCGTGGCCATCGTCGGGCCGTCGGGCTCGGGCAAGAGCACACTCATGCACATCCTCGGCTGTCTCGACTCCGCGACAGCCGGGACCTACATCCTCGACGGTGAGGACGTCAGCGGGCTCAGCGGCAAGCGCCTGGCCCAGGTGCGCAACCGCAAGGTCGGGTTCGTTTTCCAAACATTCAATCTCATGCCACGGCTCAACGTCGTGGAGAACGTGGCGCTTCCCCTCAAGTACCGTGGCGGCATTCCACACCGAGCACGACGGGCCCGGGCGCTCGAGATTCTCGCGCGTCTGAAATTGGACGATCGGATTCACCACCGTCCCGATGAACTCTCCGGCGGACAGCGCCAGCGGGTCGCCATTGCCCGCGCGCTGGTGGGGGAACCCGCCATTCTCATGGCCGACGAACCAACTGGGAACCTCGACTCGCGAGCCGGTGGCGAGGTGCTCGGGACGTTCGAGGAACTCCATGCCGCGGGGCACACCATCGTCATGGTCACCCACGATGCTCACAATGCGGCACGGGCTCAGCGCGTCATCGAGATCAGCGACGGAAAGGTGGTATGAACCTCTTCGAGTCGCTCCTCTCCGGCCTCGATGAGGCCCGCCGCCATTGGGGCCAAACGCTCCTGTCCTTGCTCGGCCTCGTCCTCGGAACAGGGAGCATCGTGACGGTCCTGGCTCTCTTTGGGGGCCAGACCGCGCTCACCCAGCAGTACCTGGAAGAAGTCGGCGGAATCGGGACCATGATCGTCTCCAACCGCGACGAGCCGGCACGACCGACAGCACGGGAACGAGCATCAAAGCGACTGACGTACGACGACGCGGCCTTTCTCAAGCAGCGGGCTCGGACGCTCTCGGCCGTGAGCCCTGGCTGGGCCGAAGACCTCGATTACCGCGCTGGGGCGACGAGCTTCCGCGGTCAGGTGATCGGCACCGTGCCTGATTACGCCATCATCAACGATATCCGTCCCCTCGTGGGCCGGTACCTGAGCGCCCTGGATGTGGCCAACCACGCTCGGGTCATCGTGATGGGATGGAAATATGCTGACTCCTTATTCGGAGGGCCGACCCGGGCGTTGGACCAGCTCGTGACCATTGGGGGCAAGCAGTTTGTGGTCGTGGGGGTGCTCGAACGGGAGGAGTTCTATTTCGCGTCCTGGGAAGGAAACGCCCTCGAATATCGTAACGAACGCGCCTACATCCCGATCACGGCGGCGATCACCCATTTCGGCGGAGTCGACCGCTTGAGTTTCCTGACATTGAAGGCCACGCGGAATGGGCGGGCGACGGCGGAGCCGGAGGTGCGGAGCCTCCTGTTCGCTCGGCACGGTGTGGAGGATTTCGATCTGCGTCCGTCCGGTGCGGGGGCCGGATCGGACAGCGGGAATTTCTTGCGACTCTTCAATTACATCTTTCTGGTCGTCGGCATCGTGTCCCTCTTCGCCGGCGGGATCGTCATCGCCAATGTTCTGCTCGCTTCGGTGGTGGAGCGGGTACGCGAATTCGGCACTCGAATGGCGCTGGGCGCGTCGGCGGGAAGCATCTTCGCCCATGTCTTGGCCGAGGTCATGGTCATTACCGTCATCGGAGCCGCCCTGGGACTGGCCCTGGGCCGAGCCCTGACCGGGACCGTCGCCTATTTGATGCAGATGCCCGCCGTCGTGAGCCCGGTCATCGCCGCGGTGGCGACGGGCACGGCGCTCACGGTTGGACTCGCCGCCGGCATCTATCCGGCATGGCGGGCAGCCAGGCTCGAGCCGGTGGAGGCGTTACGCTATGGGTGACGCGAGCAGCCGGTGGGTCCGAGCCTCTGAGGCAGGCGAACTGATCGTTGACGCCCTCCGCGAGATCTGGGCACACCCACTGCGATCACTGCTCACCCTCTCCGGCATCGTGTTTGGTGCCGCCTCGCTGGTGTCGATGACGTCGCTCGCTGCGGCCATGCGAACCCTGGCCCATGACGACCTGATCGCCATGGGATACCCACGGAGCTTTTCCATTATTGACCGGGATCCGCCTTCGGACGCCGCGACCGCCGGCACGCTCAGGCATCCGGGTCTCAAACTCGGAGATCTCGATGCGCTCCGCGGCCTCCCGGGTGTAGAGTCGGTCCATGGCCGCAACTTCGGTGGCCAGTACATCGTCAGCGCACCAGCCGGCCAGCGCGATATCCGAATCGACGGCGTGGATGCCGGCTATCTCGAGATGCGTAACTATCGCATCGTCGCCGGGCGCAGCCTGCGTGTCCTAGACGTTGAGAATCGGTCCCGCGTGGTTGTGGTCGGTTCCGAGTTGGTGCGTCCATTGTTCGGCGCCATGGACCCCATCGGTCGGAGTGTCGCGATCGATGGTGTCCGGTTCCTCGTCGTCGGCGTGGTGGCACCCATCACCTTCGACCTCGTCCCGGCCGACTTCAGCTTCGTGGCGCGGCGTCTCTACGTGCCTTACACCTACCTCACTCGATACTACCAGGGAGAGGCACGAATCGACCTCGCCCTAATCACGGCCAAACCAGCCGCTTCGTTTTCAGCGGTGCTGCGAGACGGCACTCGCCTGCTCCGCCAACGTCATGGCGGGGTCGAGGATTTCACGATTGACAATGAGGCCGCCGATGTCCTGTCCGACCTCGCCATGGCCGACAACATCCTGAAAGGATGGAATGGGGTGATGTTCACCATCGCGGGGGTCACCCTCGTGGTGGGCGGCATCGGACTCTTCAGCGTGCTCTTGATTTCAGTGCGAGAGCGAGTCCGCGAGATCGGGATCCGAAAATCCCTCGGCGCCGATGAGGGCGCGATTCTCCGTCTGTTCCTCGCCGAGTCCCTCACGCTCGCGTTCCTTGGGGCGGTGGTCGGCACCATGGGCGGTGTGGGCTTGATCCTGATCACCGAGCGAATCGGGGCCGCATTCGGCAAGCCCTTCAGCATCCCCCTGAGTCAAACCGGAATGATCGTCGCCATTGTGTTCGCGGTGGTCGTCGGAGTGGTCTTTGGCTGGTATCCCGCCCGCCGAGCCGCCAAGCTCGACCCCATTGCCGCGATTGCCGGCGTCTAGCCAGCCACTGTCTAAAATGTAGACGACAAGACATCGGATAGTGCCAATCGGTGCAATCGGTAATATCTTGAGTAGCTTTTGTGGGATCCCCCCGTGTGGGGGCGGTCTTCCCTTTCCCTGATTTTTAATGGAGTGTGACATGAGAATCCTACTAGGCGCCGCTCTTGGACTAGCCGCCTGGTTCCTCCCTCAGGCCGCCGTCGCCCAAGGCGGCGGCACGGTCGAACTGGGTGCGCTGGGCCAATACACGATTTTCGACCAGTCCCTCACGTTCGACGACGCCATCCTGGTCGGTGGGCGTATCGGCGTTTTCCTCAAGCCCAGTATCTCGCTCGAGGCTCAAGGCGCCTACGGCAAGACCGACCTGACCTCGGGAGCAGCCAGAGCCTCGTTCCTCCCCATCCATGGTCGGTTGCTCTTTCACGTTCCGCTCGCGAACCGGGTCCACTTCGTGGTTGGACCGGGCTACGTACACCACGAGTTCGGTGACGACTTCGATGGGTCGGAAGACGGCGTCAGCGGGCTCGGCGGGTTCCGCTTCGGCCTGAGCGCCAGGGTCGCACTCCGGGTGGAAGGGGTCGTCGACTACGTGCCCACCCCCGCAAATGCCGGCCCCGGAGTGGACGACGGTTGGACCTACGGCATTCAGGCCGGCATTTCCTTCCTCTTGGGCGGACACGCCCCCAAGGACAGCGACGGAGACGGAATCAACGACCGGCTCGATCGCTGCCCAGGCACGCCGATGGGCGACATGGTCGACCCCACGGGCTGTGCGATTCCGAAGGATCGGGACCGAGACGGCGTGTTGGACACGGCCGACCGCTGCCCCAACACCGCGGCCGGCGTGCGGGTGGACGCCACTGGCTGCCCGGTGGATGCTGACGGCGACGGGGTTGCCGATTCGGCTGACCGCTGCCCCAATACGGCCCGTGGCGCGCAGGTAGACGCTCAGGGGTGCCCGTTGGCCACCGACGTCGACGGCGATGGCGTGGTGGATTCAGTCGATCGGTGTCCCAACTCGCCACGGGGAGCCGTGGTCGACAGCGAGGGCTGCACCGTTCCGCAGGACACCGACCGGGACGGCGTCGATGACAGTATCGATCGTTGCCCCGAAACAGCGGCCGGCACGCAAGTCGACGCGGTGGGCTGCCCGATTTTGTTCCGGGACCAACAGACGACGCTGATTCTCGAGGGCGTCACGTTCGCGAGCGGCCGAGCCGACCTCACCCAGGCGGCACGAGCCATTCTGCTCACGGTGGCCCAGTCGTTGATCGGCAACCCCACCGTTCGAGTGGAAATCGCCGGACACACCGACATCACCGGATCGCGCGACGTGAACATGCGGTTGTCGCAAAGCCGCGCTGATGCCGTGCGGAACTTCCTCATCCGTAATGGTGTGGATGCGGAACGTCTGGTGGCGCGGGGCTATGGACCCGATGAGCCGGTCGCGGACAACGCGACTGCAGCCGGGCGCGCGGAAAACCGTCGCGTGGAGTTGCGGCGGCAGAACTAAGCCATCACGGGGGAGTGGGCACGAGACCAACGTGCCCACTCACCTTCTTCCCATCATACCGCACAATCCTCACGCCTCGGTTCGAGGATTGGCCCGGGTGCGAGCCGAAGCCCTTACATGGGCACAGGGCCGCTCCTGGGCGTGGCGGGCCCTGGTGCTCCTGTACGTGGGATATGCCGGCCTCCGCCACGTGGCTGATCCAGACTACCGGAGCATCTTCTCCGGCATCACCTTCGGGGTGCACGAACTCGGTCATCTCGTCTTCGCGTTCTTTGGATCATTTCTGGCCGTCGCCGGCGGCACCATCGCCCAGCTCGCGCTGCCGATAGCGGCCGGGGCGCTGCTCTGGAGCCACCGAGACTATTTCGGGGTTACGGTGGCCGGCGGGTGGTTGTCCATGAGCCTCGCGGAGATGGCAGTGTACATGGCCGACGCGCGCGAACAATCTCTGACCTTGCTCGGATTTGCACCCGACCCCGCGCACGATTGGCACTACCTCTTGTCAGCGATGGGATTATTGGAGCAGGATCGTGCGCTGGCGGATGTGGCCCGCTTGGCCGCGCTCGTGCTCCTGACAACATCGCTGGTTGTGGGGACCTGGCTCTGTGTGGGTATGGCCCGATCACGCCGTGGGGGTGAGGGCGCGCCGTGTCCATGAGGGCGGCCGTGCTTTCCCTGGCTCCGGCGGTGTGATATCGTTCCTCGACTCTTTCGTATTCGCCATGACCTCTGATGGCCGGCCCGACACAGACCTCGACGACCTCAGGAAACACCTGGCTGCCTTGAAGGCAGCCGGGAGATTGTATGCCAAGGATCCGCAAGAAGCGCGGGGGACGAGTCGCCGACTCGCCTCGACCCTAGCCCGCGTGCCAGAGAGCTCCCTGGGGTCAGCAGCCCAGACGGTTGTCGCAGCGCCCGATGAGCACGTGGAGGCCGCACTCGAAGGCCTGATTGCTGCCCTGGAGGAGGAGATCGCACTGGTGTCCGCCCCACGGGGCGTGGTGCTGCTCGTCGAGGACGATGCCGCGCTCGTCAAGTTGTTCAGCCACACCCTGACCCAGGAAGGCTGGACGGTGGCGGTCGCAGGAACCGCGGAGCAGGCCGAGGCCATTGCGCGGACGCAGCACCTCTCGGTGGTCGTGCTCGACTTGGTCTTGCCGGATGCCGATGGGCGCAACCTCTTGCTGCACTTCAAGCGAGATTCCCATACGGCAGCCATTCCGGTTATCGTCGCATCCGCCCACGACGACTCGCACGTTCAAGCGGAGTGTCTTGCCCTCGGTGCATCTGACTTTCTCAAGAAGCCTGTCAAACCCAAGAAGCTGCTCGACTTGATCACTCGTCGGGCGATCGCTGCGCCTGCAAGCGGCTCAGCAGAGCCAGATGGAACTTCCTTCCAGCTCGCAGATACTGCACAGCTCCGTGCGGCTTTCCGCAACGCCACGAAGACGCAGTGTACCTTGGCCATGATCGGTGTCGCCTCGTCACAACTAGGGACCCTCCCACCGGCCGGGGCAGCAATCACGCGAGCGGTCGGACACATCGGGGCAGCGGTTGCCAAGGCCATTGGGGGCCAAGGGATTGTTGCCCGCATCGGCGTGGAAGAGTTGGCCGCCCTCTTCTTGGACTGCACTACCGATGCAGCCACACGGCATTTGGAAGAGGTCCGGGATTCCATGACCCAGGGCATTGGGAGTGAACTCGACCTTGCAGCCGGAATCACGCCGATCACTGCCGGCATGGATCTGGATGAGGCCATGGACGAGGCCGGACGGCTGCTCTACTTAGCGATCAAGTCCGCGGGCACGCGTATTCTCAGCGACTCCGCCGCCGTCCCACTTCCCACCGTCAACATTCTCTTGGCGGAAGACGATGAATTGACGGCCAAGCTCTTGATTTACCGCCTGACGCGTGAGCCGGGGTTTGAAGTGACGCACAGCCCCGATGGGTTGGACGCGCTGGCGGTAGCGGAGCACGAACAGATCGATCTCGCTATTCTGGACATCAACATGCCAGGCATCGACGGGTTCGACCTGCTGTCGCGGCTGCGTGAAATCCCGCGGTATGCCGATCTGCCTGTTGCGATGCTCACTGCACTTGGGAGCGAGCGTGACGTCGTCCGTGGGTTGGAGCTTGGCGCAAACGACTACATCGTGAAACCTTTCTCGCCGACTGAGGTCATCGCCCGCGTGCGGCGGCTCCTCGGCCGCTCTCAGCGCGCCCGCTAGATGGACGGCGCACTGCCTTTCTCAGACCGTGGCCTCCAAGTCGTCGCGCTGGTCACTTTTCTTCTTCTCGGCTGCGCCGTCGCATTTACCCTCACGGCAGGATGGCTTCGGGCCGCCAACATCCGGAACGAGCGACGCTGGGCCCGACTGGAGAAACTTTGGGAGCCCGTGATCATGGCGGTTCTCACCGGCGAGACCGCCGAGAGCGAACTCCGAGCCCGAGTCCACCGCCGAGATCACATGCGACTCGCCGCATTCCTGCTCCGGTACGCCCGGCAACTGAAAGGCGCCGAGCGAGACACGGTCCTGAGACTCGCCGCGCCATACCTCGACGACATCGCAGTCGATTTGCGGCGACGGAGCCCCGAAATTCGAGCCCGCGCTCTTCAGACCCTTGGGGAGTTGAGCGTCGCGGAGTACAGCCAGGAATTCTTGTGTGCGCTGGACGACCGATCCCACCTCGTGGCCATGACGGCTGCGCAAGCTCTCGCACGGCACTACGACCCAGCTTACGCCGATCGGTTGATCCAGGTGCTCAATCGTTTTCAGCACTGGAGTATCGGATACCTAGCCGCGATGCTGGCAAACATGGGACCGGAGTCCGCGCCGGTTCTCAGGGCCGCCTTGGCTGACTCAACCCGCCCACCCCAGGTTCGCGCCGTGATTGCGCGCACGCTGACGTCGTTGAAGGACGTCGGCGCCGCCGACCTCGCGTGCGAGATCCTCAAGTCTGAACAGGACGTCGACTTACTTGTTGCGGTTCTCGGATTGATCGAGAAAGTGGGCAGGCGTGATCACCTACCGGCCGTTCGAGAACTCCTGCACTCCCCGGACCATGCTGTGCGAGCCAGTGCAGTAAGTACGCTGGCTCGCATTGGAACCACGGCCGATACTGCCGCCATTCGTAGCGCGTTGGACGATCAGTCGAACTGGGTCGTGCTCCATGCCGTTCGCGGGCTCAACGACATTGGCGAGGCCGATTTCCTTGCGAACATCGCTGGGTCGGACCATCCGGGTGCCCTTGCAGCACGGGAACTGTTGTGGAGCACACAGGCATGATGGGCGAGGTTGGCTGGTTTCTCCTCATCACCATCAATGCACTGGTACTCCTGTATTTCGTGGTGCTGAACTCGACTTATCTCATCACTAGCGTCACCGCATTCCGGTCGCTCCGAAGCTACGCGCGGCGCCTGAAGACCGTCGACATCGGCGAACTCATCCGGTCGGGCGCTGCCTTGCCGGTGACGCTGGTGGCGCCGGCATACAATGAAGAGGCCACTTGCGTCGAGGCGACCCGCGCGTTGTTGACCCTCGAATACCCGGATTACGAAGTGGTAATCGTGAACGATGGATCGACCGACGCCACACTCGCACGTCTCATTGAAGCCTTCGAACTCGAGCAAGCACCGCGCTTTCCATCTGCGTCCGTTCCCACGGCACCAATACGCGCCACATATCGAAGCGCCCGATACCGCAATTTGTGGGTGGTCGACAAGGAAAACGGTAAGAAGGCAGACGCCATCAACGCCGGACTCAATCTCACCCGGACTCCCCTGTTTTGCGTCATTGACTCCGACAGCTTGCTGGAACCACAGGCCTTAATGCGCGTCAGCCGGCCATTCCTGGAGGATGCGCGAACGATCGCCGCGGGTGGAATCATTCGAATCGTGAACGGAACCACGGTCAATCGAGGCCGTGTCCGGGACGTACGGCTACCGACGAGCCTGCTGGCCCGTTTCCAGATTCTGGAATACCTACGGTCATTCCACTCGGGGCGGTTGGGGTGGGCCGAGATGAACGCCACGATGATCATTTCCGGGGCATTCGGCCTGTTCCGCCGGTGGGTCGTGGTGGAGGCGGGCGGCTTTAGGACCAACACGGTCGGTGAAGACATGGAACTCGTGGTGCGGCTCCACCGCCATTGCCATGACAATGGGATCCCCTACCGAATCGTCTACATCCCCGATCCGGTGGCCTGGACCGAGTGCCCGGAAACCGTGAGAACTCTCGCGCGGCAACGCGATCGCTGGCAACGAGGCCTGGTCGAGACGCTGACACGCCACCGGACGATGCTACTGCGGCCACGATATGGAACGGTGGGCATGTTGTCGTATCCATACTTCTTCTTTCTCGAAATGATCGGCCCGGTCATCGAGATGTCGGGCTACCTCGCGTTTGCGATTACGCTGGCACTCGGGCTTGCATCGGGAAATTTCGTGCTTGCATTCCTGGCGCTCGCGATTGTGTTTGGAGTCGCTTTGTCGGTGGCAGCGCTGGGACTCGAGGAACTGAGTTTTCGCCGCTACAAGCATACTGGCGATTTGGTCCAGCTCTTCTGGCTGGCCATTGCGGAGAACTTTGGCTACCGGCAGCTCAATTCATGGTGGCGGATTCGAGGCATGTGGTCAGCCTTGCGCGGCAAGACGGCGTGGGGCGAGCAGAAGCGAAAGGGGTTTGATCGACAGGCCTCCACACCGTGAGCAACCGGCACCGGCTGCCGCCTTCCGGGCGCTTCCTCATCGCGACCCTCACGCTGGCCCTCCTCGTCATCGGGCTCCACAGCAAGATCGGCCGCCTGCCTCCGCTTGGCCCCCTGCTCGATCCGGTGCACGGCGTCTGGGGCGTGGCACGTGCGGCCGTGCCGCCGAAGGAAGCCACCATCGAAATTCCCGGCCTCGAGGGCCCGGTCGATGTCCTAGTCGACTCGCGAGGAGTTCCCCACGTCTTCGCCACCACCGAGACCGACGCGTATCGGGCCCAGGGTTACCTCGTCGCCCGCGATCGGTTGTTCCAGCTCGACCTCCAAACCCGTGCCACCACCGGACGCCTGACCGAATGGGTGGGCGCCGTGGCACTTCCCGCCGACCGCACCATGCGGGCGCTCGGTCTTGCGGAACACGCCGACCGCGACTTTGCCAGTCTCGACTCGCTCAGTCCGGAAGCGCGCGCGCTCCGCGCCTACGCCGACGGTGTCAACGCATGGATCGACGGCCTTCGTCCTGGAGACCTACCGCTCGAATACCGCCTCCTCGACGTTCGGCCCGATCGTTGGCGACCGGAGCACACCTTCTACCTACTCCAGCGGATGAATTGGACATTGTCGTTCGGGCAGCACACCCTGAACAGGCAGCGGGTCGCGGCACAGGTTGGCGCCGCTGCCGCCGATGTCCTCTTATCGGCCCGGAGCCCTATCCAAGAGCCGATCCAGCCAAACGGACAGAACAGACCTCGCTTTGACTTCGGGCCGGTCCCACCACCCGAGCCATCCGGTCAGCCCACGACGGCACCGACCGCCCGGGCCGGGGTGCCGCTCGACGCAGTCCTCGGCAGCAACAACTGGGCAGTGGCCCCCGGTCGGACCGCACGAGGCTACGCAATCCTGGCAGGCGATCCGCACCTCGAACTCACGCTGCCCTCGATTTGGTACGAGATCCACCTCGTCGTGCCGGGACGCTTGAACGTGTACGGTGCAACGATCCCCGGCGCACCGGGTGTTGTCATCGGATTCAACCGGGATGTGGCGTGGAGCTTCACCAACACCGAGGCCGACGTCATGGACTACTATCGAGAGGCGGTCGACGATTCGGTCCATCCGACGGCGACGCGTCTCGACGATGCGTGGCACCCGGTGACGACGCGGGTCGAGGAATATCGTGACCCGCGCGAGCGAATGCTGGCGGTCGACACATTCTTCACGGCGCGCCGCGGCCCGCTCCACCGAATTGCCGATGCATGGCTGTCCATGCGGTGGACTGCGCTCGAGCCGTCCCGCACCATGCGGGCGCTCCACGACGGTGCCCGGGCACAGACGATCGATCAGTGGCTGACTGCCATGGAGCAGTTCGATGTCCCTCCCCAGAACCTGCTCGGAGCAGACCGAGCGGGCAGCATCGCGATCCGTTCGACCGGCAAATTCCCTCTTCGGCCAGGCAACGTCGGGGGCCGAATCATGGACGGCAGCACGAGCCGAAGCGACTGGACCGGCTTCTGGCCGGTGGAACACATGCCTGCCGGGCGCGATCCGGCTCAAGGCTACCTCGCATCCGCCAACCAGCAGCCGCTGGATCCTGCGGTTGACAGCACCTATCTGGGGGTGGATTGGCGGGAACCGTGGCGGGCGCTCAGGATCAACCGGCTGCTGCGGGAAGGGACGGCCTGGACCCCCGAGGCCATGGCACGACTCCAGACCGACCCGGGAAGCGCCCGTGCGGATTTCTTCGTTCCCTTCTTCCTGGCCGCGGCGGACCGCCTGAACCCGGACGGAGGCGATCGCGAGCTTGGGAATGCCGCCCGCATGCTATCGGACTGGGATCGCCGTTACTCCCGTGACAGTGAGCGGGCCATCTTGTTCGAGCTGGCCATGGACGAGTTGGCGAGCCGTGCCTGGGATGAACTCGATGGCAAAGACGGACGGCGCGTTTATCACCCGTCCTCAACGGCCCTCGCCGAGCTGCTCGCCGACTCGGCGAGCGTATGGTGGGACGATCGACGCACGCCAGCACCAGAAACGCGGGACTCCATCCTCGGCCAAAGCCTGAGAGCGGCGTTCAGCATCGCAACCGAGCGATACGGCGAGCCCGACGCAGGCGGCTGGCGGTGGGACCGGGTGCGTACCATGCGAATCCATCATGTGCTCCGCATCCCTGCATTGTCGGCTCTGGCGGTCCCCAATGCAGGGGGCACGGCCACCCTGAGTCCGATGACTGCCAGCGGGACGCACGGCGCCAGTTGGCGAATGGTGGTTGAAATGGGGCCCGAGGTCCGGGCCTGGACCACCTATCCCGGCGGACAGTCCGCAAATCCGGCCAGTACGTTCTATGACGACCGCATCCCCCAATGGTCTGCCGGGGAGTTGGAGGCGGTGTTGCTTCCCTTGGCCCCGGACAGCCTGAACCCCGATTCCGTCGTGGCACGTTTGGCAATGACGCGAGGCCGCTAGAGTCGATGCGTATCCTGCTTCGGATGGTCCTCTTGAGCGCTGCCTTCGCGCTGGCCACGGTGGTGCTAGGCTGGATTGCGGTGCCCATCATCGGCCTCCTTTGGGGCCTCATCGCGCGAGCCACTCGCCGTCCGGCGCTCACCGCCGCGGTTGCGGCCCTTGCCGCGTGGGCCGTTCTCCTCGCCTGGACCGCCGTTACGGGCCGCCTATGGGCCCTGCTCACGAGGCTCGCAGGTGTCTTTGAGCTTCCCGGCGTCGGCATTCTCCTCGTGACCCTGGCGCTCGCCGGCGCGCTGGCGGGACTCGGGGCGGTGGTGGGAAGCTCGCTGTCGAGTCCGGTGCGATTGTTGCCACCGCCGTCGGCCTCGCGGCTCTAGCGCCCTGTTCCGCCGCGGCATAAGTTTCATTCAATCCGCCTGATGACGACCGACGCCCGCGATGCCGGGCGTTTTTCCACCCCGGACCCCGGGTAGGCGTCGCGATCGGCGCTGCACAAGGAGTTGGCCACCCGTGGGTGACGTAACGGACATTCTTCTCGTCGGCCAGGACCAGCGCGACAGCGATCAGCTGCTCTGGGCGCTCGATATCCATGGAATGGCCCGTCGTACCAAGGTGGTTCAGGTTGCCCAGGAAGCGCTGGACTGCCTCGTGCACACGCCGCCAGCCCTCATCCTGCTGGACATTGCTTCCCCGGCCAGCCCGGGCATCGAGGTGCTGTCGAAGGTCAAGGCGCACCCGGCGTGTCGGACCATCCCGATCGTCGCACTGAGTCGATCCGCCGATCCGGCCTTGGAGGCCGAGTTGGCGCGGGCCGGTGTCAACAGCGTGGTGGTCCCACCGCGCACGCCGGACAAGCTCCGTGAGGTCATGGGCCATGTCGTCCTCTACTGGATGTTGGTCAATCGCCCGGCCTTCAGTCCCCTCCCGATACCGGCCCATCCACCAACCATCCCCGCAGCGAGGGCGGGCGAGCGGCTTCAGATCTTGCTCGCCGACCGGAGCTTGGCCGACGCGGAGCCGGTCATCACCGCGCTCGAGGACGCCGGCTACCATCTTTCGATGGAGTTGGTGACGCAACTCGATGAGTTCGTGCAGTGCATTACCGAACTCGAATATGACGTCATCATCGCCGAGACGACGCTTCCACAATGGAGACTGTCCGACGCAATCGCCGCGCTCCGGGAACACGACTGCCCCGTCCCTTTGATCGTAGTCACCAGCACGCCATCGGCCGAGACGATGCGGGACGCGTTTGCCTCAGGAGTCCAGGATTACATCCGGAAAGATCAGCTCGCTCATCTTCCAACGGCGGTCGCACGGGTGCTCCAGCAACGGGCTATCTTCGTGGCGGAGAAGTCGGAGCAGCAGCGCGCTGCCGTTCGAGCGGAGCGGCAAGACCTGATCGTCGCCCTGTTGAAGACCGCCTGGGAAGCATCGGACCCGACAGTCGTCATCGAGGAAGCGGTCCGAGGACTCGCGAGTGCCGTCTCGGCCGACGCCGGCGCGTACTTCGAGCTCCGGCCCAAGGAAGACCGGCTCTTCGTGCGAGCGGGCATCGGCTGGCGTGAGGGCGTGGTCGGCCGCCTTGCTATGGATGCCTACGCCGGCACCGTGCTCGGCTTTGCCCTGGGGCAAGAGCCTCCGGTTCTGGTCGCTGACTTCCACTCCGATCATCGATTTGCCGCGCCTCCGCTGCTCGGCGATCATCAGATCCGAAGCGGACTCTGCGTTACCGTTGGCGGCGACGCCCAACACGACGTCGGAGTCCTGGGCGTGTTCAGCAGGGTTTCCGGGCATTTCACCGAGGACGATGAGGCCTTCACCCGTGAAATCGGCCGAATCCTGACCCTGGTATTCCGCCGCGTGAGGGCTGACGAAGCGCCACGACTCCTCGACCACATGGCGGCCAACCTGGACCGGGGCATCATGATCCTCGGCCGCGACGGCCACAGCATGCCGGATGTCTTGTACGTCAATCCGGCCTTCACCAGCTTGACAGGCCTCGCGCCGAACGAGGTCATCGGTGCCCCAGCCCACC
The DNA here is from genome assembly GCA_035464955.1 of Gemmatimonadales bacterium. GTDB lineage: Bacteria > Gemmatimonadota > Gemmatimonadetes > Gemmatimonadales > GWC2-71-9 > JABDII01. The sequence continues at coordinate 31,883 of DATHRW010000032.1, forward strand.
ATTTCTTACATCATCGTACTCGACGGACCGACCGCGTCACCATTCTGAAGGCTCTCAGGAGTGAGGGGCGATTCACTGGCGCCATTGACTTCGACCGAGTGGACGGGGCGAGTTTCCGAGCCACCGTCAGCATCGCCCCATTGTCTAGGACGGTGGCGGCAGATACTCGCTGGCTCGTGGAAGCCCAGCCCGCTCCAGCGTGGACGGACCGGCGTCAGACCACGAGCGAGACGATTCTTCTGGTCGAGCAAGAAGAGTCGATTCGGATCC
>DATHRW010000033.1:0-2413 GCA_035464955.1 Gemmatimonadales bacterium
TCGTGGAGCTGCTGCAGCGTGCGGTCGCCGGTCAGGGCCAGCCACATGACCGGCATCGAGCCGAACTCGACCTTGGCCACTACCGGCGGGTCAGCTTCCTTCGGCAGGCGCGGCAAGACCTGGTTGATCTTGGCCTGAACCTCGTTGAAGCCGATGTCGACGTCCTTGCCCAGCCCAAACCGCACCAGCACCACCGAAACGCCCGGCGCCGATGTGCTGCGGATGTGTTCGATGCCGGGCACGCTGTTGACCGTGGTCTCGATCAGGTTGGAAATGCTCGAATCGATGATTTCAGGACTGGCGCCGGGAAGGATCGTCCGGACGGAGATCATCGGAAAATCGATATCGGGAAAGCGGTCGACGCCGATGTGGTCGAAACTGATGATGCGCGAGGTCCTGGCTGGCACAACGGCCCGCGGGCCGCCGATTGAATCAATCAGCGTACCGCACCTCACATAGATCGAATGGGTGTCGCACCCAGAGTGAATTTCGGCCGGGGACCGGAACTTGGCGAGCGAGGGGTCAATTCCCGCTGCCAAAAGGACCGGTTCTTTCGCGTTTCGCGCAAAATGAGCGCTGATCAACAGGCTTTAAGGTCTGTCGGTACTTGCCAGAATTGGGGAATAGCAGGGTTAAAATTCCTATCCACAACGTGCTGGGGTATGCCGGGGATGTTCAACCGAGTGGGTCGTGGCATGCGAAGAGTACTTGGTGAGAGAGCCCCTATCCTCAGGCGTCACAACCCATCCTCGCAAGAGCACTTTCCCTCGCAGGATGTCAGAAAATGTATCCGGCCACTTATATCAGCCGGGTGTGGCCACTCTCCCCGCACTTTCCTGAGTGCGAAGGGGGTCCCTCCGTGTCGCAGACCGTTCGGGGCTCGCGAGCCCGTCGTCGGCCTCGGAAGAGCGCATCGACGAACAGTTCATCGGAAGTATCAGAGCGTCACGGTCGGATCCGGCGCCGATCACGCCCTTCCGACGTGGCGAACGAGGTCGAAGGTTCCGAACACGACGATCTCACGCCGGTGACGACGGTGCGGTGGCACGCGTGGTGCCTGTCCCGGGGCGACGGTTTCAGAGTCGGCGGATCGTCGCCATCGACCGCATCACGAACGCCGTAGTGACGGTCCTGCTTTGATAGGCCAGTGTAGCCAGCTTCCGACCCGATACCCTGCCGGGGTCCATTTTGATCCATGGGGTTGCCGGCCAGCTTCCGTCCGACGCCTGATGCTCGAAAAGCAGCCGGCACCCGCCCCGGATCCGCTCTGGGGTGTCGGCGACGCCGCTGTCGACGAGGAGCGCGATGGCCACGGCGGTGTCAAGTGGGACGGATTCCCACACGCCCCACCCGCCGTCGGAGCGTTGCAGCTCGCGCACCGCGGCTAGGCAGCGTGAAACCGCCGCACTCGAGGAATTCAGCCGCCGCAGGAGGTCCAGGCAAAGCCCCGAGCCGTAGACGTCTCCCCAGTACCAGGTTGCCGGCCACAATCCCGACGGCATCTGTTGCGACGCGATCCACTCGGCCCCGCGGCGAATCGCTTCTGAAAACCGGGCGTGGTCTGCCGAGTGGAGCGCCGTAAACAAGCGCGCGCACACGTCGACGTCCGCGCCGCTCCCCCAGTATCGTGTGATGCCCCGGCGCATCGACCGCCGGCCGGCCTGCGGGTCTGTCTCACCGATGATCCAGGTCGGCAGAGAGCCGTCCGGTCGTTGCTCTGCGAGCGCCAACCGCACCGGCTCGTCGCACAGCGGAAGATGGTGCGGCGCCACCCGCGAAAACAGCCGCAAAGCCACCGCGAGGCTGTCGGTGTCGGGGGGAAGCTCCGGGAGGTTCGGGAAATAGCTCCATCCGCCCGCCCTGTCGGTGAGCTTCGATTCGGCCACATAGTCGGCTTCTCGACTGGCGATCTCGTGCCATGAACGGCCGCAGGCTTCTGCATCGAGCTCGGCGAGGTCGAGACAGATCGAGGCGAGCGTCGCTCGGACGAAGACGTCGCCTCTCTGGAGATCTTGCCGCGCACGAAAACCGGCACGGCGGGGAAACCTCATCTCGTGCGCGGCTTCATCGAATTCGCGATCCGCCTGGGCGAGCAGATAATCTCGGCCTCTGGAAATCGCATTCTCGAGGTCATGCCTCAGCGCTCGGGCGGGCGACACAGCCGGGCGCCTCACCGCCCCCTCCGGTCGGGTCACCGTTCTCCGCACCTCGGCTATCTCACGACGTGATCGTCAGGCAGTTGAGCAAGGTGTGCTGAAACGCTCCCGTCTTGAGGGTCACATCTCGCGCCGTCAGTGCCGCCGTGGCCGTCACCTCGATGGTGCACTGAGCGGTCGTTTCATCGAGGACGAGGAGATTCGTGGCCGTGACGCCGAAACCGCTGATGTTGACCTGTTGAATCAGGGCGCCGGCA
>DATHRW010000034.1:0-8895 GCA_035464955.1 Gemmatimonadales bacterium
CTCTTGGCCCGTGGTGCCGAGTCGATCACCCGCAACTCCGTCTTCCGATCGGCCTACGAGCTTCTGTTCGGCCCCGTGGCGCCCGGCGACAAACGGGCGACCAAGGCCGTCATCGATGTCGGAGTGGTCCGCCTGGGGGACGCGGCAGGCGGGGGCATCATCCAGGCGATTCTCCTCGCCGCGTCCCGCCAGGCGTGGACCATCATCCTGGTACTTGGCGTCGTTCTCTCGGGTGTTGCGCTCTGGGTGGCTCGTCATCTCCAGCGAGGGTATCTGCGCACCTTGGAGCGAAGCCTCCTCTCCCAGGCCGATCAGCTCGACCCGAACGAGGTCGACGGAATGACAAGCACCGCCATGCTCCACACGGTGGGTGGCATCGACCTTACCCAGTTCCGCGCGGCGTTGAGCACCGGGCAAGGTGGTCCCCCATCCACGGAAGCCGTGGAGCGGGAGAGCCAGCGACCGCAGCTTGCGGTCGCCGGCCTCGAGCCTGAACTCGCCCGGGCCCTGGAGTTGACCTCACGCGACGCCGGCCGCGTCCGGCAAGCCCTGAGCGGTGAGCCACTCACCCCGACTCAGGTGGCCTTCGTGATCCCACTGCTTGCCTGGGATCCGGTCGCCCGCGAGGCCATGGTTGCGCTCCGATCGGTAGCGGGCCGCGCAGTCGGCCAGTTGGTGGATGCCCTGCTCGATCCGGACCAGCCATTCGCGGTTCGACGCCGCATTCCGGTGGTCCTGGGCAGCTGTCCGAGTCAACGCGCGGCCGAAGGGCTGATCCAAGCGCTCTCCGACCAGCGCTTCGAGGTTCGCTACCGCGCCGGCCGGGTGCTCTCTCGCATCCGGACGCTGGATGGGTCCATTCACATCGACCGTGACCGCATCCTCGGTGCCGTCGACCGAGAAATGGAGGTAGATCACGGTGTTTGGGAGGGGAGGCGCATCCTCGATCAGTTGGAGGACGAGGACTGGTCACCAGTCTTGGATGAAGTGCTGCGCGAGCGGGCCGACCGAAGCCTGGAGCATGTGTTCACCATGTTGTCCCTGATCTATCCGCCTCAGCCTCTCAAGGTGGCGTTCCAGGGGATTCACACCACCGACGTGATTCTCCGCGGGACTGCCCTGGAATACCTCGAAACAGCGCTTCCCACGGCAATCTGGACCAAGCTGCAACCGTTCATCGAAGACACCAGGCCCACGGCGCATTCGATTCGCGAGTCGCGCGAAGTCCTCGCCGACCTCCTCAAATCGCAAGATTCCATCGTGGTTCAGTTGGAATCACTGAAGCGGCCTACCGGGAAGCCGAGGCCCGACACGCCCTCCGCCTAAGCCGCTCGAGCCTCGCGCGCCAACCGTACATAGTCCCGGCCGATCAAGGCCGCGATGATGAGCCACATTCCCACCAGCACCAAGTTGACAATGGCAAAGTGCCTGGCCGCCATGGCCAAGTACGTTGTCCCCACGAAGACGAGCACGGCCGACAACACATCGCCCGCGCGGACAAAGAATGAGTCGATGGCCTGCTTGGCCTTGTATTTCTCTTCACGCGTGGTGGGGAGGAACAACACGTTGCGGACGGTGTTCTGGAGTGAGTAGTCGGTGGCATTTTCCGCGGTCTTGGCCCATCGGACGGCGGAAAGGACGGGAAAGAAGGCCAGGATGGCATAGCCGCCCAGCGCGATGACCGGGAGCACCATCACGGCAAGTCGCACCCCGGCATACTTGATGATACGGGAGACCAGAAACAGCTGCACCAGCATGCCAGCCAGATTCACCCCCGAGAAGAAGCTCGAATAGAACTTACCGATGAACTCCTTCTCCGAGAGCCCGCCGGTTGACCCGGCCGCGACAGCACTTGCCGCGGCACTCTCAATCGTGCGCGACAGAATGTACTCACCAGTCGTGTTGACCCAATTCAGAAACAACATGAGCAGCGCGATGAGGAGCAGGTAGCGACTCCGAAAGACTAATTGGAAGGCGCCGCCAGTCGGCGCTTCCTGTTTCTCCTCGGTTGGGATCTTGAATTCACCGGTTTCGAGCCGGAACTCGCCCGTGGCTGCCGGCAGCTCGGCCGTGGTGTATTGGCGCTCGATGTGGCTTTCTGTGCGGCGATGCTCACGGGCATCGATGTAATTCGTGACGACCATACTGACGATCAAAACGCCGGCGGCGAAAAGAAGGAGCTCATAGAGGCCTATCGGTTCGATGAGCTGTCCGGCAATCCAACTCCCGAGGACAGCCCCGCTCGAGGCGCCGAAGCCGACGATGGGAAACAACCGCTTCCCCTCATCGGTGGTATAGACGTCGTTGGCGAAGGCCCAGAACTGGGCGATGACCATCAGATTGAATATCCCGACCCAGAGGAAGAACGGAACGCCGATCGGCACCTCGAATCGGGCAAGGCCGTAGAACATCACCAGGCACGCAACAAAAAAGACAGTGACGAGGTTGATCAATCGCCTCCGCGGAAAGCGATTGGCAAGCATACCGTAGAGCGGCACCGCACCAAGCAACAGGATGGCCTGCCCCGCCGAGGAATAACTCTTCAGTTCGGCTCCCCCTCCAGCCAGAATCAGCGGCTCACGGACCACCTTGATCACGTAGTACGCGGTCAAGAGCAGGAAGACGTTCAGCATGAGCAGGAGCGCCGTCGTGCTCTCACCACCGCGAATGTCGGTGAACAGCTTGAGGAAGCGATCGATCGGGCTCAGGGGCCGCTTTGGCCGGAAGGGAGAACTCATAGGTCAGCGCTCCACGGCGACGACGCGGCAGGATCGCGCGCGCGTGCTACGAGGGAACTTCCCACTTTGGGCGGGCCAACTGTCCAAATAGCGCGCATCCCGTTGGATAGCAAGCCGTTCGGGGGCACGGGATCTACTTGATGAGGACCTTCGAACCGTCGCTCGCTCCGCCTTGGGCGCCACGGATCTCTGTTCCGGAGTGTGGGCGACGCAAATATCCGATCGAGACCGCGAGCCACCTTCCCTGCGACCGATTCAGGCGACCGAAACCCGGGATTCGAGATCGACCTCGAGCGCCCCCTCATAGCTCTCGTCATCCGCACATTCGGCGTCCCGGCATGGCGCAGAGCGAGTATCCCACCAGTGTTTCGCATCCCGCTCGGTCCACGGCAAACCGTGCGACACCGTCCCGTCCGAGAGCGTGGCGAGGAGCTCGCGGCCGTTGGCGGGTCGCGCGGCGGGGTCCTTGGACAACATTCGGAGGATGAGCCGCTCCAGGCCTGAATCGATCGGCGTGCCGAGTCGAATGGAAGGCGGCTCCGGCGCGTCGTTCACGTGGCGCGTCATAACCTGAATGGCGCTCTGGCCATCGAACAAGTACGTGCCCGTGATCAGGTAGTAGGCCACGGCGCCGACGGCATAGATATCGGCCCTGGCATCGACGGCATCGGGAGACTCGATAGATTCCGGCGCCATGAAGTGCGGCGTGCCCGGAACGGTATTCACCGCCGTGAGCATATCGTCCCGGGACTGGTGCACCTCCCGAACGAGCCCAAAGTCGAGCACCTTGACCAGGTCGTATGTCCCGCCGCGCGCCAGAATCATGATGTTGGCGGGCTTGATGTCGCGGTGGATGAGCCCGATGTCGTGCGCCTCGGCCAAGGATCCGGCGACCTGGCGGAGGATGTGGACCACCCGGCCCGCCGGCTGAGGGCCGTCGATCTCGATGAGGGTATCGAGCGTGACGCCTTCGAGAAATTCCATGGCGTAGTAGAACACCCCATCCGGCGTCCGCCCATAATCGTAGATGGCGATCGTGTTGGGATTGGTGAGCTGGCTGGTGAGCTGGACCTCGCGCTCGAACCGTGCCAGGAGTTGCGGAGTTGTCTCACCCGATCGGAGGAGTTTGATGGCGGTCGGACGCGCAAGCATTGCGTGTCGGGCTCGATACACCGTCCCCATCCCACCCTCCCCGAGTTTCTCCTCCAAGGTGTACTGGCCCACCTTCTCGGCTTGCGCAACGCGACGCTGAAGGTTGCGAAATAGCAGCGCATACACCAGCCCGCCCAAAGCGGCCAACCCCAACAAGCCGACCAGACTCCAAAATGCACGGCGGAACACGAGGAGTGTGCTGAAGGCTTCGCTCGCATCGGCCTCGGCGGCCACTCCCAAATCATGCGCTGGCAGCCATCGCCACGCGCCTACCACGGGAACGCCGCGGAGATCGCGGTACCCGTTAACGTCCACGCCACTCCGTCCAGAGATGGCTTCGGCCGCCATCCGGGTCAGTGGCATCGCAGCGGGCGGAACGTCGGGCTCAAAACCTTCCAGCAGATTCCCGCCCGGGTCGCGCAGAGCGATAGCCAATGCGGTCTGTGTGGGCCGGTCGTTGGGGAGCAAGCCAAGGCGTCGAAGCTCGGCGGCACCACGAAGCTCCGAAATCACGACGCCCTCGGCATTGAAAGCATAGGTCTCGCCGCTCGAGCCGAAGCGGGCAACCTGAAGGGACCGTGAGAAGCCGGCGCCAGGCTCGAGTCGGCGAGCGAATACGGCACGTCCCCGTCCCGCCCCATCATGCACGGCAGTCGCAACGAATAACGCAGGGGCATCGAAGCTGCCGGTGGCATCGTTCGACTGAACCGGAAACGGGAACGGACCCAGCACAATGGCGGATCCCGCCAACACCTTGCCGATTCTGTCGGCGTCCTTTGCAGCGAGGCTTCGTCCGATGACGTAGTCGAACTCGGCCCCGAGAACCTTTCCTGCTCGATCGAGAATGACGAAGCCCTCGGCCGATTGACCAGGCTCGAGGGCCTCGTTCACGAGGCCTCTGATGGTGGCGAGCTCGGCACTCCCACGCAGAACATCAGGCGGGGTCGATGGCTCGCGCGCCACATCGGCCAGGGCGAGGACCGCTCGGCGGAACTCTGGTCGGGCCGCGAACTGCTGCACCGCGCGTTCTTGACCGTCGAGCCACACGGTGAGCGCCGCGACATCGGCCTCCACAATGGTCTCGAATTGGGCAGCCAGCTGCTCCTTGAGCGACCGCTCAGTCGATGCTTGCGCCCACCACCCGACCATGCCAACGACCAGGGCGGCGGCGAGGGGAATCATCCACGGACGAAGGCGCACTCGCGTTCCTCAAACAAAGGAGTCGGGGCAGCAGGCATGCCCGGTTCGGCTGACCCGGGGGTCTCATAACCTACCGCCCGAAGCCGGAGTCATCAAACGACGGTCTCAGGTGGCAAGAACGTCTTGGCTCATACCGAAGTTCCCCGGGATATCGCGTCGGGGGCCCACTGGTCCGAACATTCTCGCTGTGCGAAGTAGCCGAAAGGGATGGCGCCCGGACGCAAACTGGTTACTATCGTCGGGAATCTGGAGCCCGTGCAAGAGGATCCACCACCTCAACCGTCAACCCCTTATGAACCGTTGTCTGTTCATCGCAGTGGCGTTTTCAATCGGGGTGCTGGCCCCAAGCGCCTGCTCTCCCGGCCGGGTCGTGCCCGAGTCTGTCCGGCCCACCGTCATTCTGGTGTCGGTGGACGGTCTCCGCTGGGATTACATCGACCGGCCGGCCATGGTGAACCTGCGGCGTCTCGCCGCAGCGGGTGTTCGTGCCCCGGGAATCGTCCCCGCCTTCCCTACGAAGACGTTCCCCAACCACTACACCATGGTCACCGGACTCTATCCCGATCATCACGGCATCGTGGCCAACAACATGTGGGACCCAGTGCTCCAGGCCAGGTTCGGGTTGAGCATCCGGGACGCGGTGGCCGATGGGCGCTGGTGGGGCGGCGAGCCGATCTGGGTGACGGCCGAGCAACAGGGACAACCAACGGCGCCGATGTTTTGGCCGGGCTCCGAGGCCGAGATCCGGGGTACCCGTCCGACCTATTGGGTGCCATATGATGGCGATATTTCCGACGCCGCGCGGGTCGACTCTGTGTTGGCTTGGCTCGATCTTCCACCCCAACGGCGACCCACTTTCCTCACCCTCTACGTCAGTGCAATCGATGAAGCGGGCCACCGCTATGGCACCCGCTCGCTCGAGGTCAACGACGGTTTGGCGCGTGTGGATCAGGTAATTGCTCGTTTGATCGCCGGACTCGAAGCTCGCCGTCTTCGGGATAAGGTAGACGTGATCGTCACGACCGATCATGGCATGGCCGACACCTCCCCCGAGACCGTCATTCTGATCGACGACTACATCGACCTCGCAACCGTCCGCGTCGTGGACTGGTCGCCGGTGATTGCGATCGCGCCGCCACCCGACCGCATCGACGAGGTCTATCGGACGCTGGCGCACGCCCATCCGCATCTCCAAGTGTATCGGAAAGAGGATATACCACCGCGGCTCCACTATGGGACGAATCCACGGATTCCGGCTATCATCGGTATCGCTGACGAAGGGTGGTCGATTACGACGCGGGCACGCTTCGAGGAGAACCCCCCATGGTTTGCGGGCGCAAACCACGGCTATGACAACGCGCTCGAGTCGATGAAGGGCGTCTTCGTCGCGGACGGCCCGAGCTTCAAGGACGGTGCCCGGGTCCCGTCCTTCCAGAACATCCATCTGTACGCCCTCATGGCCCACATCCTCGGACTGGTTCCTGCGGCAACCGACGGGAGTCTCGATTCAGTTCGCGTGATGTTGCGGATTCCTGGCGGAGCCGCGGCCGCCCCCTAACACGCTCAATGCGAGGAACTCTCATGTCATACGAGTTCTACAAGATACTCCACGTCCTCGGCATCCTCCTCCTGTTCGTTGCCCTGGGAGGCGTCACGCTCCATGCGTGGAATGGGGGGACCAAGGAGGGCAATCGAGGCCGAAAGGCAGCGGCCGCGATGCACGGTCTCGGCCTGTTTCTGATCCTGCTAGCAGGCTTCGGAATGCTGGCGCGCCTGGGCTTCGTGCAGGGCGGGCTGCCGGGGTGGGCGGTGGCCAAGATCGTCGTGTGGCTGGTCGCGGGGGGCATATTCTTTCTCCCCTATCGCAAGCCGCAATCGGCCAAACTGCTCTACCTGCTGCTCCCACTGCTGGGGGTGGTTGCAGCCTACTTGGCGGTATTCAAACCCTTCTAACGCTTGGGCTCGGGTGCCTGTCGTGTCACGACCTCCGGCACCTCGTCTTCATCGTAGTAGTCCACTTTGTGCACCGGCATCACGACGCTGGAGAGCACATTGAGCACGTGCCCGCCAATGCGCTTGTAATACCGCGCGCCGAGCACGAGGGCGGTTGCCGTGCCTGCATCATAGGGGCCTTCGGCCACGCGAGTCAGCAAAGCGTCGGTCCGATGCGCCAGCTCGCGGCCGGCGAGGATCAGCTCCAACGCCTGCTCGCGATCTGAGTTCTCGAATACCTCTGACGCGGCCTGGAATGCTCGCTCGACGCCGACACGGATTTCCTGTAATTCCCGAACGTTATCGTCGTCTGGCAGTGGATCCGGATGAATGTCGACCACCTCGGAGAGGTTTTTCGCATAGTCACCGAGACGCTCGACATCTTTGACCAGGCTCATCAGAATGAGACAGTAGGGAACGCTCGCGCGGTTGCTTGGGATCGAGAGATGTGACACCACCAACTTCCGGATCCGCCGCTCTGCCATGTTGACTTCGCGGTCCTCCTGATAGATGTGAGAGCGTTCCTCGGGCGTGGGTTTCTTCCCGAAGTACAACTCGCCCGCGACCATGGTCATGTGGTAGGTCACATTGAGCATCCGGCGAAATTCTTCGCCCATGGCGCCGAGCGGATTCTCGGATCGCAAAATACTGAGTAGCTCACGTAACATGGCCGAGCCTCATACCGTCGTTAACGACGGAGCTGGGAGTACAGGAAGACGAGCAGGGCCGGGATGCCATAGAATACTCCGAAGACATAGAGGAGCGCCCAGCGGCGCGAGCGGGCCGTGAACCCGGCAAGCCATTCCGCCCCCGCCACGGGGATTCGCCGAATCGCGCGAACCGGAAATATGATGACGCCGCCGGTCAGGTTGAAGAGCAGATGCACCAGGGCAATGTGAATGCCGGCTTCGGCGTTCACGCCGGACACGGCCAGGGAGGCGAGAAGAGCGGTCACCGTCGTCCCGAGATTCGCCCCGATCGTGAGGGGGAATGCCTGCTGGGCTGTCAACAACCCTGCGCCGGCCAGCGGCACGAGGAGAGAGGTCGTAATCGAACTCGACTGCACCATGACCGTTACGACCGCACCCACGGCGATGGCGAGCAAGGCCGGCCCGCCGACAAAGCGATTGATGTAGGTTTCCACCCGTGTCATCATTACGCTACGCATCACGCGTACCAAGGCAAACAGCGCGATGAATATCAGCCCGCCGCTGATGAGGGCCAGGAGAATTCCTTGCCCTTGCTGAGAGCTGAAAAGGACGGCCGCCAACTCTTTGATGGGGTGCACGCCCTCGGCGATGGCGCCCTTGATTGGGCTTTCATACTGCGCACCAGTGAGGCCGCTCACGGCCGACACGAAGAGGCCGGATGTCCTCTGCAGACACCCGGTCGCCATCTCCAGCGGAAGCAGGATGGCGACGGCCATGACGTTGAAGAAATCATGCACCGTGGCCACCGCAAATGCCCGTCGAAATTCCTCACGCCGCCCCATGTGGGCCAACGACACGATCATGTTGGTGACGGTGGTCCCGATGTTAGCCCCCATGATCATCGGGACGGCATTCGCAATGGGCAGCGGGTTCTCAGGGCTCGCCACCAGGCCAACGATCATCGAGGTAGTGACCGACGAACTCTGCACCAGGGAGGTGGCCAGGATACCGATGATGAGCCCCATAAAGGGGTTCTCGGTAGCGGTGAAAAACTTTTCCAGTACATCCTTGCCCAACAGCTTGAAGCCGTCACCCATGCCCTTGACACCGACCAGAAACACGAACAGCAGGAACACGAGCAGCAGCAGGCGAATAGGCGTCCG
>DATHRW010000035.1:0-3671 GCA_035464955.1 Gemmatimonadales bacterium
AGAAAGTCCGTGATCTCCCGCATGGGCTGCGGTGGGCAAATGCCCTTTTCGTGCCGAATACCCGGTGAGCACTACGGTGGTCAGATGCCGCTCATGTGGCAGTAGCAAGACTCGTTACCTCGGGCCGATCCCGCCCGGTGCTGCCTTTGCCGGCCGGGAAGTCTCCGAGCCGATGGATCCAGGTGAGCTGTATCGCTGCCTGTCCTGCCACCTTCGGTTTCGACATCCCGTGCCTGATGACGCGATGCTCCGACAGCTCTACGTGGCCGGGGATCCGGGCGCCTGGCAGTACTGGACCGGGCACCGATGCGACTGGCAGCTCGCGCACCAGTGGATGCAGACGCTCGGGGATGGCGGAGCCATTCTGGACATCGGCTGTTTCGACGGCGCCTTCCTTGGCTTGTGTGATCCGTCGTGGGACCGGTATGGCATCGAGATGAACCCGACGGCCGCCGACACGGCCCGGGCCAGAGGCATCACCATGCTCGGGGAGGACGTGGCACGCTTGGGCGACGTACGCCAGCGGTTCGATGTCGTGGTTGCCTTCGATCTGCTGGAACATGTCCCGGACCCTCGAGCACTGCTCGGTTCTATGGCGGCGGTTGCCAAACCGGGTGGAGCCGTCATCATCGGGACGGGGAATACGGCTGCGCCCTCGTGGCGGCTCATGGGAAGCCGCTACTGGTATTGCGCGATTCCGGAGCACCTCTCGTTCATCAGTCCCGCGTGGTGCCGCCACGCATCGGCCCATCTTCAATTGAAACTCATCCGGGTGGAGCGGTATTCACATGCCGCTCGGCGCACAGTGGGTGCGTGGACAAGCGCCCTCGCGAAGAATGTTTTGTACCGGCTCACGCCCTCCATCTTTGGATGGCTGCGCACCCGTGGATTCGGCACGCTCGATGTTCGTCGGCATCCGGCCTGGGTGTCCGTACCGCCGGAGTGGATGAGCGCCCGCGATCACCTCCTCGCCGTGTTCCGGACCCCATGATCCGCAAACGGCAACTGCTCGTCAATGCCATGGTCTCCGTTGGGCAGGTGATCGTGACGGGCGCGGTCTACTTCGTGCTCTACCGTTTCCTGCTGGATAGGCTGGGACCGCTGGAGTTCGGGGTGTGGGCCCTGGTCTTGGCCACGACATCGGCAGCCGGGATTGCGAACCTGGGATTGACGACGTCGGCCGTGAAGTTTGTCTCCCAGTATCTCGCCCGAGACGATCGACCGCGGGTTGCGCTCGTCATTCAGACAGCCGTGCTTTCAGTCGCCGTGTTTCTTGCGGTCGTCGCCGTTGCCGTGTATCCGCTCCTACGGCGCCTGCTCGGAGTCCTCATCGACGAACCCGCACAGCTCCCTGCCGCCATCATGATTCTTCCCTACGCCTTGGCGTCGTTCCTCCTTACATCGGTCGCCGGAGTATTCCAGTCCTCGATCGACGGATTTCAGCGGATGGACTTGCGGGGTCTGATCCTCACGGGGACCACGATCGCCTATCTCGGCCTCTGCTTGCTCTTGGTCCCATCCTATGGCTTAATCGGTCTTGCCTGGGCCCAAGTCCTCCAGGCCGGCATACTCGTGCTCGTACTCTGGAGCGCCCTGAAGGTCTTACTCAAACCTCTGCCCCTCATCCCATGGCGCTGGCGAGGCGACGTCATGCGTGAGATGCTGCTGTACAGCCTCAACGTGCAGCTCATGTCGGTAGCCAGGCTGCTCCTGGATCCCGTGACCAAAAGTCTCATCTCGAAGTTCGGCGGGCTGAGCGCGCTCGCATTCTTTGAGTTCGCAAGCCGCATGGTCGTCCAACTTCGTGCGCTGATCGTCACGGCGCACATGGCCGTCATTCCGACCATCGCAGACCTTCAGGAACGCAGCCCCAGGCTCATCCAAGACCTGTACCGGCAGTCCGTCCAGCTCCTGCTCTTTCTTGTCGTGATGATGCTGCCATTGCTCATCGGGCTGGTCCCCTATGTGTCCCGCATGTGGATCGGTCAATACGAGCAGCAGTTTGTGATCATGGCCTGGCTGCTGTTGACGGGATGGTTCTTGAATACGCTCGCCAATCCGGCATTCTTCGCCAACCTGGGAATTGGTCGGTTGCGGGGAAATGTGATCGGGTTCTTGATTACGGGCGTGTTGAACGTCGTGCTGGGTGTGGCGCTGGGGTTGGCGTTTGGCGGCGTTGGCGTGGTGCTCGGCTTCGCAGTGGCGCTGGTGATCGGGAGCCTCTCGATCGTCTGGGGCTATCACCGTGAGCATGCGATCCGGACTTTCGATCTGCTACAACGCCAAACGGGCGTGCTCGCCGTGGCCAGCATCGTGGGGTGTGCAGTAATGCTTGGCCTGTACTATGGCCTTCCGACGATGGGCGTGTGGCGGCTGGCTGGCCTCGCGGTGCTGACCTACATGGTGCTGACACTGGGGCCGGCCTGGGTGCATCCGGTTCGGACGATGCTGAGAAATCTCTCCCGCATTCTGACCGGACGGATCGCCGCGACGGATCGCCGCCCATGATCGCGTGGGCCCCGCGGAAGCTATGTCGGAAGGGAGTTCTGGTATGCCGCTGTCCCGCCGCATCGGGCTAGTTGCCCAAGCGTTTCGGCGCCGCAGCGTTGGAGGCTCGAGTCTCGGGTTTCTTGCGAATCTCCTGGCACCTCCCTGCGGGGTGTTAGCGGGGCATCGGATCGCAGGGGTTCGTGAAACTGACGATGGCGTGGCCGTGACCCTCCGAGGGATCGATGGGGAGTTGTGGTATCCCCGCGGTATGCCACTTCAAGGTCTCCACCAGGTGATCGCTGAGCAGGGCTATCGCTGGGCGTGGCATCGCTACGAAGCGGCCGGGACGGAGGTCGGGCCATCCGACGTGGTATTTGATTGCGGTGCGGCCGAGGGTTTGTTCAGCTTCCTGGTATCCCGCCGGGCGGCTCGGGTGATGTGCTTCGAGCCGCTGCCGGAGTTCCGGGCCACGCTTGAGCGAACATTCGCGAGCATGGATAACGTCGAGGTCGTTCCGTCGGCTCTGTCCGACAGGACCGGCACGGCATTTCTCCAGCGCGATGGGCTCATGAGCACCCTGACCGATGAGGCGACGCCGGATGCGGTGGCGGTGGAAACGATCGATGGGTTCTGTGCGCGCACCGGGATCGCGCCCACGTACCTGAAGGCCGATGTGGAGGGGCATGAATTGGCCGTGCTCCGCGGCGGGTCGGAGACCATCCGGACACATCGCCCGAAGGTTGCGATCACCACATACCACCGAGAAGGGGACTACCTCGCCTTGACCGGCTTCCTTCGGAGCTTGCACCCGGACTACCGGTTCGCAGCATCCGGCATCGACGCGTTGACGGCGGAGCCCGTCCTCCTCCATGCCTCCTAGCTCCCGGTATAGAGGTCCTCCGAGACGGGCGTCAGCCGTACTTCTGCATGAACTCGTCGTAGATCCAGCGGTAGGTCTTTTCCATCCCGTCCCGAAGTCTCGTGCCCGGCTCCCAACCGAGCCGATCGAGGATCATGGTGTTGTCGGAGTTCCTCCCGTTGACACCTTTGGGGGCGTCGAGCTTGTAGTTGCGGGTGAGCGTGATGCCCGCGATGCCTTCCACGATGCTCACCAACTCGTTGATCGTGACCAGTTCGCTCGACCCGAGATTGATCGGTTCGAGGATGTCGCTGCCGAGGAT
>DATHRW010000036.1:0-16064 GCA_035464955.1 Gemmatimonadales bacterium
TCGGGGACGTCGAAGCTCATGAACAGCGCATGTCCTCGCTCCCTTTTCCGGTGGACCCAGACTTCCCAGAGCCCAGCGAACGCTTGGGCGACCCGGATCTGGTACTCGGCCATTACGCAACATCCGGCACCACCAGCCTACCCAAAGTGGTCCAGATCACGCATGGCAACATCGTGGCTCAGGTAAATGAGGGTATGGACGTCATGAACCTGCGGAAGGCCGAAGACCTGCTCAACATCGGCCCGTATACCCACATCGCTACACTGCTCGAGTTTCTTGTGACCAAGGCCAGAGGGTTTTGCGTGACGTACTTCACGCGGGAGGCGGATGAAGACAAGGTGTTGGAAGATGAGATCAAGAAGTTGAAGAAGCTCGGGGTCCGTATCAAAGCCCTGATGGCGGTTCCGAAGTTCTGGATCTACATCATGAAGGAAGTGCTGGAGGAGATGAAGGGCAAAGCGATCTGGAAGGAGCTCTATGAGCATCTCACCAGCATCGAGAAGCACGCCAAGCTCCATGACATCGGGACGCTGGACAAGGCGAAGTTGAATGCGATCCGCATCTTTCTCCGAAACAAGATGGGAGGGCACTTCAGCTACGGCATCTCGTCCTCCACTCGTATTGACCCAGGGGTGATCGAGATTTTCGCCAAACTGGGCGTGACGGTGATCGATATCTACGGCGCGACCGAAGCTTCGGGCTTCATCGCTCGCAATCGGCTCAACGAAAGTCGGCGCGGTTCGTGTGGCCGCCTGATCCCAGGTCTGGAATACACGATTCACAACCCACGAAGAATCCCAGGGCGGGAGCACCCGGTGGGCGAGCTGTGGGTGAAGGGTCCTACCATCGCATTGGGGTACGTGGGACAGGAAGACGGCGCGCTTGTTGACGACGACGGGTTCTATCACACCGGTGATCTGGCTTGGGTAGACCAAGACCGCTGGGTATTTCTGATCGGAAGAGAACAGGAACTGATGGTGTGGACTGACGGGAGTCTGATCGACCGAATGCACCTGTCGAATCTCTTGGTCCGTTCCATTTGGGTAAAAGACGCTTTGGTGACGAGGCTCGACCATGACGAATATTTGAGCGTGTTCGTCTTCCCTGACTGGCCTCGCATCGAGAAGGACATGAGGTTTCGCAAATCCCTGGAGAACGGTGTGCGGCAGGATGAAGCCCTACGGGCTCGACTGCTCGACGCCGTGGCTTACGCCCAGTCGCTGGCGGACACGGCCGCCCCGCTGTCCACAGAGAAGATCTATATACTGGA
Organism: Gemmatimonadales bacterium; assembly: GCA_035464955.1. GTDB lineage: Bacteria > Gemmatimonadota > Gemmatimonadetes > Gemmatimonadales > GWC2-71-9 > JABDII01. The sequence goes on from DATHRW010000036.1 coordinate 1,271, forward strand.
GAGAAAACTGGAACGAACGCCAACGCACAAGATCAAGTTCATCCGGGAGTTGGAGAGACTAGATCTCGAATCATACGTCTAACTCGGGCGATGTGGGCGATCAGGTCTCATCGAGCTTCGCCGCCACGGTATCGAGGTCCACCAGGCCGGGCGAGCCTTCACGACTCGGTCTCGACTTCCACCCACTCACCAGGCGACCCGAGGTTAAAACCCATTCGTTGGACCTGCCCCGGCTTGCCCTCTATCACAATTGGGTGAGTACGCAGGCGGATGGGTGGACCCGGTACACCCTCGAACGAGCCGGAGTACCCTACGACTACATCAACGACGACCATATCAAGGCAGGGGGTCTCAGGGAACGGTACGACGTCATTCTCATGGCGCATCAGGGAGGGTCCTCGGCCAAGCGTTTGGTGCACGGCCTCGCCCGCAGGTTCGGTCCCATGCCCTACACCCGCGAGAGCGGCTTCTTGAGCCACGGGGTCATCGACTCGAGTCCCGATATCACGGGGGGTATTGGGTTTGGTGGGCTCAGTAACCTGGAACAGTTTCTGGATGGCGGCGGTACCCTGATCCTCCTTGGCTCCGCCGGCCGGCTCGCCACCGATTTCGGCCTGCTGCAGAACGTCGGCACGCTCACGTCGGAGAACATCAACACGCCCGGCTCGAGCCTCCGGGCGAAGGTGCGGCGGCGAGACCATCCGAACGCGTATGGTTTCGAGCACGTGCATCCGGTATTCCGTACCAACGGATCGGTTTACACCGTTGCCCAGCAGTACGAACACTGAATCGTCGTCCAGTACGGCACCAAGGAGAAAGCGGAGAAGGGCAAGGATGAGAATGGCGGCGCCGATGCGGTGCCGAAGGAGCTGCTCATTGCCGGGCTCGTCAAGGGAGCGTCAGCGCTCGAGCGGAGGGCCGTGGTGCTCGACGTTCCTCGGCATGCTGGAGGTCGGGTTCTGTTGTACAGTTTCAATCCGGTGCACCGATACTTGAACCGCGCGGACCACAACTACCTGTACAACGCGATCCTCAACTGGAACGACTTGCCCGATCCGCAGCCGGAGGAACACCCGGGATTGGCGCGGGACTGAGGCGGGGGAGAGTCAGGAGCCTAACGCCTTGCGATAGCGCGCCGCCGAGCGACGAACGACGGCACTGCCGTCGGCCATCACCACCCTGCCGGTCCATGGGCTATAGATGCGCTCGAAGGCGTATGGCTCCACCGATGCCGCGACCCGTTGGACCGCTTTGGCTGAGAGCGGGATCAGGTTCATGTAGCTGTACATGAAACTCACCCAGCGCCGATCGTGCACCACTTGGATGATGTCGCCGGGCAGGAGCACGCCGCGGCCTTCGGCGCCGGCCGCCCAATGCAGCATCGCCCCGCCATCGAAGTGGCCGCCGCCGCGAATGAGTGTCAGCCCATCGGCCAAGGCCTGGGTGTCGCCTTCCCAGAACACGATCGCGGGGTCGGGCCGCACCACCCATTGCCGGTCGGCCGCATGCACGTAGATGGGGACGTCATTGAAGGCTCGGCTCCATTCGACCATGCTGGAGTAGTAGTGTGGGTGTGAGATGGCGATGGCGCGGAGCCCGCCGCGTTCCTGGATCTGAGCGATGGTCTCGAGGTCGAGGAGGGTGATGCAATCCCACAGAACATTCCCCTCGGGGCTCTCGACCAAGAAGGCGTGCTGGCCGATACCGAATGGCGGCTCTGTGCCTATCCGGGTGAGGCCGGGTTCCATGCTGTCGAAGCGGTTTCGGTAGCGGCCACGCATCGCGTCCAGCGTGGTCCACGCTTGGCCTTCCCACCCGACGAACTGCCGCTCATCCTCGCAGATGACGCAGTGGGCGGGGGGAGTAGTGCTCTCGGGATACTCCACCCCGCAGGTGACACAGATAAAGCCAGGCATGAACACCCCCTCCTCGGGCGGCGTGCTCACCACCCGACCGTTTCGATATTAGCTTTGCGGTACACGTGTGCGCGGCGCCGGCGCTCGATTCACGGTGCAGTGTCTCCGGGGGAAGCCACCATGGAAAAGCTAGGGTACGCCATTCTCTTGGCCGTTGCGGTGTATTGGTTCGTGGAATTCGTTCGCGGCATGATTGCCGGGTTCCCCTACGACTGGGCAGCCGTGGCGGTTGTCATCGCCATCGGCCTTCTTCTCGTCAAGGTGGTGCGGGACCGCCTGGCAAGCAAGGAAGACGACTACTATTCCACGAACGTTGACCAGTAAGAGGGCCGTATGCTGATCACGACACAGGACGTCCCAGAGGAGTATGAGGTCGTCGAGACGTTGGGCCTGGTGCGCGGCAACACCATCCGCGCCCGCCACATCGGCAAGGACATCCTCGCAGGGCTCAGGAACGTGGTCGGGGGAGAGATCACCGAGTACACCAAGATGCTGGCGGAATCTCGCGAGCAGGCCATCGACCGGATGGTTGCCCGGGCGGAAGAACTCCGGGCCGACGCGATCGTCGCCGTCCGGTTCACGACCGCCGCAGTCATGCAGGGCGCGTCGGAACTGTTGGCCTACGGAACGGCCGTCAAGCTGCGGCGGAAGCACTAACCGGTGGAGGCAGCGAGCCTGCCGTTCACCAACGGGAGGGAGTGGTGGCGACTTCCATGAGTGGGGTGACGCGTCCGGTCGGCGACCCCGCGAGCCGGATCGGGCACACACGCGACCGGCTGCTCCGCGACGGGGTCATCCTCTGCATCCGCTTGGGAGAGGACGATCCCGTGCTCGAGTGCTGCCAGGCGGCGGCGCGCGGGGGCCTCCGCACCCTCGAGGTGACGCTCACCACCCCGGACGCCTTTCGCGTCATCCAGGCCCTGGCTCCGCGCGAAGATCTGTTGGTCGGGGCCGGCACGGTGCTGTCGCGTCAGGCGGTGAGGAGCGTGGCCCGGGCGGGCGGGCGGTTTGTGCTCTCGCCGGTCTTCGACCCGGAAGTGTTCGAGGAGGCCCGTCGGGTCGGCCTCCTCGCCATTCCGGGTGCCGCGACACCCAAGGAGGTGCTGGCGGCCTTCCGTGCCGGCGCCAGCATCGTGAAGATCTTCCCTGCCGGTGCGTTGGGAGGTCCGGCCTTCCTCCGCGCCGTACGCGGGCCGTTGCCCGACATCCCACTCATTCCAACCAGCGGGCCGACATCCGAAACCATTGCCGACTACGTGGCGGCTGGGGCCGTTGCCGTCGGGGTCGGCGCCGAGGTCTTCCCGCCCGGCTACACCATCGAATCCGTCGAGCAGGCCGCCCGCCGCGTGCGGGAAGCCATGGACCGAACCCGGGCCTGAGCGTGCCCGATCGGCCGGGCTTCGACTTCGCCGGTGACTACGCGGCGCGCTACGAACGCGTGATCCGCCAGGTCGTCCCCGGATACGACGACCTCATGCTCCTGGCGCACGCGGCACTCCGCATGACCGTGGGCCCACAGGCGCGCGTTCTCGTCGTGGGTGCGGGGACCGGTAACGAGCTTGCGGCATACGCCTCCGCCGAGCCGGGCTGGCGGCTCACCGCGGTGGAGCCGTCCGGTGCCATGATCTCGCAGGCCAAGGCACGTATGTCCCGACACGGCTTGGATGGGCGAGTCGAATTCGTCCAGTGCCCGCTCGCGGAATTACCGGAAACCGAGCCGTTCGACGCGGCGTCGCTGTTGTTGGTGCTCCACTTTCAGCCTGATGATGGAGCGAAGCGTGAACTGTTGCAGGAAATCGCGCGGCGTGTCGTCCAGAGGGGAACCCTCGTCATGTTCGATGCATACGGAGCGAAGATGACTCCCGGATCCGCTCGCTTCATGGATGCGTGGATGCGCTATGCCCGTTCGCACGGCGTGACGGAAGAGGGAGAGCAACGGTATCGGCAACAGGTTGAAGATGGGGTTCACTTCGTACCGGAGGAGCGCGTGATCGAGCTCTTGACCGAGACCGGGTTCCAAAATCCAGCTCAATTCTACCGTGCGCTCGTGTTCGGCGGTTGGGTGGTCGAGCGGACGTAGCCTAGTGTTTGGGAAGCTCCCGGGGCGCCCCGTCATCGGCGATGCGGGTCAGCACCCGTTCGGCGAAGTCTAGTCGCTCATGGGCATAGCCCAATTCCTCCTGCAGGCTGTCCACCCGATCGTGCAGCAGCCCGACCGACTCCGCGAGCTTGGCCGTTTCCACCGCGCCGTACTTGGCCGCGCGGGTCTTGACCCACGTCCACGACAGAATCCCGAGGGCCGACACGAAAGCGCCCGCGATGATCAGGCTCTCGACGATGGATTGGACTTGATAGGGCTCCACGTTGCTCTCCGCATAGTGCGTCGCCACAAGGTTACCGCGATTCCCACACGCGGCTAGTGCGTCGGTGGTTCCTGCTCCGGTGCTGTCGGAGGAGCCAGCAAGCGTTCGGTCCGCTCCAGACGGTCGTGCATAAAGGAGAGGTCTTCCTGGACCCCTTGGAGTCGGGCGTGGAGTTCCTCCACGGCCTCGGTGAGCTGGGCGAGGTCCTCGGGGCCAACACGCGGCCTGGCTTTCGTCCAGGGCCACACGACACCGCTCTGGGTCCACGCCCACATGGTGGCGATCGATCCTAAGAATGCAGCGACGATGATGCCGGTGACGAGTAGATCCGCCGTCTGGTAGCTGCCTTCCATGGGTGCTCCCGCTGAGGACTGGGCAAATATAGTCTGAAAGCCAAGACGGATTGCGTCCGTTCGGGGATTCACTCAGCTTGGGGCGTTCACTCCCGTATCGGGGAAGGCGACATGGCGATCTGGGACCGGATGTTTGGGGGCGGTGGGGCTGGTGGGGCCGAGACTCGCGCGCTGACGCTCAGGATTCGCGAACTGCTGAAGGCGGGGAAGAATCCGGACGAGGTGCGGAAGTTGTTGATTCAGGAAGGGGTCCGCCCGCGGCGGGCCGCATCGATGGTAGCGCTCGTAGTCAAGGCGGAAGCCGCGGCTCGGCGAATGTTCGATTCCGAGGCGTGAGCGGCTCAGCCGCGGGTGTCGATCAGGTAGGCCAAGCCAAGCAAGCCAGGATTCCGGTGGGTGATGACCCACGTGGGAATGGCCGCCAAGTACGAAGAAAAGCGGCCCTTACTCTCGAACCGCCGCCGAAACGGCGACCGTTGGAACAGCGGGCCGAATTTTGGAACGATGCCTCCGGCAATGAACAACCCGCCAAGCGCGCCCAGCGTGAGTGCGAGATCGGCCGCCACAGTGCCCAGCATGGCACAAAACGTATTGACCGTCGTAAGACACACCGGGCATCGTCCCGCTCGCGCCCGGCTCGTTATGGTTTGGGGTGATAGCGGTCGGGCTGAGAGACCCTTTACCTCGACGATTGTGCGATAGAGCAGGGCCAAGCCGGCGCCGGAGAGCAATCGCTCGGCTGAGACGTGAGTATGCTGCCGACGAACGAGTTCGATGACCTCGGTCTCGAACGCATCGAACGGCGGCAGTGTGACCTTCCCGCCTTCCGATGCCAGCGGCACATAGCGGCTGCCAGTCCATACCAGACCCGATACACCGAGTCCCGTCCCGGGGCCAATCACGCCGATGGCTGCGTGCTGAACCGACCGACCGCCGCCGGTCTTCCGCCGATCGGTTGGGCGGAGGCGCGCGATCGCCAAGGCGATTGCGGAGAAGTCGTTGATCACGTGCACGTCGGTGAAGCCGTAACGCCGGCGCACGGCTCTCGCCGAGATGGTCCAAGGGCTATTGGTCAGTCGAACGCGATCGCCGAGCACCGGGCCGGCCACGGCAAAGGCGGCGCTGGTCGGCTGGGTGCGCGGTCTAAGGCGGGCGACGTAGGCGTCCACGGCTGCGAGAAGGTCCGGGTATTCGCTGCACTTGAAGTTGACGACTCGCCTCGGGTGTCCGCCGGGCTCGACGACGGCAAACCGCACGTTGGTGCCTCCGACGTCGGCAACCAGTGCCAGTGGTCCGGAACTCACCGTTGCTCCTTCTGCTCGAGGCAGTCTGTCACGCGGCCCAGCCACGAATGGACTTGACTGGGCGTAGCCAAAGCCCAGCGTGCTGCGCTTGGCCTGGTCCGCTCCGTGCCAACGCGGATGGAGTACCCACCATGGCGGTTCACGACGGCGAAGGCATCCTCGTCGGTCACGTCGTCTCCGATGAACACCGGCGCCCGACCGGCAAACGGTAGTTCCGCAAGAAATCGCTCTACCACCATGCCCTTATGCGCGTCGATGGATTTGATCTCCAAGACCATCTTGCCTTCCTGCACGTGGACGCGGTCTCCGAGAGCACGGGCTGCCTTGTCGACGCATCGCCGGGCGTCCGGCGCCGCGTCCGGGGCTTGACGATAGTGAAGCGCCACGGTCATGCCTTTGTCCTCAATGCGGATGCCGGGGTGCTTCCTAGCAAACTTCTCGAGCTGCTCCACCGTCCCCGTGAGGTCCGGCACGACTCCGTCCGCCGGGTGCATCGTCCCATCGGCGCTCCGCCATTCGAGCCCATGGAGCCCGGCGGCCGCCAGGGTGAGCGGGGTGAAGAGTTCGTCGAGTTGGCGGATCGGCCGCCCGCTGACCAACGCCACCGCTCCGCCGGCCGCATGGGCAAGCCGCTCGAGCAACTCCACCGTATCGGCTCGGGGAGCGACACTCTCAGGTGTCGGCGCGATATCGAGCAGGGTGCCGTCCACGTCGAGGAAGAAGGCCCAGGCGTCCTTCGGCCCCGGGAGTGGCGGGCGAGGAACGGCGCGTCCGTGCTCGATATCGAAGTCTGGAGTCGACACTGGCAGCTTTCGCACGCGGTCTCAAAGGGAGGAGGAACACGAGAATACGATTCCCGCAATATAGGGGCAATCATCGTTTTACATTGACAGTACGCCTCTCACCCTGGACTCGTCCAGGCTGTCTGCGTCGATCGATGAGGGAGGAGAATCCTGTGGCAATCACGGTCGAAGTCAATGCACCCAACCACCTTTCGGACTTTGCACTAGTCGCCGACCTGGCAGCCGCTGTCCAGACGTTGCAGCTCGATGCCGGCCCCGTGCTGGCAAACTTGCGCGAGCGGACCCTCTGGATGGTCAACTCGACCCCCCAGGGTGGCGGTGTGGCCGAAATGCTCCCGACCATGATCACGTTGCTCCGCGACCTCGACTGCAACGTCGAGTGGGTGGTGATCGAATCGGATGAGCCGCGGTTCTTCGACTTGACCAAGCGGATCCACAACCTGGTGCACGGGGACGGAGCCCCGGGCTTCGACCAGTCCGACCGGGAGCTATTCGAGAAGGTGAACCGTGAGAATGCGGCGTTCCTCAAGTCCAAAGTTCGGGCCGGCGACATCCTGATCGTGCATGATCCCCAGCCGATGCCCCTCGCGGCCATGCTGAAGGAAGCGGTGGAGGTCTTCGCTATCTGGCGGTGCCATATCGGACTGGACCAGGAGACGCCCGCGACTCGCTCCGCGTGGGAGTTTCTCGAGCCCTGGGCCGGCGCCTACGACCACGCCATCTTCTCGGCACCCGACTACATCCCGCCGTCCTTCACCGGGCGTGCCACGATCATTCGCCCAGGGATCGATCCCCTCTCGCCCAAGAACCGGCAATTGGGCCTTCACAAGACCGCGGGCGTACTGGCGAATGCCGGGCTCGCGGTGGCCCCGGGCCCGTTGGTGACACCGCCGTACCAGTGGCAAGCAGAGCGCCTCTCGCCCGATGGCCGATTCGTGCCGGCGACCGAGCGGGGCGACTTCGGCCTCTTTACCAGGCCGATCGTGACCCAGATTTCGCGGTGGGACCGGCTCAAGGGGTTCGAACCCCTGCTGCAAGCGTTCGCCCATTACAAGGCAAGGCTCGCCAAGGGCGGGTGGTCGAAGGACCCGGTGCATCGTGTTCGCCAGGAGCTGGTCCGGTTGGTGCTCGCGGGTCCCGATCCCGCATCGATCCAGGACGACCCCGAGGGTCGCGATGTCCTCGAAAGTCTCAGGGCACTGTACGCTGGGCTGCCCCCGGCGATCCAGGACGACATTGCCATCATCGCGCTGCCGATGCAGTCGCCCACCGAGAATGCGCTCATGGTGAACGCGATTCAACGGGCCTCATCCATTGTAGTGCAGAACTCGCTGCGCGAGGGGTTCGGCCTGACCATCGCAGAGGCTATGTGGAAGCGAGTCCCGGTTCTCTCCAACTGGCAGGCCTGTGGCCCACGGCAGCAGGTCCGTGACGCGGTCGACGGCCGCATGATCGACGACCCCACAGACATCGAGACCATTGCGGCCGTGCTCGATGAGATGTTGGCCGATGCGGAGAGCCGGTCGGCATGGGGCCGGAATGCCCGGCGTCACGTGCACGATAGTTTTCTCGTGTTCGGCCAATTGTCTCGTTGGATGCAGCTGTTCGCGCAGGCGCAGCCTCATCTCCCCTAATCGGGGCCGATCGATGTAAGTTATTGGGAAGCCGGGCAACTCCTCATTCCTTTTTTCGTTGGGAAGACCGTGAGCACCCGCGGTAAGAAGTTCTCACTCGTGATGGTGGCCAACACCCTGCCGGTCCGCCGCATTCTGCGGAAGGGTCACGAGACCTGGGAGACGAGTCCCGGAGGGCTGGTTTCTGCGTTGGCCCCCATCACGCGCGAAATGGGCGGAGCATGGGTCGGGTGGACGGGAGAGCGTGATTCCCAGACCGGTCCCTTCGTCCACGACGGCATCTTCAACATCCCCGTGTCCATCAGTATGTCCGAATACGCCGACTTCTACGAGGGGGCGTGTAATCGCACACTGTGGCCGCTGTACCATCAAGCGGTCTTGCCACCGGAGTACCACCGCCACTGGTGGCGGAGTTATGAGCAAGTCAACCGGCGCTTCGCGGACGCGGCCGCCGACGCTGCCGACGTGGGTGCCGTGGTATGGGTGCACGACTACCATCTCCAACTGGTGCCGGCCATGCTCCGCGCTGTGCGGCCGGATCTCAAGCTGGGGTTCTTCCTGCACACGCCGTGTCCATCGCCCGATCTCTTGGCACGCCTCCCGTGGCGGGAGGAGGTCTTGGACGGGGTGCTGAGTGCCGACGTGCTCGGGCTCCAAACCCGTACCTGCGTCGGCAACCTATTGGAATCGGCTCGGCGGCAGAATGTCCTGGGCGGGTACGGCTTCGATCGGCGCGGCGCGACCGGCGGGCGGCTGAACTACAAGGGCCGATCGGTCCGGATCGACGCGTTCCCGATTTCCATCGAGTTCGACCGGTTCGACGCGGCGGCGCGGGAACCCGACATCGCGAAACGCACCGAATATTTTCACAAGACGCTGGGTGCCGGCCGGAAACTCATTCTGGGAGTGGACCGGCTGGACTACACCAAGGGAATCGATCTCAGGCTCAAGGCGTACCAAGAGCTTCTCCGGTCCGGCATGTCCACGGTGCGAGAGTCGGTCCTGGTGCAGATCGCCGTGCCGAGCCGGGAACGGATCAAGGAATACCGGGTGCTCCGTCGGCAGGTCGAGGAATTAGTGGGACAGATCAACGGAGAGCACGGCGAGATCGGCGTTGCCGCGGTGCATTACCTGCGCCGGAACCTCCCATTCCACGAATTGATCGCCATGTATCGCGCTGCCGACGTCATGTTGGTGACACCGCTGGCCGACGGGATGAACCTGGTGGCTAAGGAATACGTGGCGGCCCGAGTGGAAGGGACGGGCGTGCTCGTGTTGAGCGAGTTCGCCGGTGCCGCGGCGGAGTTGAGCTCCGCGATCCTGGTGAATCCGTATGACGTCGACGGGGTGGCCGAGGGGATGCGGGATGCGCTGGAGATGACGCCGGGCGAAGCCGCCACCCGGATGCAGGCCATGCGTGACGTGGTACGGCGTCATACCGTGCACGATTGGGCCCGCGGGTTCCTGGCCGAGCTGAAGGGCAAGGCGATCGCAGCCTCCCGCTGAGTCCTCGCTCACCCGCCGATGCTGCTGAATCGCCTTGGCACCGCCTCGTGAACACTGCCCCCCGTGCGCCGGGCAAATCCGGTCACCGATTGCTGGCCCGGGCCAAGCGCCGCCTTCTCCACTCCTGCCACCCGACTGCCCGATCCCTGGGGATGGCCGATCGGCCATGGGGTGTCCTGTGGGGATCGTCGTGGCGGCGGTGTTGACTATCTCATCGTGATTACCTTCTTACCTGGTTGAAGGAAGCACGTGGACGTGAAGTGGCACGACGCCGCGTCGACTCTCGGAACTTCCGGACTGATCATGAGAACCCTTGCTCGCTGTGCGGTGGCCGTCTCGGCCATTTGCTGCTCCGTATCGCTGCCGACTCTTCACGCCCAAGACGGCCTGGAGCCCATGTCGTCGCGCGATTCCCTGATCGCCGCCGCGCGCGAGATCATGGCCGCCACCCGGTTCAATGCGCTCATCACCCTCGACCAGTCCGGCCGGCCGCGGGTCCGCACCATGGATCCGTTTCGGCCCGATGCGAACATGGTGGTCTGGTTCGGGACCAACCGGCGGAGCCGAAAGGTCGAGGAAATCGCCAACGATCCCAGGGTAACCCTCTATTACCCAGCGCCCGAGGCGGACGGGTACGTGTCCATCCACGGCACCGCGCGGCTGGTGGACGATCCGGCCGAGAAGGCCCGCCGGTGGAAGGAGGAATGGACCCAGTTCTATCCGGACCGCGAAACCAGTTACCTCTTGATCGAGGTCGTCCCGGCCCGGATCGAAGTCGTCAGCTATCGGCGTGGCATTGTCGGCGACCCGGATACGTGGACCCCAGCGTCCATCGAGTTCCCCGATCCCACGCGCGACGCTCCCCCGAGCAACTGACGGTGCCGTTCATCCCGGTCGTTCTGAGCCTGCTCATCCTCGGCGCGCACTTCCTGCGCAGCCCCAACGTGCTGATGCTTGCCGCAGTCGTCCTGCTGCTCGCACTCCTCCTGGTCAGGAAGCGCTGGGTGGCCCGTCTGGCTCAGGTGGCGCTGCTGCTGGGTGCGGTCGAGTGGCTGCGCACACTGGTTCGCCTGGCCAGTGACCGGATGCAGGCAGGAGAACCGGTCCTTCGGCTCGTCCTGATACTCGGGGCCGTGGCCTGCCTCACCGCCTTCTCGACGCTGGCGTTCGAGACCCGGCGGCTCCGGCAACGATACGGGCTCGGCCGTCCGGTAGCCTGATCGCTTCATCGGGTCTATCCTCAAGGGTCCCGTCGAGGAGCCCGTGGGGTGGCCACCGAACTCGAACGCCTGCACGAAGCACTGGCCGGCCGCTACGCGATCGAGCAGAAGATCGGCAGCGGCGGGATGGCCACGGTCTATCTGGCCGAGGACACGAAGCACCACCGGAAGGTTGCGGTCAAGGTACTGCGCGCCGAGTTCGCCGCCGAGGTCGGCGCGGAGCGATTCCTGCGCGAGATCGAGATCGCCGCCCAGCTCCAGCACCCCCACATCCTGCCGCTCTACGACTCGGGTCACGACCGTGGGTTGCTCTATTACGTCATGCCGTATGTGGACGGCGGGTCGCTCCGCGACCGGATGAAGCGGGAAGAGCGGCTGCCGGTCGATGATGCCGTGCGAATCACCCGTGCCGTGGCCCTGGCCTTGGATTACGCGCACCGCCGTTCAGTGATCCATCGGGATATCAAGCCTGAGAACATACTCCTAAGCGAGGATCAGCCGGTGATCGCGGATTTCGGCGTGGCCAAGGCGGTTTGCGCCGGGTGCGACGAGCGAGGCGAGGGCTTGACCGAGATCGGCCTCGCGGTGGGGACGCCGGCCTACATGAGTCCTGAGCAGGCCACCGCCGAGCGCGTGCTGGACGGCCGGACTGATCTCTACAGCCTGGCCTGCGTTCTGTTCGAAGCGCTGGCGGGCGCACCGCCATTCGCTGGGTCGACGGCGCGCGCCACCATGGCGCTCCATGCGATCCAATCGGCGCCGTCGCTTCGGGCCAAGCGCGCGGACGTGCCCATGTGGGTGGATTACGCCGTGGCGAAGGCGCTGGCCAAGGAACCGGACGACCGCTACGCGACGGCACTCGAGTTTGCCGAGGCGTTGAGTAGCCAGGCCTCGGGATACACCGCCGCCTTCCGTGGCGTTGCCGGTGTCGGTGACACACGGACCATCGCGGTACTGCCCTTCGTCAACACCAGCGCCGATCCCGATAACGAGTACTTCAGCGACGGGATGACCGACGAGCTGATCAACGCGCTCGCCAAGGTGGAAAAGCTCAAGGTCGCCTCCCGGACATCGGCCTTTGCCTTCAAGCGAACCGGACGGGACATTCGGGAAATCGGCGCGATGCTGAACGTAGCAGTCGTGCTCGAGGGGACGGTTCGGAAGGCCGGCGATCAGATCCGGATCACCGCCCAGCTGACCGATGTGACCGACGGCCGCCACCTCTGGTCGGAACGCTACGACCGCGAGCTGTGCGATGTCTTCCAGGTGCAGGATGAGATCGCCCGCACCATCGTCGCCACGCTCCGCCGGACGCTGGTCGGTGACCTCGGCGAGCCCGTGCCCAAACGCTATACTGAGAACCTGACGGCCTATAGCCACTACCTCCGCGGTCGCTACCACTGGAATCGGCGCGGCCAGAAAGGGCTGACGGAGGCGATCAGGCACTTCGAACTGGCCATCGCGGAAGACGCCAATTATGCCCTGGCGCACACCGGACTCGCCGATTCCTATGCGCTGCAGCTCGACTACCGAGGAATTCCTGTGGCCGAGGGGATGCAGCGCGCCAAAGCCGAAGCCCTCAGGGCTCTCGAGTTGGATGATGACCTTGCCGAGGCCCATACCTCCCTCGCGTGGGTCACATTCCTCTACGAATGGGACTGGGAGACCGCGGATCGCGAGTTCCGACGCGCGATCGAGCTGAACCCGACCTACGCGACCGCGCATCAGTGGTACGCTTGGCTGCTCATGGCCTTGGGCCGGATCGAAGAGGCGCTGGCCGAGGGACGGGCGTCGCTCGAGACCGACCCGGCGTCGGTGTCGATCCGCCGGACCCTGGGGTGGCTGTACTATTACGCTCGACGGCCGGCCGAAGCGCTGGTCCATTTGCGCCACGCGGTGACGCTGCAGCCGACGGCCGAAGAGAGCCACCGGGTGCTGGGGTTGGCCTTGACCCAGGACGGACAGTACCAGGCAGCAGCCGACGCATTTCGGGAGGCGCTTGCACTAGCTCCCGACTCGGCCTACACCATCGCGGGCTTGGCGCAGCTCGCCGCGGCCAGCAACCGACTCGACGAGGCGCGGCGACTCATGGGCGAGCTGGAAGCGCGTGCCGCCGAGGGCTACGTGTCGCCGGTCGCGTTCGCCACGATGCACGTGGCCCTGGGCAATACCGACCAGGCCTTCGAGTGGATCGAGCGAGCGTATCAGGAACGCAGAGGATGGTTGGTCTACTTGAACGTGGAGCCGATATTGGATCCGCTGCGCGGCGATGCTCGCTTTGTGGCGCTGGTGAAGCGGATGCGGCTGTGAGGAAGCTGTCTAGAGGCTATCAGCGGTCGGTCGGTTGCAGTGGAGGATCGCAGCAGGGCTGCCTGCTATCGGTCATCGGTCTCTGCGGGCAGCTGTGCAAAGACAGATAGCCGATAGCTGATAGCGGGGGGCGATGGGGAGGTGCGCGGTAGCCAATAGCCAACGAGGAGACCGTGATGGCAAAGATACTGATGCTGGTGGGAGACTTCGTGGAGGACTACGAGGTCATGGTGCCGTTCCAAGCACTGCAGATGGTGGGGCACACGGTCGACGCGGTCTGCCCCGACAAGAAAGCCGGACAGACCGTGAAGACGGCGGTGCACGATTTCGAGGGCGACCAGACCTACACGGAGAAGCCGGGGCACAACTTCACCTTGAACGCGACCTTTGCCGACATCGAGGCGAGCGACTACGACGCGCTGGTGATCCCGGGCGGTCGGGCGCCCGAGTATCTACGGCTCAATCAGGACGTGCTCGACATCGTGCGGCACTTCATGTCGGCGAAGAAGCCGGTAGCGGCCATCTGCCATGCGGCCCAACTGCTCGCGGCCGCAGGCGTGCTCAAGGGCAGGAAGTGCTCGGCCTATCCCGCCTGCGGGCCTGAGGTCACCGCGGCGGGCGGCACGTACGTCGAGAAGGACTGGCCCGAGGCGCATGTCGACGGGAATCTGGTCACGGCGCCTGCCTGGCCGGCCCACCCGGCGTGGCTGCGCGAATTCCAGAGGGTCCTGAAGGCGGAAGCGATGGTGGGCGTATAGCCCCGGTATCTCGGTGAGCGGGAACGCGGCCCCCACCCGCCCCAGGCAGACGCTCTGGTCCCGTGCGGCCGCCGTCGCGGCAGCCACGCCCGAGTCGCGCAACCGCTACGTCGATTTCCTGCGCGCGACATCGATCGGGGCCGTGATCACCGGCCACTGGATGGTCGGGGTGCTGTACCTGGTCGACGGCCGGCCCACGGTCAGCAGCCTGCTGGAATACGAGCCCTGGACCCGGTGGCTCACCTGGGTGTTCCAGGTGATGCCCATCTTCTTCCTGGTCGGCGGCTACTCCAACGGCGTATCGTGGAAGTCCGCGACGCGATCGGGCAAGACCTACGGCGAGTGGCTCCGCTCCAGGCTCCAGCGGCTGGTCGGACCGGTTCTTCCTCTGCTACTGCTCTGGGCCATCGCCGGCGCCATCGCCGGTCGACTCGGTGTGGAGTCCGAAATGATCCGCGTCGGCTCCCAAGTGGCGCTGGTGCCGAGCTGGTTCCTCGCGGTGTACGTCATGGTGGTGGTGTTGGTGCCGGCGACCTACGCCGCCTGGCAGCGCTTCGGGCTCGCGTCGTTCGGGCTCCTCGCATTGCTCGCCGTGGCCGACGATGCGTTGTTCTTCGCCGCCGGTAT
>DATHRW010000037.1:0-2198 GCA_035464955.1 Gemmatimonadales bacterium
CTATCGCCGCACCCTCAGCACCACCAACGGACCCAGCCGAGATCGTCGTCCGGCTGCGCGTTGCCGATCTCGTGATTCCGTTTCATATGAGAATGTGTGATATCTACACCCTGGGCGAGATCCTTCATGAACGACAATACCAGGTGCGTTCCCCCCTCCCGGAGCGCCCAACGATTATCGATGCCGGCGCGAATATCGGAGTAGCGACCCTCCGGTTCTTGGGCCAATATCCTGGTGCGAAGCTGGTTTGCGTTGAACCCGACCTCGGCAATTTCCTGTTGCTGCAGGCAAATTTTGATGCACATAGTGACGTGACCCTCGAGCAAGTTGCCCTCGGCGCGGCTGATGAATCCGTGACGCTTCATCTGGCCGCGCATGGTGCAATGCACTCGGTGGTCGATACCGCGCCAGCGGTGGGGAGGCTCTCCGTTTCCCAGATCAGGCTCGACACCCTCATGGATCGTCATTGTATCACACAGATCGACCTTCTAAAGCTCGATGTTGAAGGCAGCGAATTTGACTGCGTCCGGGGACTTGGCGATCGTTTGGTCAACGTCAAGGTTATTGTGGGAGAGTTTCATGAGCGCCTCGTAGATGAAGACGCGTTCTACCGCTACCTTGAAGGGTGGGGCTTCCAGCAAGTCCACAAGACATATTTCGGAACAGGGCGTTCCAACGGCGTTCACGCATTTGAGGTAGTCCGTGATACATGATATGGGTCGTGAATGTCCTAAACGCGTGCACCGGGTGATCGCCGGGGCCGAGCGTCGAAGGGAGGCCTGATGCCCAACGTCACTCCCAGCGGAGCGAGTGCCACACCGGCACCTCTGGCGTACGCCTTTGCGCCGCTCCATAAGCGTGCCTTCGGCGTCGCGATAGGACTCGCGACGGGATTGCAGGTTGCTGGTGCAACGGCGCTGTACGTCCTTCGTGGCCCGGACGTGGGCCCCGGCCTCGCGCTCCTGAGGCACTATTTCGCCGGCTATACCGTTTCGTGGGAAGGTGCCATCGTTGGCTTCGGATGGGGATTCCTCTCCGGATTCGTCGCCGGGTGGTTCTTCGCGTTCATTCGAAACTTCACGATTGGGGTCTTGATTTTCTTCGTCCGGGTGAAGTCGGAGCTGTTGCAGACCCGTGACTTCCTGGACCACATCTGATTGACTGATCCACTTCGAGACGCGGGCGGTGACCGATGGCAAATGACGAAGACGAGATCCTCCAACACGCGCTGCTGCGGCTCAATGCCCGAGCCTGGGGGATCGCGTTTGGGCTGCTTCTGGGCGGAGGACTCTTCATCGCGACCAATGTGCTGGTGCTCAAGGGCGGGCCGAATGTGGGCCAACACTTGCAGCTCCTGGCCGTCTTCTTCCCCGGCTTCCGGGTCACCTTCCTGGGCAGCATTATCGGGTTCATCTATGCATTCGTGGTCGGTTATGCGCTTGGCCGCCTCGTCGGCCTGGTGTACAACCGATTGGCAGGCCCCTAACACAAGCAGCCGGCTCGGCGGCCGGCTGCTTGTTCCACTAGCATCGAGCCGTCCTACTGGGCGGCGATGGTGAGGACCCCGGTGGCGGGGATGCTGGTGACGAGGGGTTGGCCGGCGCCGAGGGTCACCGGGGGCCGGGCGGTGCGGAACTCGGTGGCGGTGGTGTAGGTCACCCCGTAGGAGCCGGCCGGGAGGCCGGTCACGCTGAACGGGCCGCCGGCGTTGGCCTTGACGACGACCGTCCAGCGGCCGCTGGTGTTCCGGAAGGCGAGGGGCTCAAAGGTGCCGCTGGTGCTGGTGGCCTGATAGCGGACCGCGCCGCGCCGCACATCCCGGAAATATTGTTGGAGGTAGCGGGTGCGGCTGTCGGGCCGGATCACCGGCGCCGTCGGGCTGCTCACGTCGACGTGATAGTAGGCCCCCCCGCCGTCATCGGTGTTGTTACACCAGCCCAGGATGAACTGCTGCCAGCTCGAATTCCGCGCGAGCGTCAGATCCTGGTGCAGATCCTGATAACCGCTGCCGATGTGCTCGAGCATGCCGGTGCGGATCCCGGCGGCCTGGGCCCGCGCGCCGATGGTCTGCAGGTTCCCGGTGCTGACCCCGCCGTAGCGATGGTAGGCCAGGTCGGTGAGGTATTGGGTGGCCCGGGGCACCGCGATCAGCTGGTCGAAATAGGTGATGGCCCCGCCCATGTTGGCGTTGGAGGGGG
>DATHRW010000038.1:0-7170 GCA_035464955.1 Gemmatimonadales bacterium
TGGGGAGGGGTGATGGTCGGCTGGCACACGCCGGTGGCGCCCGGGATGGGCGGGCCCGAAAACCCAACCTCCGCGAAGTCGACGTCGAAACCGGTCGTGTTGTCGTAGGTCGAGGCCTCCGCAAACGACTCGGCATCGTCGCTGACCATGGCGCCCAACTCGTCGGCCTCGGCCTGGCTCAGGGCGACGGTCGTGCCGCCCGGGGCCGTGACTTCTTCACTACACGCGGTGAGGGCCAATGCTACCGCCATGGCGCCGGCCGCGATCAGTCTCGTCACGGGGACAGAGGTCTGCATGGTTCACGCTCCTGTATGTGCTATGGTTGGACCAGAGGCCCATATCGCCTCCAATCTGCCCAGGAGACGTGCCAGGCGCTGTAATGTTAAGTCATTAGAGATTAGTGATCTACATCACCATGCCGGTGACGGAGATCACGCCGCCCTGGGGAAACCTAGGAGGCGGTCTTGCGCTTGGATTTGGCGGGTGTCTCCTCACTGGCGGCCTCGTTCCCGCCCTCGGCGAGGCTTGCCTTGAGGGCCGCCATCAGGTCGAGGATCTTCGTCTGGGGAGCTTCCGCCGGCTCGGAGGTGATTTCCTCGCCCTCGACCTTCCGTTGGATGGCTTCGAGGACCCGGTCGCGCACCTGATCGCGGTAGGTCTCGGGCTTGAATACGTCGGTGGCCGTCTGACTGATCAGCTGCTTGGCCAGTTCGAGTTCTTGCTCCTTGACCTCGCCCGGGTCAGCGGGGACCTCGGACGCGGGCCGCAACTCATCGGCGTAGTGGAGTTGCTCCAACACCAGGATGCCGTCGATCGGTCGCACCAGGATCAGGTGTTGTTGACCGCGCGCAGCGTATTGGCCCAGGGCAGCCCGTCCAGTTTGCTTGAGGGCCTCCGCCAAGAGACGGTAGGCGCGCTCGCCGCCCTTGTCCGGACCGAGATAGTAGGCCTTGTCGAGGTAGAGACGATCGACCTGGTCCAGAGGGACGAATTCCGAGATGTCGATCGAGTTCGTCGCCTTCTCGTCCAGGGCCTTGAGTTCTTCCGGAGTAAACAGCACGTATTGGCCCTTGGAGAACTCGTAGCCCTTGACCATCTCGTCCTTGGCCACGACTCGGCCGTCGGCGGCGCTGATATACTGTTGTTTGAGGCGCGACCCGGTCTTCTTATCGACCCAGTTGAACGAGATCCTGGCCGCGGACTCGGACGAGGAGTAGAGTTTGATCGGGACGGAGACCAAACCGAAGGAAATTGTCGCGGCAGCAATGGGGCGTGCACTCATGAGCGAAATCATACGAGATTCCTAGTATGGCCGCAACGGACGAAGGCACCACTGACCCCCTAAGTACTTACCGGGCAAAACGTTCCGTCGAAGGCACACCGGAGCCGAGCGGTGCGGTCGGGCGGGAGCGCGGCTCGTTGTTTGTGGTGCACAAGCACGCGGCCCGACGGCTCCACTACGATCTCCGACTCGAAATGGAGGGAGTGCTTCGCTCCTGGGCCGTGCCGAAGGGGCCGTCGTTCGACCAACAGGACAAGCGGCTTGCCGTTCACGTCGAAGATCATCCCATCGAGTACGGTGATTTCGAGGGGCGGATTCCGGAGGGTAACTACGGCGCGGGCGCCGTCATCATCTGGGATCGTGGGGTGTGGATTCCACTGGAGGATCCACTCGAGGGCTTGAAGAAAGGAAAGCTCCTCTTCGAATTGCGGGGGTACAAACTCAAGGGTGCCTGGACCCTGGTCAAAATCAAGAAGTCGGAGAAGGATTGGCTCCTCATCAAGGAGCGGGACGCGTACCAGGTTGCCGGCGGGGTGGAGGTGCCCGAGGTATCGGTCATGTCGGGGTTGTCGGTGGACGACCTCGCCTCGGGGCGCGACCCGGCTGCACCGATCACGCAGGAGCTTGTCCAACTCGGAGCACCGCAGCAGCGCGTTGACGCAGCCGCGGTCGAGGTCATGTTGGCGGAGACGAGTGATACGCCATTCACGAAGCCGGACTGGGTCTTCGAGCTGAAACTCGACGGCTACCGCATCGTGGCTGGCCTGGACCAGGGCGCGGCGATGCTCCGCACCCGAGCCGGCCGGGACACGACGGACAGTTTCCCGGAGATCGCACGGGCGGTAGCCGCGCTACCCTTCCGGCGTCTCGTGCTGGACGGGGAGGTGGTGGCGCTCGATGCCGAGGGCCGGCCGAGCTTCCAGCGCCTGCAGCAACGCGCACGACTGACCCGGCCGCTGGACGTCAAACGGGCAGCGGTGGCCATTCCCGCGACCTATTTCGTATTCGACCTTCTGGGATTCGAGGACTTCGACCTGCGGCCCTTGCCGCTCGAGGTCCGAAAATCGCTGCTGCGACGCATCCTGCCGCCGGTTGGTCCGCTGCCGTTCGTCGACCACATCGCGGAGCAAGGTGACGCGGTGTTTGCGCAAGTCCGCAAGCTCGGGCTCGAGGGAATCGTCGCCAAGCGAGCCGACGCTCCGTATCAGGGCGGCCGCTCGTCTGCGTGGCTCAAGGTGCGGTCCGATCGGACCGACGATTTCGTGGTGGTAGGGTACACCGCTCCCAAGGGATCACGCGGTGGGTTCGGTGCGCTGCACGTGGCTGACTATGTCGATGGGACGCTCGTGTATGGCGGCCGCGTGGGCAGCGGGTTCAGCCAGGACCAACTCACCGAAATCGCACCGGAACTCGAGGCCCGAAGTCGGCCCGACGCGCCGTGTGTCGGGCCGCTTCCGCAAGATCGGGGCACGACGTGGGTCGAGCCCGATCTGGTTTGCGAGGTCCGCTACAAGGAGTGGACGGACGAGGGTCTGCTACGGCAGCCGGTGTTCATCCAGTTTCGGGACGACAAGCCGATGGAAGAATGTGTGCGCCAGGCCGGGCGGCCTCGGCTCGAGGAACCGGCCGCCGTTCAGCACGCAGGGCCGGTCGATCGGGTAGTGCGGTTCTCCAACCTCGAGAAGGTCTTCTGGCCCGACGAGGGCTACGCCAAGGGCGACTTGATCGACTACTACCGGACGGTTGCGCCGTGGCTCCTGCCATATCTCAAGAACCGCCCGGTTGTGCTGACCCGATATCCGGACGGGATCACGGGCAAGTCGTTCTATCAGAAAGATGCGCCGAAGTTCATTCCCGACTGGCTTCGGACCGAGCGGATGTGGAGTGAGCAGGCCCAGCGGGAGATTGACTATTTCATTTGCGATGACGAGGCATCACTGCTCTACCTCATCAACCTGGGCACGATCCCGCTGCACCTATGGGCGAGCCGCGCCGACGCGCTCGAGCGCCCCGACTGGTGCATTCTGGATCTCGACCCGAAAGAGGCCCCATTCATTCACGTCGTGACTGTTGCGCAGGCAATTCATCGGCTTTGCGAGGCGATCAGTCTCCCGCACTTCGTGAAGACCAGCGGGTCGTCGGGGCTGCACGTGTTGCTTCCGATGGGCCGGCAGGTGACGAACGAGCAGGCACGCAGTTTCGGGGAGCTATTCGCGAACATTGTTGTTGCCGAGCTCCCGGATATCGCAACGGTCGTCCGGAATCCCGCCCGCCGTGAGGGCAAGGTATACGTGGATTTCCTGCAGAACGGCCATGGCCGGACCATCGCGGCGCCCTATAGTGCTCGTCCTCTTCCCGGCGCCCCGGTGTCCGCCCCGCTTGCCTGGGAGGAAGTTACCCCGGACCTTCGGATTCTCGACTACACCATCCAGACCATGCCCCGGCGTCTCGCGGCGATGGCTGATGATCCGCTGCTGCCGGTGATTCGGTTGCAGCCCGACCTGGCGAACATCGTCTCTGGCGTGCAGGCGTATGCGGCCAGTTTGGAGCTGGGCTGAGCGACTAGAATCCTTCCTTCGGAATCACGACGGTCAGGATGACGTAGGCCAGGATGCCCGGAAACGCGACCGAGGCGACAGACAGGGCGACGTAAAGCACCCGCACGACCGTTGGGTCCCAGCCGAGCCACTTGGCGATGCCGCCGCAGACACCCGTGATCATGACATCGGTGGTCGAGCGACGAAGCGGCGTCGTCAGATTAAACGCCATGCAGCCTCCTTCCTGCGGCTAGAGGTAGGGAGCCGCAAGCCGCGCGACCCCGTCCCGGAGTTTGATGGGGAGTGGCCGTCCGTTCACCTCTTCCAGGGTGACCGGGTGCGCGATACTGAGTTTGCGCTCGACCAAGTCGTCCAATTTGGACACGAGATCCGGGTCGAAGCACTCGACGTCGAACTCGAAGTTGAGTCGCAGGCTCCGCGGGTCCCAGTTACTGGATCCGAAGAAGGCCCAGCAGTCATCCACCAACATGAGCTTGGTGTGGTCGAACGGTGGGGGAGTATAGTAGACGCGGCACCCTCGGTGCAGGACCTGCCACAGTTGCGCAGTGGAGGCCCATTGGACTAAGGCGAGGTTGTTCTTCTGCGGCAGGAGAATCTCGACCGCCACTCCGCGCATGGCGGTCACGTTCAGCGCACTGATCAATCTGGAGTCGGGAAGGAAGTAGGGCGTCACGATCCGGACCGAGGACCGCGCGGCCGCCAAGGCGCCAAGCAGCGTCAACTCGGCCTTGTCGAGATCCCGGTCGGGACCGTCGGTTATGCCTCGGGCAATCGCCTGGCCGGCGTCCTCAAGACGCGGAAACCAGTCCCTGCCATCCAGGGCCTCACCGGTCGTGAAGATCCAGTCCTCCGAGAACGCCTCCATCAAGTGTGCCACGACAGGGCCCTCGATCTTGAAGTGAAGGTCCTGGACCGGATGGGGATGCTGGCTGGCGAGGACGCCCCCCTCGCGGATGTTCATGCCTCCTGTGAATCCAAGAGTGCCGTCGATTATGAGGAGCTTCCGGTGGTTGCGCAGGTTCATGTAGGGCATGCGCCAGGGCACGATGGTGTGTTCGAAGCGGGCGACCGGGATGTGGCGCCGCCTGAGGGCTCGGACGATGGGGGGCCACGAATAGCGAGCTCCGACCGCATCAATGAGCACGCGCACGGTGACACCGCGATGGACTGCGCGCTCCAACGCGTCCAGGAAGGACTGTCCGACCGGGCCGTGGTCGAAGATGTACGTGCACAGGGCGACACTGCTCTGGGCCAAGTCGATAGCCGAGAGCATAGTGGGGAAGGCCTCATCACCGTTCACGAGTGGGGTAATGGCGTTGCCCATGGTGAGGGAGTGTCCCGCAACGCGGTCCCCATAGGCGACAAGCTGCAGCAGGGACTCAGCCTGGGTAGGCAGGAGAACCTGGGGCGGACGTTGGGCCACCTGGGTTTCGAATGTCTGATACCCTCGGTTGAGGGCCGCACGGCGTCGGATCCGGTTGATGCCGAAGAGCACGTAGAGCACGGCTCCGATCACCGGGACCAGCCAGACCACGCCCACCCAGCCGACGGCCGCGCGGCTATCGCTCTTGTACAGAACGATGTGGGCGGAGGTGATGAGAGACAGCAGAAACGTCAGGACGGCAGCGACGGCCGGCCAGATCTCGCCGAGGGTGGTGAGGATGGAGTCCACGTCCCAAAACATAGCTCGGGCCGCTGCGGCTGCCGAGGGAGGGCTGCTAGAAGGAGGCCAGTCAGTCCGGGCTACCCCATTCCCGCGGCCATCCCGTCAGCGGACCAAATACGCTAGATTCCGCGCGATCTTCGTTGCGAGTTTTACCGAGCCCGGGTGCGATAGCCCGGCGAACAGGGTGGAATCGTATGGCTCTGTCAAACGGTCTGATGGCGCAAGTCAACAGGAGCTTCGATCGCGCCGCCGCGCACACCGATCATCCGGCGACGCTTCTCAAACAAATCAAGATCTGCAACAGTGTGTACCATATGACCTTTCCCATCAAGCGGGACGATGGGACGATCCAGGTCATCGAGGCGTGGCGGGCGGAGCATAGCCACCACCGGCTGCCCACCAAGGGCGGCATCCGCTACAGCATGGCGGTGGGCGAAGACGAAGTCATGGCCCTCGCCGCGATGATGTCGTACAAGTGCGCCTTGGTCGACGCGCCCTTTGGCGGCGCCAAGGGCGGAATCCGGGTCGCGAGGCATAAGTACTCGGACAGGGAACTCGAGCGGATCACCCGCCGGTATACCTTCGAATTGGTCAAGAAGAATTTCATCGGGCCGGGAGTCGATGTTCCGGCGCCGGATTTCGGTTCGGGGCCGCGCGAAATGGCCTGGATCGTGGACACGTATCGCTCCCTCCACGAGGGACAGCTGAATCCCGTTGCGTGTGTGACCGGGAAGCCCGTGACCCAAGGAGGGATACGGGGGCGGGTCGAGGCCACCGGACGCGGTGCCTTCTTTGGAATCCGTGAGGCATGCGACGTTGCTGAGGACATGAAGGCGCTCAAGCTCACCCGCGGCCTCGAAGGCAAGACCGTCGCCGTCCAGGGTCTCGGGAACGTCGGGTACCACGCCGCCAAGTTCATTCAGGAAGGCGGTGGGGTCTTGGTTGCGTTGTCGGAGTACGAGGGCGCCATTGCCAACGCGAAGGGATTGGACGTCGAAGCCGTCATGGCACACCGCCGGGAAACGGGGTCGATTCTCGATTTCCCGGGGGCGAAGAACTTGGCGACGACCACCGATATCTTGGAAATCAAGTGCGACATCCTGGTGCCGGCGGCACTCGAGCGGCAAATCACCGGCGAGAACATGAAGCGCGTCAAGGCCAAGATCATTGCCGAGGCGGCCAACGGTCCGGTGACCGCGGATGCAGACACATACCTCGAAGGGCGAGGCGCCCTCATCATTCCGGGAACCTACTTGAATGCCGGCGGGGTCACCGTCTCCTACTTCGAGTGGGTCAAGAACTTGTCCCACCTGCGATTCGGCCGCATGCAGAAGCGCTTCGATGAGCACGCCTTCGGGCGGTTGCTCAACGCGGTCGAGCAATCCACCGGACGGAAGTTCAGCGCCGCCGAGGCCCGCGAGTTCACCAAGGGAGCCACCGAGGAAGACCTGGTGAATTCCGGTTTGGAAGAAACGATGGTGACCGCCTATCATACCGTTCGCGACACCCAGAAGCGCCTCGGCAAGGACGTCGATCTCCGGACGGCGGCCTTTGTGTACGCGATCGATAAGATTGCGATTGCCTATGCCGAGCTCGGCATATTTCCCTAGCGTCCACGCCGACCTATTCCTGCCGGCCACCACGGACATCGTGATGATCCCAAT
>DATHRW010000039.1:0-1841 GCA_035464955.1 Gemmatimonadales bacterium
GGCGATGCTGGCGGCGTCGGGCGATGAGCGCGCATCGGCCTGGTTCGAAGGCCAGAACGCGCTGACCCATACGGCGGCGTGGGAGCAGGCGGCGGTCGCGTCGGTCGGGCTCTTCAATGAAGGCGAGGAAGCCCGGCGTGCGCTCCGTGCCGCGGGGAATAGGCTCGATCAGGTTGCCGCCGCCCTACGAACGGCGCTCGGCGATGAGGCACGGGCCGCGGGTCTTCCGACCGGTCGCTCCGGTAACGCCGCTGATTCACGGGTGCCGGTCCGGCTGACGCGCGGGCCGCTGGACTTCGAGCTGCCCGAGAGCCGATTGGAGGAAGCCCGCGCGACCTGGTACGCGTCGCCTGAGTTCACGCTGAACGGCAACCAGCGGTTCGAGCTGGTGAACTTCATCGACGGTGCGCGGACCGTCACCGACATTCGGAATGCGCTGAGCGCGGAATATGGTCCAGTACCGACGGCCATGGTCGGCCGGTACCTGGAAGACCTGGTACGGGTCGGCGTGGTGGGATGGAGGTAACCCGCCCGTGCACGCTTTCCCGCCACGGATTCGAGGAAGCTCCTGTGGTGTTTATGGCCCCCCACCCGTCGAGGCCAGAAGCGCCCTTGCCGCATCATGGTTCGGCACGATTTCGAGCACCCTCTCCAGCGCTGCCCGGCCATCCGCAACGTGACCGGCGCTCATGAGTGCTACGCCCATGATGTAGTTCGGCATATAGGAATCGGGGTATGTCCTTGCTACTAGCTGCACAACCCGGAGGGCTCCCTCGAGATTGCCCTGCTGTGCGAGACCGAAGGCCAGCAGCAACGCGGGGCTCTCGGCGAAACCTGGCTGCTCACCGCCCAGCCCAGCCACGTACCGTTCTGCTGCCTCGATCCCCTGGCGTAGGAGGAGCTCAGCGAAAGCACCCGTCCGTTTGTTGATATCACGTACCCCAGCCAGCATCGCCTCTATATCACTTCTTGAAAACCAGCGGCCGCGAGTCATTACCCCAGCTGGATTCTTGAGATTTTTCAGACTCTCAAGAGGATTCTCGTCCAGAAGGATGAGGTCTGCGCGTTTTCCGACTTCGATTGTACCGAACCCTACGTCCGGATCCAGATACGCGCCGGCGTTCCGAGTGGCAGTCTGCAGCACTGCGAATCTCGACAGGCCGGCGGCCTCGAGCAGCTCCAACTCGCGGTGAAGATCTGCTCCGGGCACGAGACCGGGCATCTCGCCGGCGTCAGAGCCTGCGATCAGCGGAACTCCTGCAAGATAGAGGGCCCGTGCAATGTAACCGAGGGAGGACAATGTCTTCCGGTACTCAGCGTCTCGGCCCAGTCGATCCGGGGTGCGATATCTGTTGTATTGTGGTTCCCACAGGAGCTGTCGAACCGGATCAATCCAGCGCTTCGCCTCGCGGTTGAGCAATGGCGACGGGTCCTCGGCCACGCTCCCTGCGATGGCCTCGTAGGTGACTAGGGTCGTGATTACCGGAATTCCCGCGGCACTCGTCCTGGCCGCGACCTCGGACAGGCGAGGGTCGTCGAGCCGACGATCGAGGACCTTGTTGAAGAATTCCTCGACGTGTGCAATCGATGATTGACCAGCCTCGAGGACGGCCTCCAGGCCGACATCTTGGGGAATGTGGCCCGTCACGCGAATTCCCCGGGCGGCCGCCTCGCTCATGACTGCGGCGTAGATCGATGGGCTCAGGGCACCCCAGACCTTGGCGAAATCAAAGCCGGCTTCCGCCTCATAGTTAACGAGTTGCCGGGCCGCCGATTCCGAACCGACGGCGCGTTCGAAGTCGACGAGCGGCTCTGCTCGCACTTTGAGCTGCGGTCCCGTC